>CANJPT010000046.1 GCA_947476195.1 Lewinellaceae bacterium | reverse complement strand
GTTAAGTTTGGCTATATTACCTTATATTCCATTCATAATTGGGAGCAAAACCTCCACCCGGGTACCAGAGCGCTGCCCATTCGTAATATCTGCCAAATCTTGAATCTGGATAAATTTATCCCCAGGTCGCTTCTGGATTTGATGTAGCAAAAGCAAGCGTTCATGCGTGATTTCCATGCCTCTTGACCGGTGTTTTTGAAATCCTGCGCCAGCCTGAGCTGCAGCTTTCTCCTGGCCTTTGTTGTAGCCCACGCCATCGTCCTCAATCGTGCATTTCAGCAATAAATCATCCTCTGGCATTACTTCAAAACGAATCGTGAGCCGACCTTCCTGCCGAGGGCGCAAACCGTGTTCAATGGCGTTTTCGACAAATGGCTGCACAATCATGGTAGGTACAAACAACTCATCAAGCTCCTCATTTTTGGGCAAAATGATTTGAAAATCAAGCCGATCCCTAAAGCGCAATTTCTTGTTGATGTCCAAATAACGATCCAGGAACTCTATCTCCTGCTCCAACGACACCTCTTCGAGTTCAGAATACTCCAAGGTATGGCGCATCATTTTAGCAAATTTGGCAAGATAGGATTCAGCTTCGGTGTTACGCCCAGACGTAACCAATCCCTGGATCGCATTCATTGAATTGAACATGAAGTGCGGGTTCATTTGCGCCCGTAAGGCACGAAGTTGTAGTCCGGCTATGCGGAGTCGCGCCATCTGGGCCTCCTGCTTATTGCGCTCCAGTTGATGACGGATTTCTATCTCTTGCCGTTCGTTATCGCGAAGTTTACTAAAATGGGTTTGGTTGAGTTCCGTTACCTGACGCTGCCATTCAAAGGCATGTTCGTAATTGCCCGTACTTTCATAAAGCGAAGAAAGCCCTTGGCTGACTTGAGCCAGGTGATAAAGATCATTGCCTTGTTGGCCTATTTTCCAGGCTAGGAGATAATGTTGTTCTGCTTCTTCGATATTTTCCAATTTTAAATAAAGCGCTGCGCTCCAGCTTTCTATTTTTGAAAGATTGGTAAAATCAGAAGGTTTTGCCGGTGGGTTATAATCGGCTGCCGCTTGACCAAACATATTGAATGCTTTGGGAGCATTGCCTGCCAGTGTTGCCATAATACCCAAATTGCTAAGCGCCAGTGTTTTCGCCTCCGAATCGCCTGCACCTGCTACGATGAGTACTTTTTCAAAATGCCCCTGTGCTACCTCTGTATTATTGAGGGCGAGCTGCGCCCGCCCTGCATTCAGATAGTGCCAGGCCAAACGCGGGCGGAGTTGGTATTTCTCCACGATGGGCAATACACTGCGGTAGGCTTCCTGACTTTTATCTTCTTCACCGAGGTATTCGTAAAGTTGGCCCAGTCCACTGAGGATCAGGGTTTTGATATACCAGTCCTTGAGGGTAGCTGTTTCCTTTTCTAACTGTAGGAAATCTTTTTCTGCCTCCAGCAGACAGTCAAGTGCTTTACGGGGATTTCCGAGCAGAAGATAGAAAAACCCTTCCCGACAGGTGATATGTGCCCGAAGTCGGGGCGGGGCATGGTCACCCAGATGCCGTTTGGCACGTTGGAGGGCATCTTCAGCAGCGGTCCAGTCCCTTTGATTGAGGTTAGTGGCCGCAATGTCAGCCCAGGTTTCGGCTAATCCCCAGCCATCTGCAAGGCTTTCCAGAATGCTCACGGCTAGCCTTGCATGCATCAAAGCCTGTTCATGTCGGAACCATTGATTCTCTAAGAAAGCTGCGCTTCTGTGATACGAAAGGCGAATATCAAAAGGGCTTCGTGGGTTAATCAAACGGCCCAACTCTGTCAACGCAAAATTAGCCTGCTCAAAATCCGTAAAAGCCCAACGCGACAGGTTGTTGCTCAATCGGCGCAAAAGCGTTCCATCGTCTGCCAGAGTAGATTTGGATTTATTGGATGGACCTTGCATTTAAGGAATGATGAATGTATTTGATTTTAACCATAAATTTGAAGCTTTGTTAGCCTTATTTCCTGCCTAATTTTTCCATGACGTACAATTTATGGCTGCGTCCAATGGGCAAAGTGCGCCCGGCGATCTCAATTTCAACCGCTGAAAAGGATTCAATTTTGTCAATAGCCACCATGAACGAACGGTGAATGCGCAAAAAATTATCCAAACGCATCAGGTCTTCCAACTCGCCCAATTGATAATGGGTATTGTATGCTTTTGTGCTAGTAACTATTGACACTGAATCTTTTAAGCTCTCAACGTATAGGATCTCATCGAGGTAAATCTTGACCGAACGCTTACTGACCGTGAAAAAGTAATAGGGCCGTACAAGGTGTTCGGCAGGCTTTTGGGTAATTACATCCTGGTTGCGCTGAGGTTGCAAAAGCTTGTTGACGGCTTTTGTATACCGGGCTAATTCTATAGGCTTTAACAGGTAATCGATCACCTGCAATTCAAAACCCTGCACAGCGTATTGGTGGTAGGCGGAGGTGATGATGACTCGAGGTTGATGTAACAGTGTTTTCAAAAGTTCCAAACCATTCAGTTTAGGCAGATTAATATCCAAAAACATTACATCTACCGGATTTTGGCGCACCACATCCAGCGCTTTGATCGCATCGAAACAGATATGGGTAAGTTCCAGAAACGGGGTCTGATTCACATATTCGGCTAATATCTCAGCAGCCAGTGGCTCATCTTCAACGATGATACACTTGAGTGGCTGTTGTAATTGAGGTACTATCTGCATTTCAGTGGGCCGTGTAATTTGTGGAATGGGTTTTGAAATGGGCATAACTCTTGAGCATGCAGCTTACTTGATTCATGTGGTGCAATTCCTCATTTAATTACCCCCAATTCCTTTCCTACCTTTGTAAATGCAGCCACAGCCTGCTCCAAATGCGCTTGATCATGCGCAGCAGAAAGTTGCACCCGAATCCGGGCTTTGCCTTGGGCTACCACCGGGAAAAAGAAGCCAATCACATATATTCCTTCATCCAACAAGCGAGCGGCAAATTTTTGTGCCAGAGGAGCGTCATACAACATGATCGGGACTATGGGGTGTTCGCCCGGGATCATATCGAAGCCTGCCGCAGTCATGGCTGAACGGAAGTATTTGGTATTGCGTTCAAGTTTGTCACGCAAAGTTGTGCTGCCGCTAAGTAATTCCAGGACTTTTATACTTGCACCTACGATACTCGGAGCCACCGTATTGGAGAACAAATAGGGCCTCGACCGTTGGCGAAGCATTTCCACGATCTCTTTTTTAGCCGAAGTAAAGCCACCACTCGCCCCGCCCAACGCTTTACCCAGGGTACCAGTCACGATGTCGATGCGATCCATTACACCGCGATATTCATGGGTGCCGCGCCCGGTTTTGCCCAGGAATCCAGAGGCATGACACTCATCAATGCCGACCATGGCATCATACTTATCGGCAAGATCACAGATCTCATCCAACTGGGCAATGGTTCCATCCATTGAAAACGCACCGTCGGTAAAAATGAGCTTCCGGCGCGCACCAGAGGCTTCTTTGAGGCACTCCTCCAGTGAATTCATATCATTGTGTTTATAGCGAAATCGTTTGGCTTTGCACAAACGAATGCCGTCAATGATACTCGCGTGGTTCAATTCATCACTAATAATGGCATCTTCTTCGCCAAGTAGCACCTCGAATAATCCACCATTGGCATCAAAAGCTGCAGCATATAAAATGGTATCTTCCATCCCAAGAAATGTAGCAATACTTCGCTCCAGTTCCTTGTGAATATCTTGGGTGCCACAAATGAAGCGCACACTTGAAAGCCCATAACCATGGGTTCGAATGGCCTCAATGGCCGCTTCGATGACTTCGGGATGGCTACTGAGTCCAAGGTAGTTGTTTGCGCAAAAGTTAAGCAGGTCGCGCTGTGTGGTCGTGTCAATAACAGGACCTTGTGGGGTGGTTATGATGCGCTCCTGTTTATAAAGACCTGCGTCGCGGATGCCCTGTATTTCGGTTTGGAGGGCTGTTTTTACATTGCTGAACATGGTAGGTGGATTTGTTGATTTGTTTTTAATAGGAAACATCGGAGGTTCTAATTTTCAATATCGAAATTCATTCACTTCCATATCAACTTCGGAAATTGCGACTACATAAAACTTTCCAAAATCAGTGTTGGATATATTGTCAAATTCGGAGCAACCGCCATCCAATCCGTTGAGCATCTGCGGTATAGAGTCCTGATGCCCTACGATCATGATTTTTTTGCCTATGCTATCGCATGCCAGTACTAATATCCAATCTTCCAGATCAGCTGGGTCATAGATTTCAATAGGCGGTGTATTTCCACGCCTTTGCACAGGCGCTGCGGTCAATTGAGACCGACGGGCAGGTGAAGCATACAAGCTATCCAAGCCGGCTTCAGCCATGATGCGACCCAGACGTTCAGCCCTGGCTTCTCCTTCCGTGGAAAGGACTGGATCGTGAAGCTCATTCCTGTCTTTTTCTGCATGACGCACAAAAAAAATATGGGTCGCATTTAAAGAATTCCAATGAGGAATATCCTGAATAGAACCATCCGCAAAATGTAGCTCTCCGTTTTTTACTGCTTTGAGGTAGTTGAGTGAGTCCATGTTTGGAGCTTTATGTAAAAGGAAGAGCAAAGGTGCAGTAAAAAGCAAGTTTACTTGATGGAATAGTATCTTTATTTGCACACTACCGGACATTTTCTAAAATCGAGACCTATAAGATTTTTGGAAACCTTTTAGGTCTGTGGGCAAAACAAAAATGTCCAGTAGTATGCTTTATTTGTGGCTATTATAGGACATTGAACATCTAAAGCTACCCGAATAAGTTCGCAGGAATCGATGCTACACCAGAAGAAACCCGCCAGCAGAGATAAAATCAAGCAGATTGGTTTCAATCAAACATTAGCGGGATGTACGGTCCATAACCCTTACAATTTCACGTCCAGTTGCCCTCGCACCAAATCCTCAAACGTATCCCGTTCACGAATAAGATGGGCTTCCCCTTTATAGATCAATACCTCGGCAGGCCTAAGACGCGAATTGAAATTGGAGGCCATTGTATAACCATACGCCCCGGCATTGAAAAAACATAGGATATCCCCTTCCACCACTTCAGCGATGCGTCGGTCGGCAGCGAAGGTGTCCGTTTCGCAGATATTGCCCACCACATTATAGATCCTGGGTTTGAACGTGGGTTCAGTCACATTTACAATTTTATGAAAAGCGCCATAAAACATAGGTCGGATAAGGTGATTAAACCCGGTATCCAGGCCAACAAAGGCCGTTGAGGTTGTCTGTTTCACCAGGGTACATTTGGCAAAAAAGTGACCCGCTTCACTGACCAGAAATTTGCCTGGCTCAATCATCAGGGTCAGTTCACGGCCATATTCTTGGCAAAATTCAGTAAACCGCTGGCTGAGCTTTTCGCCTACTTCCTCCACATCCGTTTCAATATCATCGGGTTTGTATGGCACTTTAAAGCCACTACCCAGATCAATATATTTCAGATCAGGGAATTTTCGTGCTGCTTCAAACAGGATTTCTGCGCCACGCAAAAACACATCCACATCCAGGATATCCGATCCGGTGTGCATGTGCAATCCTTCCACCTTAAGTTTTTGATTTTCAACGATCCGCATCACATGAGGCAATTGGTGGATGCTGATTCCAAACTTGGAATCTATGTGCCCGACACTAATCTTATCATTCCCCCCGGCCATCAAGTGCGGGTTGATTCGGATACAAAAGGGAACATCGGGATGATGAAGTCCCCAGGTTTCCAACATCGGGATGGCATCAATATTGATTTTAACCCCCAGTCCGACGGCTTCCTCGTATTCGTCTGCACCTGCAAAATTGGGCGTAAAAAGAATGTCTTGTGCCGGGTAACCAGCCAAAAGCCCAAGCCGGACTTCATTGATTGAAACACAGTCCAAAGCCGAACCCATTTGGCGCAGCAGCCGCAGCACGGTCAGGTTGTTCAGGGCCTTGCAAGCATAGTGGACGCGAAATTTCGGGTATGTATAGGCCTTCGTGATGCGCTTATATTGGCGTTCAATGATATCTGCGTCATAGACGTAGAGTGGAGTGCCGTATTGTTTGCAGAGTTGGAGCGGGTCTATGCCACCGGTGAATTGGTATTTATCGTTGATGAGTTGCATGGGGCAAAGGTAAAAAGTATTCAAGCTCACTTTAGCCTCAAAATATTCCCCATTTGATAACAAGAACGACATCTCGGCTCATACTGGCCTTTTTCGCCTAACAATACAACAGAGTCCTCGTCGGCCAACCGGTAGGAATGCGTCGCAAGGTTCCCACAATGCACACAGATCGCGTGGACCTTGGTGACATACTCGGCCACCGCCAAAAGCGACGGAATCGGGCCGAACGGAACACCGCGATAATCCATATCCAGGCCTGCCACAATGACCCGGATACCACGCAAAGCGAGTTCCTGACAAACATCGGGCAGGTCCAGATCAAAAAATTGCGCCTCGTCTACGCCTACAACGGTGGTATCATTGCTGACCTCCAACAGTTTTGAGGAATGGCTTATGGGCTGCGCCAATACCGAAGTCGTATCGTGCGAAACGATAGCGATCTCATCATAACGGGTATCGATCTTTGGTTTAAAAACCTCAACCTTCATATCTGCTATTTTAGCGCGCCGAAGCCGCCGGATCAGCTCTTCCGTTTTGCCAGAAAACATACAGCCGCAGACAACTTCGATCCAGCCCCGGCGCTGTCCTTTGAAATGTGGTTCTAAAAACACGAGTTAGTGGATTGGTGATTGGTTAATTAGTGATTGAAAATCAGCGATTGATTGGAAGGTTCGCAAATAATATTGGAATCAGAGAGTAATTTAGCCCTGACTTGCAAAGCAATTGCCTCAACATCCAAAAACTTTCAGAAATTCGCCGGTGAAAATAAGCACTCTTCTCAAACCCTCCCGCTAATGGATTTTCAAAAGGCAAAAATTTATCTCGACAAACTCAATCGTGAGTTCACCCGCATGAGCAAAGATCAGGAAAATACGATCCGGATCGATGTAGACATCATGGCCTCCTACATCCGTGAATTATACGATGCAATTCTTTCGGAATCAAATACTTATGTGGCACCGAAGGAGGAGTATGTCCCAGTTTATACTCCTCAGTATCGCAGTCCGATTGCCGTGCCACCAGTTGAAATCGCACCGGTACCGCCGCCATCACCTGTGAAGGCAGAAATTCCACCACCAGCGCCAGCAGCACCCGTTGAAGTGCCCCAACCAGCAGCAGTGCCAGCAGCAGCCGTTGAGGTGCCCCGACCAGCGCCTGTGCCTGCATCCACTACCACCAGTGCTATTGGCCTGGATGTATTATTCGAAGAAAAACTGGCCAAAGAACTTTCTGAAAAGCTGGCGGAGGCTCCTATTGCTGACCTTAAGAAAGCCATTGCACTGAACGACCGCTTGATGTATACCAGCGAACTTTTTGCAGGAGACGGAAAATTATTTGAAAATGCACTCTCGGCGCTCAATAGTTTTACCCGATTTGAAGAAGCTAAAGATTATCTTGTCCAATTCTGTGCCGTCCATTATGCCTGGACCGACAAAAAAAGACTGGAAAGCGCCAAAGCCTTTGTCAAGTTGGTACGGAGAAGATATAAATGAGCATACTTATAATCGGCCAGGGTATTGCAGGCACCTTGTTGGCTTCTGCACTTCGACAGCAAGGAGCGCAGGTACATATTGCAGACGGCAACCTGACTGGAAGCTCTTCTGTTGCAGCCGCAGGAATTATCAACCCTGTTACAGGCAAACGATTTGTCAAATCCTGGCGTTTTGACGAGTTTTTCCCGGTCGCAAAAGAAACCTACCAGCAACTCGAACAAGAACTTGGCATCCAGATCTGGGAAGAACGGCCTACCCTTCGCTTACTTGGCACTCCCGAAGAAGCCAATGATTGGTCCATCAGATGTGCCCAGCCTGAATATAACAACCATTTGGGAGAAACAGATGATCCTGGAGCATGGGGGCAATATTTAAAGCCTGGTTTTCGATTTGGTGTAATTCTAAAATCTGCCCGCGCCAATTTGCCATTGCTCCTTTCCAGTTATCGGGAAGTAGCCCGTCAAACAGGATCCTTCTTTGAAAAAAACTTTGATTATCAGGAGACTGAAGCATTGCTGAAGGATTATGATCAGATCGTATTTTGTGAGGGATGGCGTGCAACGGCCAACCCTTATTTCCCGGAAGCTCAGTTTCGGGTTTCTAAAGGAGAGGCTTTGATTATTAAATTTACAGGTCAGATTACAGCAACTCCCCCTAGTGACATGCTAAAAAAAACCATGCTGCTCGTCCCAATGGGCGATAGTACTTTTTGGGTAGGCAGCACTTACCGATGGCACTTTGAGGATACTCTGCCGGGTGAAGAAGGACGCGATTATATCCTGGGGTATTTAAAGGAAATGTTTGAGGTGCCTTTCGAAATTGTCAGGCATGTATCTGGTATTCGCCCCACCATGATCGATCGAAGGCCCATAGTAGGGCCAAGCACCTTAAATCCAAACGTACTCATTTTCAATGGATTAGGAACGAAAGGATCTTTACTTGCGCCGTTTTTTGCAAAGCAACTGGCGAAAGAACTTTGTAAAGCTTAGGTTCATCACCCCTATTCCGATCTCCACACATTGGCCACATTTCCTAAATTGACCACATTTTCCAAATTATCTCCCACCCTCGCATTACAATTATTTCAGGTCATGCGGCTGGGATCGGCCGTGCTTACAGGTATACTCCTCGCCAAAAGCGGCCTTCCTACGGCAGAGATCGGGGCATGGGAAATGCTATTGTACTTAGGGACTACACTTACTTTTTTTTGGGTCAACGGGCTGTTACAAGGGATTGCACCCATGTACGCTAAATTGGACAACGAGGAACGTAAGATTTTCATTTTCAATCATTTTCTACTATTTTGTAGCATTGCAACCGCATTATTCCTGCTGCTTTTTTTAGGGGAACAATGGATTGCACCCGCACTGACGGGCCTGGCAGAAGTACCCCATTTCAAGCTTTTTGCACTCTATCTGTTGCTCAACCTGCCGACTTTCCCGGTAGAATATTTCTATCTGTTGCAGGAACGACCGCGCAGTATTGTGATCTGGGGGATAGCCAGCTTCGGGCTTCAGGTGGCCGCACTGTTCATTCCTGTTAGCTTGGGCTACGGTCTGGAAGGAGGTATAAACGCAATCGTATGCTTGAGCGGCTTGAAATTTTTATGGACAGCAGGGCTGGCTTTGCGCCTGGGCAAACTCAGTTTTAATAAAAAGATGCTTGTTTCCTACCTTGTTTTTTGCGCCCCGCTGATGCTAAGCAATGTGGTGAGCAACCTGATGCTGCTTTTCGATAACTGGCTGGTTGGCTCGCATTTTGGCGACCCGGCAGTGTTTGCCGTATACCGCTACGGAGCAAGAGAGTTCCCATTAGCCACGGCATTGGTGAGCGCGCTGGGCATCGCAATAATTCCACTTTTGACGACTTCAGCAACTACCGGCTTGGCCGAATTAAAGCACAAATCAAGGCGGCTTATGCATTGGCTATTCCCGCTGACGATATTATTACTATTCATCAGTAAGCCGCTTTTCCCAATTGTGTTTAATCCTGATTTTGCGGCAAGTGCCAGTTTGTTTAATATCTACCTGCTGACGCTGGCGAGTCGGGTGCTATTGCCTGCATCCATCATGCTGGCAAAAGGAGATTCGCGCAGCATTTTTTGGGTAAGTGTAGCAGAATTATGCGTGAAGTTTGCGCTGGGGTTTGTGTTTATCCAATACTGGGGTTTGCCTGGCTTGGCATGCTCTGTGGTGCTGTCTTATTGGGTGGAAAAGCTTGGTTTGATCTGGATCCTAGCGAAAAAACATGGGGTGCAAACGAGGGATTGGGTGGATTGGGGATGGTATTCAGGTTACGTATTTGCGTTGGGGGCGGCCTATTGGATTTCAACCTTTCTTTAAATTTATGGCGATGTCAAAAGTGGCCCCTTTTTTAATGCGTGGCAATTCTTTTCCCCGGATTCTCTCCCAACCCAAGCACGAAATATTTTTTGCCGTCTTGCGTTCTTCATTGCAAAAATCATGTTACTTTTGAACACCAAATTTTTAAGGCTGAAAGACGAGGTATGAACGATAAACAGGTTGTGCAGAAAGCATCTTGACTCATCGATTATACTCCAATGGTCATAATACATACTTCACCTAAATCCAACCTATGCGAAAGCAAATAGCTATCACCCTGCTCGCCACAGCTGCAGCTGCTGGCCTTTTTTTACTCCTCCGTAGTCAGAAAGTTGTTAAAAACGAGGCTTACTACGAGGCCGTCTCCAGGTATATATATGCCTTTACATCCGGCTCTATCAGTAGAGATGATGTAGTGCGTGTACGATTTGTGAATGCTGCGGTCTCGCAGGAACAGGTCGGTAAAGACGTACCCGCCAATGTATTTTCTACTGATCCAAAAATCGAGGGCAAAGCAATCTGGGAAGATGATCGCACCATTAAACTTACGCCTGCTCAAGCTTTAAAGCCCGGCAAACACTATTCAGCGCAAGTCTCAGTTAAACGCATTTATGCGGATGCTCCAAGTCTTGCAGGCTCCTTTGAATTTGATTTCAATGTCCGAGAACTGGCCTATGAAGTGGTAACCGAGGGACTTTCTGCAGACCCGAGCGACCCACGTCAACAACGCGTAACCGGGCGGGTTCACGTGAACGAATCCTGCGAGGCTGCTAAGATTGAACAGATGATCAACGCCAAACAAGGTAATAAAGCCTTGCTGGTTAGTTGGAAACACGGCCCAGATGGTCTTTCGCATGACTGGACCGTAGCTGGCGTGGAACGCTCCAATGCTGCCAGCAGTGTACACCTTGCATGGTCTGGCGCTCCGATCGGGGTAGAAAAAAGTATTTCAGAAGAACAGTCCGTACCCCCATTTGGCGAATTCCTGATACTTTCCGCCAAAGCAGTGCAAGTTGAAGAACAATATATTTTACTGAATTTTTCTGACCCGCTCTCTGCTGCACAGGATTTATCTGGCCTGGTACGAATCGATAATTTCAATGGCAAATTGCGCTACGTTACAGATGGGAATTTCGTGCGTGTATATCCAGATGAGCGGATTACAGGCGTAAAAAAACTCCTGGTGGATGGCAGCATCCGTAGTGCCGCCGGACAAGGGTTAAATGCTTCCGGCGAGTGGAATTTAAACTTCGAAGATCTAAAACCCGGTGTTCGACTGGTGGGCCGCGGAGCGATTATTCCACAGCAAACTGGCGGCGGTGTGATCTTTCCGTTCGAAGCGGTTGGCCTTACCTCCGTGGATGTGGAAGTCTTCAAAATATTCAATTCCAATATCTTACAATTCCTGCAAGTCAACGAGTTTGAAGAGGAACAGGAGTTGGAACGGGTTGGCAAAATTGTTTTGCAGAAAAAATTTGACCTCGCTGCGATCAATCCTGAAGCCTCTTCAAAAGTGTGGCAACGCTATGCCTTAGACCTGAAAGACATGATCCAAAAAGACCCTGGCGCGATCTATCAGGTCCGCCTGGCATTCAAAATGGATTATACTTCCTGCTCCACAGCTTCAATCGCCGCTAATGACGGGAACGGCCCTGAAGCTGGAATGGTACAAAGCATTATGGGTGGCTATCGTGGTATTTACTGGAATGAAGACGAAAGCGAAGGCTGGTGGGGGGATCAAGACGATTTTACCTGGGACAATCGTGAAGTCCCTTGCGCAAAAGAATACTATAATAACGAACACTTCAGCAAACGAAATGTATTCGTCAGTGATCTCGGCCTGACAGCCAAACGTGGTCGCGATGGCTCACTTTTTCTTGCTGTAACCGATCTGCACACAGCTCAGCCTGTAAGCGGCATTGACATCGAATTACTCAGTTACCAATTACAACCAATTGCAAAAACCCGCACAGAAGGAGATGGGACCGTGATGGTGGAAGGATTGCGTGAAACACCGTTTTTAGCTGTTGCAACTGGTCAGGGTCGACGCGGCTATCTTCGGATGGCGGATGGTAATGCACTCTCGCTCAGCCGTTTCGACGTAGCTGGGGTAGAAGCTCAGAAAGGCCTGAAAGGGTATATATATGGGGAACGCGGTGTTTGGAGGCCAGGTGACTCGCTCTTTTTAAACTTCGTGTTAGAGGACAAAACAGGCCGTCTCCCGCAAGGTCACCCGGTGATATTTGAACTTAAAGACCCTGGTGGCTCGCTTCAGTACAGAACGGTTTCTACCTCCGGGATAAATGGCGTCTACCCATTTTATTGCAGCACCCGCGCCGAAGCTAAAACTGGCAACTGGACGGCCAAAGTCATGGCAGGTGGCGCCACCTTCACCCGAACCGTAAAAATCGAAACGGTCAAACCCAACCGTTTAAAACTGGATCTGAATTTTGGACCACGTGCCTTCCTGACCCCCAAAGATTTTGCCATTGGAGGAGAGGGCAAAGGCCTGAATGGAGCCTTGAAAGTAAATTGGTTACACGGTGCTACGGCTCAAAACCTGAAATCAACAGTAGAAATGCAGGTAAGGGCTGTTAAAACTGAATTCACCGGATACAAAGGCTACACGTTTGATGATCCATCGCGGTATTTTTACTCAGAGCCTGAAATGCTGTTCGACGCGAATCTGGACCAAAACGGACAAGCGAATGTGCCGCTCAAAATCGGTCAGGTCAGCGCAGCGCCGGGCAAACTCATCGCCAATTTTAAGGTACGCGCTTTCGAGGCCGGTGGCGATTTTAGTACAGACAATTTCGCCCTGGACGTACTGCCTTACGATCGTTTTGTAGGGGTATTTATCCCCACAGATAAATGGGGCAATAAAACCCTGGATCAAAGTGGCAGCAGTAAAGTCAATTTCGCAGTGCTGAATAACATGGGAAAACCGGTTGCCAACCACAAAGTTACAGTCGCATTGTACCGCGTAGACTGGCGCTGGTGGTGGGATGATGACGCTCAATCCGGCATCGGTCAATTCAACAGCAGCGAACTTAATAATGCGGTAGATCACGCCGAATTGGTCACCGATTCCCGCGGACAAGCTACCTGGACCATAAAACCCAGCGGCTGGGGACGTTACCTCGTGCGGATTGCCGATACGGAAGATGGACATACAGCAGGTGATTTTTTCTGGGCCGGACAACCAGAACATCTGGATGATATCCAGAGCCGAAATGCAGCTGCAATGTTGCCCTTCACGGCTGAAAAGGAAAAATACATGGTTGGGGATGAAGTAGTACTTAAAGTTCCTGCCAGCAAAAACGGGCGGATCCTTTTAACGCTTGAAACTGGCACCCGGGTAGCAAAACACATGTGGTTCGATGCCGTAGCTGGCGATAACTTTTTGAAATTCAAAGCAGAAAAAGACATGGCGCCTACGGTGTATGCTCACGTCAGTCTCATTCAACCGCATGCACAGACCAAAAACGATCTCCCGATCCGAATGTATGGGGTCACGCCGGTGAACATTGAAAGTCCGACTACCCGACTCGATGCGCAAATCGATATGCCGGATCAATTGAAACCGGATGAGTTCTTCAGCATCGCCCTGAAAGAAAAAGGCGGCAAAGCTTGCGTGTATACCCTCGATGTGGTAGATGAAGGCCTGCTCGACCTTACCCGTTTCAAAACACCCAATCCTTGGGAAGCGTTCTATGCACGCGAGGCTCACGGTGTGAAAACTTGGGACATTTACGATTATGTACTGGGAGCCTATGGCGCAGAACTTTCACGCATCCTCGCGATCGGGGGTGACGGGATCAACCAGAAAGCAAAAAACGCGACACAGGTAAATCGTTTTAAACCCTGCGTGATTCACCTGGGACCATTCAAGCTTGAAAAAGGGCAAGTGGCCAAACACCGCTTGAAAATTGATAACTATGTAGGCTCTGTGCGCGTGATGGCGGTGCTTTCCGCTCCGGCAGCCGGAGGAGAGGGTGCTTATGGCAATGCTGAAAAAACCTGCCCTGTGCGTAAACCGCTCATGATTATGCCGACTTTACCTAGGGTACTTGGGCCGGGAGAGACCCTTCGTTTGCCCGTGGAAGTGTTTGCTATGGATAATTCGGTCAACAGCGCTAATATTTCAGTTCGGGAAAGCAGCGGCCTTGTAAGCATTGGTGGAGCCAGCATAAACAACCTTACATTCTCTGAACCTGGTCAAAAACTGACCTATTTTGAATTAAAAGCAGGTCAAAAAACGGGGATTGCGAAGTTTAAAATTCTCGCAACTGGAGGCAGTGAAACGGCCTCTTCAGACATAGAAATAGAAGTCAGGAACCCTAATCCGGTCATTACCCGGGTTCTGGATGGCAGCATTGAACCTGGACAGACCTGGACGCAGGCCTCCAAGGCCACTGATTTCGGCGAGCTCGAACGAGCAGTGTTGGAGGTGAGTAGTATCCCAGCGATCAACCTGTCTAAACAGCTTGAATACCTTATAAAATATCCCCATGGCTGTATTGAGCAGACGACCTCAGCTGCTTTCCCTCAGCTTTATGTGGATATCATCTCTCCGGTAAACGACATTCAACAGCTGGCCATTCAGAAAAACGTCACAGCAGCGATAGCCAAACTACAAAACTTCCAAATGGCTTCCGGTGGCTTTTCCTACTGGGCTGGCTCCAACGAAGTAGCTGATTGGGCTGGCACTTACGCGGGGCACTTCCTACTCGAAGCGAAAGCACGTGGTTACGCTGTTCCGCAACAAATACTTGACAAATGGGTGGATTATCAAACCAATACCTCCCGTACCTGGGAACCTGTTGCGGACAATGATCCAAATAGCTATAACCGGCACGGCAATGAAATGGCCCAGGCCTACCGACTTTATACCCTTGCGCTGGCCGGGAGACCGGACCTCGCAGGGATGAACCGAATGCGTGAACAAAAGAAGAAATTTGAAAGCGCTTCTTCACTTTTAGCGGCAGCATTTGCCACATCCGGCAAAAATGAAGCTGCAAAGGAACTGCTAAACGACCTGAATAACAGTAAATTCACTTATACCTGGTGGGGCTACACCTACGGCTCGGATTTACGCGATCTGGCCCTGAAACTGGAAACCCTGACGGCTATGGGCGACAACAAACGCGGCCTGGACGTAGCTTTACAAGTTGCGACGCAGATTGGTGACGCAGCCCGCTGGCATTCCACTCAAGAGGTTGGCACTTGTCTTCGTGCATTGGCTAAGTATGCGAAAAAGGCAACCTTGGGTGACAAATCCGATTTCGTGATCAAAGCGGGCGGTCGGGACATTCCGGTCAACAGCACCACAGCCTACTACTTGTATAGCCTGGACAACAACGAGATCACCAGTGGCATCTCGGTTAAAAATCTGAGTAAGCAAAAACTTTACAGCCGTATCGTCATGCGTGGACGCCCAACATCCACGGACATTCCCGCTGAAAGCAGTAACATCACCCTTGGCGTGCGGTACACCGATCTGAAGGGCTCAGCTATTGAGCCAGGTAAACTGAAACAAGGCACGGATTTTCTTGCTGAAGTAACGGTGACCCGCACGGGTAGCATGCGCTTTGACTTCAATGAGTTGGCTCTTTCACAAATATTTCCTTCAGGTTGGGAAATTCTGAACACCCGCATGAATCTCGTGGGCGGCTCCACTTCAGACCCAATGGATTATCAGGATGTGCGGGACGATCGGGTCTTTACGTATTTCGACCTGCCCTTCAACTGGAGCAACAACAAAAACATGAAGCAATCACGCACCTATAATATCCAGTTAAATGCTGCTTATGCCGGACGGTATTTCATGCCTGCGGTCGCTTGCGAAGCCATGTATGACAATCGGATCCGGGCGGTAGCGCCCGGAAAATGGGTGGAAGTGGTGAATTGATTTGGGGATAGATAGTTTAAAAAGCCCCCGGACGTTTTAGAGACTTCCGGGGGCTTTTTAATACAGAAAAATGGGGATCAAAGACGATAAATGGGAAACATTCGAATTCTAACTGAATCTTTTTCAATCACTACCAATGCCTAGATAAACGTCTTCAAAATTAAGTAAAAAAATACGGCCATATCAACACTGTCCAAACTTATCCTCCAAAAACGCCATCACTTTTTCTGTAGCTCCACGGCTTTCTTCCAAATAACCCAGCACCGCGTCAGAGGCTTTTTTATAAAAAACAGGATCTTGTAGCTTCCCTAAAATTGCCGCCAATTCTTCCGCATTCCGCACCGGAAACGCGCCGCCTCGCGCCACAAACTGACGTGCTTCTTCAAACTTCTCGTATTTCGGCCCAAAAATAACCGGAAGCCCAAAAGCTGCTGGTTCCAGGGCATTATGGATGCTTTTACCAAAGCCGCCACCGATGTATGCGATGGTACCATAGCGGTACAGCGTGTTCAGAAGTCCGATATTATCGATAACGAGGCTGGTGTTTTTTTGAGGTGACACCTCAAAAAAACGCGAATACCGAACGGCATTTCCCGCTTGCCTGCAAATGCGCAGCACATTCTCTTCAGAGGGTTCGTGTGGAGCGATAATCAGTGTAGGTCTGTTTGGAAGGAGATTTGAATGATTTGCTGCACTAAGCGTATCAAAGATCACCGCTTCATCATGTTCCCAGGAACTGCCGATTACCAGCACTGTATTCGAATCTTCCTGCACAAATGCCTGCACAATTTGATTCGGTTGAGCTGCTGCTGCAATTTTAAGTACCCGATCTACCCGTGTATCACCCGCAACAGTAAGTTTACCAGAATCCATACCTAGCCCAATCTTTCCCAGCAAAGTTGCGGAAATTGGATTTTGCACAAAAATATGGGTAAAACAAGCCATCATCTTTCGCCAGAAACCACCATACCATTTAAAAAACGGCTGGGAAGGGCGGAAAAGTGCAGAGACTAACAGTGTGGTCGTACCTCGTTTTTTAAGTTCAAACAGATAATTAGCCCAAAACTCGTATTTGATGAAAATGGCCACATCTGGCTTGATCAGATCGAGGAAATCAATCGCATTGGTGCGTGTATCTGCCGGTAGGTAACAGACCAGATCCGCGTGGGGATAATCTTTCCTGAGCACATAACCAGAAGGAGAAAAAAAAGTCAGCACGATCTTCCAGGCTGGATATTTCTCCCGGAAAGCTTCGATTACCGGACGCCCCTGTTCAAACTCTCCAAGCGAAGCGGCGTGGACCCATAGAACTTTTGAGCGTTGACTAATATCGGGCCCATGTTCAAAATTGAACTCCGACTTTAAACGCTTTCGCCAATGACGCCGCCCTTCCACCCAAAGCCGTGCTTTTGGGCTAAACAGCGCGGCAATATGAATGCCCAGCACAAACAATCTTATGAGTATATCGTATATTAAAACCATTGACTACATTTACACATTGACCACATTAAACCCATTGACCACATTAATAATAAATATCCTCCGCATACCCCGTATAAAACGGCAGCGTCCAGGCCAGTCGAACGCCAAAACGAAGATCCAGGCGCTTTCCTTCCAATTTCCTCATTTCTGTAAAATCCCAGTCCCGGAGGGTATGAGTAAAAGCCTGGTTGAACTCAACCCCAAAAAGCCAGCTCATATCCTGTCCGTATCCAAGGTGTTGCCATCCAATGAATTGTTGAAGCGCAGGCCCACCGCATAATCGGTCGTAACCCTTTTTATAATCGCCTTTGATTTGCACGACAGTACGGGTATCGTCGAATATCTGAATGCGGTGTTGAGCCCAGCCACCGCCCAGGCTTATCCGGATTCCGGCGCGTTTTTCACTAAACGTGATTATTTTACCCACTTCTGCGCCCAGGTACATCCCTCTTTCCTGGTATCTTGTGGTAGCAATGGCCCGGTCGTTTCCAATAATATCACCCTCAGGCGTGCGAAGGATAGACAAGGGGTCTTCTTTGATCTTGCTGCCAAAAATAAAGGCCCCTTCGAGACCGTAAATCCAGTTATGGGCCGTAATAAATTCAGTGCCTGCCCCTAATGATCCATTCAAACCAAAGCGATCACTCAGATCACCAGCAGGCAAATGCCCACCCAGCGTGAAATGTGCCAATACCGCTGTACTTTTGCCGTCTTTCTGCGGCTTTTTCGTATCCGGAAGGGTTTGGGAGAAAAGAGCGGATGCGCAGCATACTGCGAAAATCAGGACAAGTAGTTTTTGAAACATTTGAATCGATATAAAAGTCAATGGTCAACAGCCAACAGTCAACCGACAGCAAAAGTAACGCCATACAACCCATCTCCGCTGCTGTATTCAAGGAATTACGCGATATAGTGTATGAAGCCTATCTTCTAACGGATGAAACCGCCCGTCGAGACCACGGACACGACGAGACGGAGGACCTTATGTTTGTCCCGCAGGCGGTTTTGGAACCTGCTAACACAGAACAGATCAGCCAGATCATGAAGCTTTGCTCGCGCGAGCGTATCCCGGTCACCGTACGGGGTGGCGGGTCCGGACTGGCGGGGGGAGCTTTGCCTACCCACGGTGGTCTGGTTATCTCCATGCGGCGTTTTGATCAGATCCTGAAAATCGATGAACGCAATTTCCAGGTTACCGTGGAGCCAGGAGTGATCACCGAAACCCTGCAAAACACGGTACGGGAAAAAGGGCTCTTTTACCCGCCCGATCCGTCCAGCAGGGGCTGGAGTTTTATCGGCGGGAATGTGAGTACCAACGCTGGCGGTCCAAAGGCTGTGAAATATGGCGTGGTGAAAGACCATGTGCTTAATCTGGAAGTGGTGCTGCCCAATGGCGAGATCATCTGGACGGGAGCAAACACCCTGAAAAACTCTACCGGCTATAACCTTACCCAACTCATCGTAGGCAGCGAGGGCACCCTGGGCATTGTGACCAAAATTGTCTTGAAACTTCAGCCCTACCCTACCCAGAATCTTTTGATGCTGGTGCCGTTTCGTTCGGCAGAAAGCGCCTGTGCGGCGGTGGCAGCTATTTTTCAGGCGGGTGTTACGCCCAGCGGACTGGAATTTATGGAACGCAACGCCATTGACTGGGCTGTGCGCTATGTTGGCGAAACGCCTGTGCCCATCCGCGAGGAAGATGCGGCGCACCTGCTCATTGAAGTGGATGGTTTTCACATGGACAGCCTGGTTACAGATTGCGAAACGATCACCCGGGTGCTGGAAGGATATGACTGCGGCGATATCTTTTTTGCCGACGACGAAATCACCAAGACAGCCCTCTGGAAACTCCGCCGCAATGTGGCGCATGCGGTGAAAAGCACTTCTATCTACAAGGAAGAAGACACGGTGGTTCCTCGGGCAGAACTGCCGCATTTGCTCAAAAAAGTAAAGGATGTAGGCGCCCGATATGGCTTTGAATCCGTCTGTTACGGCCATGCAGGCGACGGCAATCTGCACGTCAACATCCTGCGCGGCGAGCTTTCGGAAACTGCCTGGCTAGAAGAAGTGCCCAAGGGTATTCGGGAGATCTTCCAGTTTGTAAAAAGTGTAGGCGGCACCCTTTCCGGAGAGCATGGTATTGGCCTGGTGCAACGGCCTTATCTGGATATTGTGTTTTCCGAGGTTGAATTGCGGCTGATGCGGGAGATCAAAGGGGTGTTCGATCCACAGGGGATCCTGAATCCGGGGAAAGGAATGGGGTAATTTTGCGCCATGCGATAAACTTAAAGTTCATAGTAAAATGCTAAAACCTTATAATTGAGATCAGACCTGGCATCAATATTGTCAAAATTCCTATATTTTTGTCCAAAATATTTACAAGATGGCTTCTTCTAAAAGTGTAAGCAATTTTACTTCTGACCAACTTATTGTCTTTCAATTACAACAACTGCCAGACTCACTTAAAAAAGAGGTGCTGGATTTCATTGGAATGCTTTTTTCCAAACACAACCTGAAGCCCGCACACAAAAACAAACCCAAATTTGGAAGCGCTAAGGGAAAGTACAAGATGTCAACAGATTTCGATGCACCGCTTGAAATTTTTAAAGACTATATGGAATGAACCTGCTGCTCGTTCTTTAAAACCGCACCAACTTCCCAGCCTTCACCAATTTACCCGCACTCACCCGCCACAAATACACCCCAGCACCAGGCATTGCCGAGGCCGGGATCTCCAAATTGTGATTGCCTTTTTCCAGTTGTAAATCATTGAACCAGCATATTTTCCCTCCTATATCACTGATTTCAAGATGGATTTGCTCCGAAAATGGGAGATAAATGGGCAAAATAGCCCAACTGGTGGTTGGATTCGGACGCGGTTGGCTAATCTCTGCATGCTCCGATGCTAATACCTTATTGCGGTCGCCATTAACATGGTCCGTAAACCCAGGAAGCGCAGAACAGTCCAGGTCACCGATCTTGATGCCCATGAAAATGGTATCCATATTGGCCAAAACACTTGCAATGGTAACAGATTCCGGCAATGGCTGAGAAAGCGGATCCGGCAAAGGGAATTGATATCCTTCCGGTACGAAGCGCCAGGAGCTGTTATTGGGGAGTTCTGCATAGATCCCAAGGAGAAGATTTCTGAATTCAAGGCTGTCCGCTATGGTGATCTGTCCATCGCGATTCGCATCGGCGGCGACCCATTGCCAGGGTTCGGTGAAGGGCTGTGTTCCATGGATGTGTTTGGAAAGCAAGATCATATCTTGCTCATCCAGTCCATTTAATGGATTGTCGTCTTTTGAAGGGGTAACGGTGAAAGTGCTGGCAATAGGAATATTGTTAGGCATATCCAAACAGCCACCTGTATCCGTAGAAACGAAATAGGAATATGGAGGCGTAAAAGTTGAAGTACCGTGCACTTCGAATACCAGCTTCTCAATCGCCGCTCCACTGCATAATACACGGGTACATAGATTCAAATCAATGTTGTTAGAGCAATTAACATTATTGTCCTGGACAAAAATAAAGGTATTGCAAGAAGCTGCGTTCCAGGACTCGTCTACCGCCCAAAGCTCAACGGCTTTTACGCCCAATTCATCACAATCAAATTGCACACTTTGGATCGGGTTCCCCAGGGAGTCCACAGGAAATCCAAAACCAGTGCCCGCTTTGCGAATCCCAAGTTTGATCTGACCAACATTCGTCATATTATCCGACACAGAAAGCAAGAAATCAGAAGCCCAAAGTTGGATCATTCCGGTTGGCATGATATTGACACTCAGGCCATTGAGGCAGTTAACAACCGGCGCCTCGGTGTCTCCGGATAAGCTTTGGACTATTTTTGTGGGGTCAATTGGCGGTAACGACTTTTCAGAAGTGGCTGGAAGCTTTTTCTGCGCAAAAATTCCGGAAGCAAGCAGCAACAATGGGAGTAGTATAGATCTTTTCATTAGACGTAAAGTTTCAAATTGGCAAGTTAAAAGTTGGCAAGTGTTAAAGTGGCAAGTTGGTAACGGCCATGGAAACCTGAGTTATTCGAATACCGCGTGATCCCAGCCTCGGAGAGGCTTAACATTGGTAGCAATTGTCATTGGGTTTTTGGTGGACCTCGTAGAGGTCTAACATTGGTAAACCGAATCCACAAAAATATTTATGTTGGACCTCTCCGAGGTCCTCGTGCTCGTTCGTAATATACCATCTACCAATGTTAGACCTCTACGAGGTCAGATTCGAAATATGCCAAGACTCGGGTCTCTTCATGCTAATTAATATCTAATGATCTTCCCCGCCTTCACCACCGCTCCGGCCCGAACCCGCCAGACATACACCCCCGCCTCAGGCAAAGCCGAAGCTGGAATTTCCAACAAAGCAGGCCCTTCAGGCAAGCGTGTTTCGGTGTGGAAAAGCAATCGCCCGGAGAAATCCAAAACTTCCATCATAACGGTTTCAGCACGGACCAATTGAAGCGGGAGCATGGCTCCTTCATGCGTAGAATTGGGCATTGGAATGCCGATCAGGTGTTCGTTACCCGGCTCCAAGTCGTAGAAGTCAACAAGTCCGGCACAGGTAACATCACAAATTTTAATCCCTACAAATTCAGGAGTTACAGCAGGTAAATTGCTGGTATTCAAAGTAATAGATTCCGGAAAAGGTGCAGATAATGGATTGGGGGAAGGGAACACATAACTCTTGTCTACAAAACGCCAGGAGGTATTGTTGGGCAATTCCGTATATATACCCAGGATCAGTTTTTTGCACTCCAGTACATCCAAAGAATCCACATGATTGTCATGGTTTGCATCGGCGGCGATCCATTGATAAGGCGAACTGAACGGCGTGACCCCATCAATGAATTGCTGCAGTTTAACAATATCAAAACTGCTTACGCCATTGAGTGGGTTGTCATCCAGGCTGGGTGTAATGATCACATTGGTATTGGGCGGCAAAATTTCATTAATAGATCCGCATGCTCCGAGATCAAAAAAAATAAGGGGGGGCAGGAACGAATCAATCACAGAAAAATCAAAGACCGTTTCATCTAAAAAATCATTTCCACAACCACCCTTTGCACAAGCCATGATGGGGCCTGGAGTATTGTTGCAATTTCCATTATTATCCTGCACAATCACATATGTCTCACAGTAATCTGCATTGCCGGCCACATCAATGGCCCAGATTTGAACACTTTGCGTACCAAGTTCGGCACAGGTAAACACTACATTGTTCACCGGGTTTCCAATGGCATCCACCGGAAATCCGGTGCCTGTGCCAGACTTTCGGACCCCGTATTTGAGTTGCCCGGTTTGCGTCACGTTATCCTCCGCATATTGTAAAAAATCTGAAGACCAGAGTTGGACCATCATAGTCGGCATCACGTTCACGCTCAAGCCATTGAGGCAAACCACGGTGGGCGCCTTGCAATCTTTGACCACGAACGACTTTTCGCAGGTTTTAGTAAAGCCCGTTTTATTGCTTACAATCCAGCGCACTTTATGGCTTCCATAGGCTAGTTCAGGTAGTTTGAAAGCAGTAGGTACCGTCTCGTTTACCCATTGGAGACTGAAGCTGGAAATATCGCCAGCAACCGATGGTCTAAGCCCAAAGCGCCATTTTTGGCTGACAGGCACCGCTCTTTCGTCAAATACACGAGGTGTTCCGCCAGCATAATTTGGATTGCCTGCGTTATTAAAATTGACCGTCCCTGCTGCAGGTGGGTTGTCGCTGTCAACCACCGTTTCCTGAATTCCATCGAAGTCCAGGTCAAGAAACAACAGGCAGCGTACCGAGAGACTGTCTCCCGGACAGGTATCTTGTACCAGCAGCATCAAATCCGTTTCCGTTTCGGCCAGATCATGTCTTTGGATAACATTATCCCACCAATAGGTTTCATTCCAAAGTTCAGGAGAATTGGGTGAAAAATCGCAGGCCTGAATGGTCGCGTTGCAGTTGAGTAATTGCGGCTCACATTGCGCAGCCATTCTGGAAAAAGAGGAAGCAAAGGCGACGAGAAGGAGTAAAAATTTGGACATGATGTTATTAAGTTACAAGTTGAAAGGGGCAAGTTGATTCTTAATACTTTAATTGCGCTGCAAAGTTATAGGCCAATTATCTGAAAAAACCAATCAAATTGCCCTGGAATATGTCGGCTTTGTACATCTTACCTATAAAAATACCGAAGCGCGGAGATCCTGATTGTTTCTCCGCGCCTCGGCAATAGCATTGAAAGATAAATTTTATATCCGAACCAGCCTTCCACTTTTCGACATACTCCCTGTTTTAACCTGCCACACATATACACCTGATTGGGATAAGACCGGGCATTCAGCTAACCACTCTTAAGCTCCCTTAAACATACCTGTTCAACAAATTCTCAAACATTTCCTGTCGTCCACTCAGCTGCCTCGGCTCCCCCTCACGCATCGCAATACTCCGCAAATCTTTGATATTCAGCTTGCCGGATTCAAAAGCTTGCCCTTCCTCCGAATCAAACGAACCATAACGCTCGCTCAACAATTTGCGATACTCCGAATTTTCCAGGATTTCTTGTGCAGCCAAAAGTGCACGGGCAAAAGCATCCATGCCGCCAATATGGGCATAGAAGATATCCGCCAGATCCGTGGAATTCCGACGGGTCTTAGCATCGAAATTGATGCCGCCGCCTGCCAATCCGCCCGCCTGGAGGATCACGAGCATCGCTTCTGTGAGTTCATACACATTGACCGGGAACTGATCCGTATCCCAGCCATTTTGGTAGTCGCCCCGGTTGGCATCAATGGAACCAAGCATCCCGGCATTGGCCGCTATCTGCAATTCATGTTGGAAAGTATGCAACGCAAGCGTGGCATGGTTTACCTCGACATTTAATTTGAAATCCTTTTCCAGTCCATACTCCCGCAAAAAACCAATGCAGGTAGCCGAGTCGAAATCATACTGGTGTTTCATCGGCTCCATGGGCTTGGGCTCAATGAAAAAGGTGCCTTTGAATCCTGCTTTGCGCGCATAGTCTTTGGCCATGTGAAGAAAGCGGGCAAGGTGATCGAGCTCTCGTTTTACATCGGTATTTAATAGGCTCATATACCCTTCCCGGCCGCCCCAGAACACATAATTTTCACCGCCCAGTTTAATGGTGGCATCCAGCGCGTTTTTCACCTGCGCACCCGCCCAAGCTACCACCTGAAAATCCGGATTGGTCGCCGCACCATTCATATATCGTGGGTGACTGAATAAATTGGCTGTTCCCCAGAGTAATTTCAGTCCGGAAGCTTTTTGCTTTTCAAGGGCATAGTCCGTGATCTTTCCCAGCCGGCGTTCACTTTCCCGCAGGGTGTCGCCTTCCTGCACCAGATCGAAATCATGGAAACAATAGTATCCAATGCCGATCTTGGTGGCAAATTCAAAGGCTGCATCCATTTTGTCCCTGGCTTGCTGGAGCGGTTTTTTGGACTCCAGCCAGCGAAAATCTTTCGTGCCGGGGCCAAAGGGATCGCCTCCGGTGCCACCCAGAGTATGCCAGTAGGCCACGGCGAATTTCAGGTGCTCCCGCATGGTTTTCCCACCCACCTTTTGATCCGGGTTGTACCAGCGAAATGCCAGCGGATTGTCTGTTTTGGGCCCTTCGTGTTTGATCTGAGGGATTCCTTTGAAGTATTCGCGGTCGCCGAGCAAGATGTTCATGATGTTAGTTGTTCCGAAAGATTATTTGATCGTTACTGAAATTGAAGTGCATAGATATTTAAATTTGGGCTTAATACTGATGAAATATCAACCTCACGTCATCTGTGCTTAACAACTGGCCCAAATTTTCATCATAATGCTCCCATTCTTTTTTTCAAAGACAAACGTTGTCATCTCGTACTCCATTCTGATAGCTTTGCTGTTTTGTTCCCAGACATAAAGTGGAATGTCCAGCAAAGCATTGCTTGATCTTTTCAACCAATAAGCTCTGGGTTGCAAAAAGAATAGCAAATAGGCTTCCTCAAAGGAGAAATTGGGAAGCTCATAGGTGTTGATATATCCACCTTCCCCACAAGCCTGGGCTGCAATGCTGCCATTTGTGTATTGGTATATTTCCCGCTCCCAAAGACACTGACTACTATTGGGTTGATAGCCAAGGCCTGTCCTTTTGGCTGATCCAAACACCGTTTTAAAATAAGCAAGAAAACCTTCAAATCCATCCCGATCGTCCAGATTTGTCCTGGCCGGATAGGTGGACAAGTAACCATCAAAGACATACCCTGACAACTTGCCCTGATACCGGACCTCTGCCCATTGTCCATACAGGATGAATCCACCATATTCCCTTACCGAATGGGAAAGTTTCGGATCCTTCCTGATCACCACGACCGATTCGCCATAAGGGATCGTCGTGATCCTGGCGCCTTTGGGATCGGGACTGGCCCTTAAGATCAATCCGTTATTTGCCAAGACATACAAGGTGTCGCCGGGATGGTAAATTCCGATCCCGTATGCTTCAACCGAGCAAAAAAAGCTCGTACAGAACATAATAAAAGCGTATAATTCAGCGTTTTTCAATTTCATATGTTTTACCGTTTTCAGAAGTTCATAAAAACCACCAATAGGATGTTACAAATAATACGAGCGTAAACAGCCCGGACAGAATTTACCATGCTTCGACAGTTTTGTACCACAATTTTTTTAGCGCGGGCGCGGGGGGCCGGGGACTTCTATTTCTGTTAGATCTTCCATAATGTTAAGCCTAGTGCCGCGTCCGGCCATTAAGGTGTGAATATGGCGGTCTAATTTTTCTTTTCTCTGCGTTGTTCGTCGGTTAAAATGTCCCGCATTGCGCCCTTCTCACGCCTTGATAAAGAAAAAGTTTGCCTCCCCAATTCATACCTTAATGGCCGGGCGCGGCACTAGTCGGAGCAAATGACGAATTCTCGGTCGCTATAATGCAACAATTATGGCCAACGCCCATCTATCGCCAATTCCGGGCGAATAATAATGCGGTCGGGGTTATTAAACTGGAAGATTTTTAAGGTCGCTTCAGCTATTGCAGTCTTAGGATAAATGGCCCCTTCGAAGGCGTCAAAATATAGACTCCAGCTATCTGTGCGTGGGTTAAAAAATCGTATAAAATTAGTGATTGTACCAAGATATGTGCCCAAATCAGAGGCTTTATAAAAATTACACTCTGAGCATGATAACGCAAGGTTATCCTACTCAGTTAAACCACCGTGTTTGACACTTCTTATATGGTCGATTTGGAAATTATCGTAAAAATCGTCTTGCCAGATTAGGCAGTATTCGCATCGATATTTGGCTCGCAATGCAACCTGACGCCGAATAACCGCAGGAATTTTACGCGGCATGAGAGAGAAAGCGTTTCGCTCGAATTTTAGCTAAAGCAATGATACGGTTTAGCATCATTATTTTTTCGAGCTCAATTTTCTCAGATTCGGAAAGTTCTGCTTCCCGGCTCTGGTCAAGGAGAAACTCTAACCTTGCTTGTCGGGTGGGCGATGCTTTAAGTGCAATCACTTCCCGGGGAGCCATTTCTGCAATGACTTCAGCAAGATCTTCATATACATCCAATGATACTGTCATAATTTGTTTCTGTTTAACATGACAAATATACGCTGAAATTCTATTTTTTTGAAGGCCTTGAAAAAATATCAGCCCTATTTTCAAAAGTATTCCCTGTTCGAAGAAACATGGATTTGTTGCTAATTACCATCTCTTACGTCGAAAGGATCCTTTCCTGAAAATTCGAAGAAAATTCATGTAATTTTATGGGTGAATAGCATCGTAGAGTTTTTACCTTAGGGTTTTACCAATGTTAAGCCGCTACGAGGCTATCTATTCAATCTTTTGAAAGAAATATAGTACATAATCATTGCCGGAACAGCGTTCCGTAATACCATCACCCAACATTTTTGAATATGCCTTTTCACAAAAAACTGTCTCTTGCCATTTGTATTTTGCCATTTGCTTTTTTAGCCTGCAAATGGTTGGAAAATAAAGCGCAACCAAACACCACAAGTATCAAAACTAAACCAAGTACCGAAATGCCTATTCCACCTTTGATCACTATGTATGATGATTACGCGGATGACTGGAAGATCGTAGATAGCCTACAGAAGCAGGGACTCTTTAAAAGCGCGATGGAAAAAACAGAGGCCATTCAGGCCCGCGCCAAACGCGACAAAAACGCCCCGCAGATCGTAAAAGCCATCCTCTTCCGGGGCAAATTTATGACCATGCTCGAAGAGGACGGACTTACCAAAGCGATCCTGACCATTGAAAAAGAAAGCCTGGCCGCCAGTCAACCCGAAAAATCGGTGCTGCAAAGCATCCTCGGACAACTTTACTCCGTTTACCTTCAAAACCAGGGCTGGAACCTCGGCGACCGTACCCCTATCCCCGATGGAGAAGGCGGCGATATCCTGACCTGGAGTGCCGCCCAAATTGAAAAACATACCCTTGAACTCAATACGGCCTCTGTTGCGCAGGAGGAGCTGCTCAAAATGGTTCCGGTCGAACAATTTCGCGACATAACGACCGAGAGTCAAAACGATTCCGTTGGAAAAACCCTCCTCCGCCCTACCCTCTTCGATCTGCTCGCACAACGCGCGCTGGAGCATTTCAGCAATGAACGCAGTTACCTCACCGAACCTGCCTATGCGTTCCAACTGAACAGCCCGGAGGATTTTGCAGACTGGAGCGTTTTTCAGGACAGAAAATATGAAACCCAGGATATCACCTCGGGTAAATGGATGGCCATACAGCTGTTTCAAAAACTGATCCGGGCGCATGACCCCAGGTCTGCCGGCAATCAAACCGCAGCGAAAGCCGCTCTTTTTGAGGTAGAACTGAGACGCCTGCAGTTCGTTTTAAACAATTCTACCCTGGAAAATAAAAATGAGCTTTACCGCAAAGCCTTAGAAAAACTCAAAAAAGAGGCAGAAAACCATCCTTTTGATGGCGAAGTAGTTCGGGCGCTGGCTTCTTATATTTATTACCTGGAAACGGGTGATAAAGGCGCCAATGCCAAAACAGCCGTGGCTGAACTGGAAGCAGCGATCAGCCGACACCCTGACACCTATGGAGCAGCCCTTTGCAAACAATTGCTCCGGGAGATTCAGGCTACCATGCTCACGACCAATGTGGAAGAGGTCAATTTACCAAACCAGAACATCCTCGTTCAGGTAGGCTACCGCAACCTGAAAAAAGTATGGGTGAAGGTGGTCAAATCCGACTTTGATCAGGACAAATGGGCTGGTATTCCCTGGGATCAACAATTCACCTACCTGAATGGACTCCGCCCGGTCCAAAGTCGCGCTTGGGACATTCAAAATCCGGGCGACTACCAGCAGCATCAGACAGAGATCGCGCTGGACGGACTGCCTTTCGGCAATTACTGGGTCTTTGTGTCTGAAAATGCCGATTTCAAACACGAAAAAGGTCGGGTTGTCTATGCCAATTTCTCTATTTCTAACCTTGCTTCAGTCAGCTATAACGAATTGGGCCAAACCCGTTTTGTGCTGGCGCACCGAAATTTAGGCACCCCGCTGGTGGGCGTTAAACTCGACTTTTTTGAGCGCGACTACAATTCAGGCAAACAGCAGCTCAGAATGATCGGCACCACCAGCAGCGATCGGGAAGGCCTGGCCAAATCCGGGATCCCGGAGCGCAAATATGCGATGGCGCGTGCCTCCCTGGACAAAGACACCCTTTGGATCGGTGATGCCATCAATCAAAAATACCGCGACCGGGCCGAACGAACAGATCTCGTTCAGTTTTTCACCGACCGCAGTATATACCGCCCCGGACAGACCGTCTATTTCAAAGGAATCCTGTACCAGCAAACGACCGATGAAACCAGAAAAAGTCTGCCACCGCAGATCGTCCCAAACCAGTCGGTGACGGTCACGTTCTACGATGCAAACCATCAGGTAAAGACCGAGTTAAAGCTAAAAAGCAATGAATTCGGAAGTTTCAACGGCAGCTTTACCGCTCCTTCCACCGGACTGATGGGGCAAATGAGTATCGGCGCCTCCAATGGCGCCGACGGCACCGCGTATATCAGTGTGGAAGAATACAAACGCCCCCGTTTTGAGGTGACCATGAAACCGGTGGAAGGCGCGTTCCGGGTCAATGAAAAGATCACTGTGCGCGGAGAAGCCAAAAACTACGCTGGCAATGTAGTGGACGGAGCGGAAGTTAAATACCGCGTTGTGCGACGGGCCCGATTCCCGTTCTGGGATTATTACCGCTCCTGGAAACGCCCCTGGTACTTCAATGCCCCAGAAATGGAGATCACCAATGGCACCACGACCAGTGGGGCTGATGGTAGTTTTGCCGTGGAGTTCACGGCGATTCCGGACGGGAGCATTCCTAAAAAAGACCAGCCTATCTTTGATTTCGAGGTTTTAGTGGACGTTACCGACATCACCGGCGAAACCCATAGCACGACCGCCAGTGTAAGCGCCGGCTATATTGCCTTGCAGGTTCAATGGGACCTGCCCGCCGAAATTCAGCTGGATAGTTTGCGACACATCGGGCTGAGCACGACCAACATGGCGGGGCAAGCGCAGGCTGCCGAAGGCCAGATCACCCTGCAACAACTGGTTGCCCCGGCGCTGTTTTTCAAAGATCGTTTGTGGGAACGTCCGGACATCAATACCATTTCCAAAAGTGATTTTGAAAAAATGTTCCCGGGCATGGCCTGGAAAGACGAAGACGACCCGGCTAAATGGGGACGGGAAGATTTTATCCGCAGCATCCCTTTCAATACAGCCACAGACAAAACCCTCGACCTGCACCAGGATCGCACGATGGCCGGTTGGTATCTGGCAAAACTGAGCACCAAAGATGCCTTTGGCGAAAAGATCGAGATCGAAAAATATGTGCGGGTCTGGACGGCTGATACCCGCTTTGAGAAACCCGGCGCCGCAGCCAAAAAGACCACCCTGGAGCCCGGTGAAACGGCACAGATCTCCTTTGGGGGCAAAACAGACGGCTTGCATTTTTTCTTTGCCCCGGAAGAATCCGGCATACTACAAAAACCGGAATGGGTCAGCGCCCGGATCAAAAACCTCTCTATTGCTGAAATTCCGATTCAGGAAAGCGACCGGGGCGGGATCAGCACCCATTGGTTTTGTATCCTGAACAACCGGGTCTATGGCAATGAGCAGATCTACCTCAATGTGCCCTGGAGCAACAAGGAGCTAAAGATCAGCTACGAAACCTTCCGGGACAAACTTGCCCCCGGACAAAAAGAAGAATGGCGCATCAAGATCAGCGGACCCAATAAAGACAAGGTAGCAGCAGAAATGGTGGCTGCGATGTACGATGCTTCCCTGGACCAATTCATGCCACACGACTGGTCCGGTATTCCCTTCCCTGGCAACTATGCCCAGGTGAATTTAAACACCAACGTAAATTTCGGGATCAATGGCGGGCAGATCCGATATGAAAGCACGGAGCAGGAATTTGTACCCAGCCGGACTTTTCGGGAACTCAATTGGTTCGGCTTCCCGATGTGGGGCGGAGGACGTTATCCCATGGAGCGCGCTGTTATGGTCGATTATATGACGTTGCAGGAACCCCCGGCCATGCTCGGAGTAGGCGCGCCCAGACAAAAGGCAGGAAGAAAAAATGAGACCTTTTCACATGACCTCAATTCAGAGGCTCGCTATGACAAAGAAGAAGATACCACCGCAACCAAGCCTGCTCAACCAGCCCCTCCGGCTCCAACAGCAGCCATTCGACGCAACCTGAATGAGACGGTCTTTTTCTTCCCCGAACTGCGAACCGACGCGGAGGGCAATGTCATACTTAAATTCACGATGAATGAGGCGCTCACCCGATGGAAGCTGCTCACGTATACCCACACGAAGGAGCTGCAACAGGTGCTGTCCGTGAAAGAAGTAGTGACACAAAAAGAACTCATGGTGATTGCCAACCCACCCCGCTTCCTACGTCAGGATGATGAGATCGAGTTTTCTGCCAAAGTAAGTAACCTTTCAAAGGAAAAGATCGAAGGCACCGCTACCCTGGCACTCCTGGATGCGGCCACGCTGGCTGTGGTAGAACAATCCTTTGGATTGGCGAAAAACAACCGTATTGCCCGGTTCTCTGTATTGCCTGGTCAGTCAGCTGCAGTAGCATGGCGCATTAAAGTACCTGAAGACTATTCTGGCGCCCTTACCTGGCAGATCTTTGCCGATGGAAACGGATTCCGGGATGGGGAAGAAAGTACCATTCCCGTGGTTAGCAACCGAATGCTCGTGACTGAGACAATGCCTATTTCCTTGCGTGGCAATCAGACTAAAACATTCACGTTTGAAAATCTGAAGAATGCGCCAACTGGCGGAACACTGACCACTAAAAACTTAACCCTGGAGTTTACATCCAATCCGGTCTGGTACGCGGTGCAGTCCCTACCCTACCTGATGGAGTTCCCACACGAATGTTCCGAACAGGTTTTCAGTCGATTGTATGCCAATACCCTGGCCGCGAATGTCGTGGAAAAGATGCCGCAGATCAAGCGGGTATTTGACCGCTGGAAGGCGCAGGGCAGCGAAGCACTGAAGTCCAACCTGAGCAAAAACCAGGAACTCAAATACGCCCTCCTGGAAGAAACCCCCTGGGTACTGGACGCGCAAAGCGAGGAACAGCAAAAACAGAACATCGCCCTCTTGTTCGACCTCAATAAAATGGCCGACGAACGCGAACGCGCCCTGAACACCCTGGCTGAACGTCAATTGGTCAGCGGTGGCTGGCCCTGGTTCACAGGCGGACAAGACAGCTGGTACATGACCCAGCACATCGTGAGTGGATTCATGCACCTGCAAAAACTCGGCGCCTTTGATCCGATGAAAGACCAGAAGTCGGCACAAATGCTGGACAAGGCCCTGGGCTATTGCGACCGCAAACTCAACGAACAATACGCCGAACTCGAGCGTCTTGCCAAAGCCGGTAAAACCAAAATGGAGGACGATCACCTCGACGGCATGGCTATTCAATTCCTCTATGCCAGGTCTTTCCGTCCGGTAGATCGCCCGAGCAAAGAAATCGGTTACTATCTCGGACAAGCAGATAAATACTGGCTTGGCAAAGGCCTGTACCAGGAAGGCATGCTGGCCCTGGCCCTGAATCGGTACGGCCGCAAAGATGCTGCTGCGAAGATCTTGGCCAGTCTGCGGGAACGCGCCACCCAGAAAGAAGAGTTGGGCATGTTCTGGCCGGTGGACTGGGGTTATTACTGGTATCAGTTGCCGGTAGAGACCCAGGCCCTCATGGTGGAAGTATTCAGCGAAGTGGCCAACGATGCCAAAGCGGTGGAAGAACTGCGCATCTGGTTGCTGAAAAACAAACAGACCAACCGCTGGGAAAGCACCAAAGCGACTGCTGAGGCCGTGTATGCGCTTTTACTTAACACGGGGCTCAACCCCGCGCCAGCCAATTGGCTAAATAATACTCAACCGGTAAAAGTCTCCATGGGCGGCACTCTTTTGAATGTGAACGAGTACGAAGCCGGAACCGGATACTTCAAACAAAGCTGGAGCGGTGCGGAGGTTAAAAAATCCTGGGCCGAGATCAAGGTCGAAAACCCGAACAGCAACATCGTGTGGGGCGCTGCCTACTGGCAGTATTTTGAGGACCTTGATAAGATTAAGGATTTCCAAAAAACACCGCTCACCATCGTGAAGCAATTGTATCTGGAAGAAAACTCGCCCACCGGACCGGTTTTGAAATTGATCGCCGATGGACAAATCTTAAAACGCGGCGACAAGATCAAAGTCCGCATAGAGATAAGGGTAGACCGCGCCATGGAGTTCGTACACCTGAAAGACATGCGTGCCTCCGGCCTCGAGCCCGTCAATGTACTCAGTGGTTACCGCTATCAAGGCGGCCTTGGCTACTATGAAAGCACCAAGGACCTGGCTACTCACTTTTTCATTGATTACCTGCCACGCGGCACCTTTGTGTTTGAATATCCGTTGGTCGTGTCTCTGCGCGGAGATATGAGCAACGGGATCACGACGATGCAGTGCATGTATGCGCCAGAGTTTACGAGTCATTCTAAGGGAGTTCGGGTGAGGGTGGAATAAAGCAACCACTTGAGGTGACATCTTCGGTGAACCAGGAGTTGTCACCTCACGTGGGCAGTGAGACAATCGCGTAGAGAACCGTATATGCGTAAAGTCTGGCGCTGGGCCTGGATTTACGCAACTGGAATTTTCAAGTTAGGAAGTGACAAAGCGGGTTTTCACGCAATGGCTGCTATAAATGGGGGAGTTGCGTGAAACCTTAGTTGAACAAAACCGCTACGCGGTAGCCCCCGTCTCCGCTCCTGGAATCACAACTCCCAGGGCGCATAATTCTTCTTCCAATATTTTGACGGTCAATGGTTTAGTTGGAATTTTGGTGATTTTTTCACCAAAACTTTCAACTTATGACAC
>CANJPT010000045.1 GCA_947476195.1 Lewinellaceae bacterium | reverse complement strand
GACGAAGCAGGTAGGGTAGTGTACCAGCAAAAAGGTCAGTTCGCCAAGGGCGAGAACAACATTCAGCTGGATCGTGCCCTGATCAATACGACAGGATTGCTGTACTACAAGTTGGAAACAGCTACGGACAGCGCAACGAAGAAGATGATTCAGGCGAAGTAAAAGTCTCTTTGAAAGAGAGTTTATAACAAGCGCCCCGACCCGTTTCTACGGTGTCGGGGCGCTTACTTTTTGGGGAGGTAGGGTATGTTTAATGAGGGGAAATTGCCAAAATCATGAATATCTAATTGGACCTCCTTTTGAGTAGTGCTCAATTTAACCACTATTCCACTTTTTAAATATTTCAGAGCATATACCCCTGGTACCGTGGATATACCTGACTTAAATCCCAGCTTTATAGTAATTGAATCAGGCAAAACACAAGCTGAATCTATTCGAAACCCCTCTGCTGGAAAAAATTGAGTACGGGTATCGGTCCGCATTCCTTTCAGTGAAAATTCGAAGCGAAGAAGTCCTTCCCGGGTTTTTGAAAGTACAGCCCTTACCTGACGACTGTTCAGGGGATGAAATTCGGCCCATTGATTAGATGAGATTAGCTCCACGGAGCAAATTCCAAAATGTGCACAATCAGCTTCAGGGCTACCTAGTTCGACGGAAGCGAAGAATCTTATGGGATGTATTGGATTTGTCATCATTAGGGGAAATAGTTGAAAGTTAAGCAGTCTAATTTTTATTCGCGGGGTGATTGAAGCGGCACCCTGACCAAAAGTGGTTCATCGCTGGTAGTCTGGTAGCAAGCACCTGGTGTGCCAGGTTCACCGGGTTTGTCAAATTTGCAAAAGCAGCCGTCCATCTGAAGTTTAAAATCGCAGCCGCCGCATCCTTCGCCCGTGCAGGCAGTCCAGAAGGAATCAGCGAAATATTGTCCGTTCAGGTGAGGTTTGAGCCGAACAGCTACAAAAACGGATTGCTCCATATCTTCTGCATGGCGGCTTTCGAGTGTGATCCACCAGTACCCTTCTATTTTTTGACCAGCCATTCGTTCGATCATTCCAACACGCGGAAAACCGGCTGCTACAGATCGCAATAAGACCTCTTCACATACAAGCAGTCGAATGCGGTTATTAATCAGGTTGGCGATGGGATCTCGGGTTGGATCGAAAAAGCCATCTTCCATTGGGCGGGACTCTTGCCCCCGTGCTAGTTGTGTAAGCAATAGTAGGCATAAAAGGACTTTAGTTTTCATGGTTGGTTATTGTTCAATAAAGGACTTTAGTTTTCATGGTTGGTTATTGTTCAATGCTCATAGGGACTTTGAGGAGTGGTGCAGGCAAGCCAATGGCACTCGCTGTGCCACTTGAACAGCAACCTACACAGCTTCCATTGACGATACTACAGTTATTGCAGCCCGGCTGGGAGCATAAAAGGGCCTGGTTAGAAGCATAGTATAGCAGACCCAGAGTGTCGGGAATCATTGGAATACTGAGCGTAAATCGTTGCCTGATCCTTAGGTTGAATTCACCCTCGAAAATCAGCGTTTCATCCCCTTGAGAAGACCGGCTTTTGTATATTTTACGTACTTGATAGTCTTGTCCCAAGCCGGCCTTGACAGATTTGGCGAGGATATATTCGCTTACTAATAGTTGTAGGGTAGTATCGTTTCTAATAGCAACAGCGTCATGTTCCGGGTCAAAAAAAATGATCTGGGCGCTGCCGCCTGAATTGACTTGCGCACTTATACGCATGCCGGCAAGGAGTAGGAGCAGTAGAAAAAGGTTTTTCATGGTTATGGGTGTTTTTAGGTAGCAATTTATGGTTCAATCCAAAGCAGTTCCATAGAGCATATCCTTAAGCTTAGAGCCCTGGACTTCAGGCATTTTGTATGCACTATTGAATTTTTCTAGGGTTTCGTCAATGTCGTTTTTGAGTTGTTTAAATTGATCGGGAAGAGCGTTGATACAGGTTTTTTCATTTTCATAACTGCCTGCTATCTTGGAAAATTTCTTATAATATTCGCCTCCCTGACCAACGAAGTTGCTATATTTTTCAATAAATACGCCAACGCGGTCGATTGAGAATTGAAGGTTGGTGGTAGCACGTGGTAGCAAATGCGGATCTAGAACTGTGGATATACCGTTGTTTGCTGGTAAAAAGTTGCTCTGTTGGATAGTCGTGTTAAGGGTTTCGCCGAGTGCCTTGGCCACATAGTTGTCGAGCATAGTATATAGCCGTTCCCAATCATCCCCATCGCGACAACTGGTGAGTGGAATGGTATAACCCACCTGCCTGGCGCAGTCAGAAAAAAGTGCTTCACACTCTTTTTTGAGGGTCAGGTTTGCATCGCGGAGATAGCCGGTCTCGTAGTAGATCACATTGAGGTCAGCATGCATTCTGACTGTGAAATCCAGGATGCAGGTTATTTTATCCAGGCTTTCCTTTTTGTCTTTGTCTTCGCCGCCGCTCAACGCCATTCCTAAGATGGAATATGTGGCTGAAAGGAAAGGGTTGGTTTGGAAAAGTAAGGGCATCTGGAAGTTTAACTTCTTCTTCATACGGTCTTCGAGAATCCCTTTGGCTTCTTTAAATTCTGGGTAGTTGTGCGGATTGGATAAATTAGAAAGGCCCTGTTGTGCTTTTAAGCTGCTCAGGTGATGATCCATACTGAGTACTTTTTCATAGAGCATTTTTACGATCTCTATGCTTTTTCGGTAGCGGACCTTTAGCAATTTAAGTTCATGCTCCTCTTGTATGGCATCGAGGGTTTCTTCTAGTTGAATTTTTTCCAACAACAGCTGAAAACTACATTCGGGGGTGCGGTTGCGCGGGTCAGCAAGGGTTTTGTTTACGTCATAGAGACGCACCCGGAGCGGTTTGGCCCGTTCGGAATAATCGCGTTCCAGTTTATCAAGATCAATATGCGTGGTTTCGATCAGGGGCTGAATCCAGCAGGCGAGCGAGTCATTGGGGTTGTTGGCCTGCATAGCAGGCAAAGGGAAGTAAAGCAGGGCCAAAAGCAGTCCTGCGCTCCGGAGGAACGTTTTGGTTTTCATAGCTTAATGATTTAAACCGTAATTTTAATGATCTGAGTGTTTTAAAATTCGAAATAGGCCGATCTATAATTATTGAATTAGAATGAACTAAAAATAAACTCGGGCAACACATCTTTTGAAATACCCCAGAATTTCTGATAATCAATATCGACTAAAATCATCCGGATTCTTGTACCGTCTTGATTTGCTTTTTTGACATGTTCCTGCCAGTCGTATACTTTGCGCTTACTTACATTTCCTAAATATTTTGCCCAATAAACGACCATATACACCTCGTATTTTTGGTTTTCTAAGGTGAATGGATTGCCTGTGCTTTCTACCACAACAGACTCCAGGTATTTGTCTAAATATTCCCCCTCTATAGGGGTTACTAGATTTATAGAGTCTACTTTTTCAATGAATACTGAGACCATCCCATTGCAATCGAAAATAGAATTTCGATAATCAACCAGTTTTTTTTCTTTATTGAAAAACCTTGCCTCCGGTACTGAAAGATGAAGCTTATAAAAGGTATTCAATGCTGTAGTATCTTTAAAACAAAGGATTTCAGAAGTGTCTATTCCCTTGGAACATAAAAATCTGGATAACGATTCATGGTTTTCCAGCGTTGGTTGCTTGACGCGCTCATATTTTATAAGGATGTATTTGCAAGAGCTGGTAAGCATCAGGGTTGAAAACAATAGCAATAAGGTCAAGTACTTCATTTTTAATTGATTTAATACTTGCGGCAGGCAACTCTACCTGCCGCAAGCAATGAGAATTAGAAAGTCACGGGTATAACGTCGTATTTGCCGGTGGATAGAGGAAGTGGATATTTACCTGTTTTGATCGTGTAGGAGCGAACGCCTAAGGCAAAGGCAATGTCAGCCGGCAGGGTAAAATCTTCTTCGAGTTGAAACTTGCCACTGCCAAAATGGGTCTGATAAGTAGCATCGGTCATAGACGCGCGGTTGAACTCGATTTGTAATTTGCCATTATCAATCCAGGCCGTACCAGTGACTATATTTTCGCTTATAGGACCGGATGGGCGTTCGGCGCTACCAAAGCTAAAGTTGCATAGGCCAATTCTTTCACAGTTCTTAGACTTTCTTCCCAACTCGAAAGTAAAAGTGAATTTAGGGCCTACTTCATCAACTGAAGGTGTTGTAGAAGCCTTTGTTGCAAAACCTGGCAATATAAAGGCACAGGCCAGCAATAAATAAACAAGTGTTTTCATAATAAATGGTTCAATAAAGCTTATTTTGCCTACTCTATTCGCTTTTCGGCATCCGCGTTCGTACTCTTTTATCAGGATTTTCCGAGTTCTCCTTATATCTAAGTGCTTAAGCCCGCTTTGCTTTTTTATATGCTGCGGGTGGAACAGATGCGTTTCCACAACTGATGGTACCGCCACTGACAGGTGCTAGTCCTCCCCGTGCATGAATGATTCCGGCAACCACTGGACTGGCCTGGGAGGTACCTGTCAGGGTAGCATAGCCTCCGTTTTTGTAGGTTGAATAAACACTTTGGCCAGTAGCTACCCAATCAACCACTGGAGTGCCCCAGTTTGGGCCTGAATAGCAGCCCTGCGCGCAGGTTATGGCTCCCACTGTTAAAACCTTTATGCCATTGATACAACCAGGCGAGCACAAGGCTGCATTTGCTGCGTTGTTACCAGAGGCTATACAAACCCAAGTGCCTGATATACCCAGGTTTTTGATCGCATCTCGCAGTGGAAGATTTGAGTTTTCACAGTTGGTAATTGGATAGGCACCAATGCTTAGATTGACCACATCATTTTGCTTGTCAAAGGAGGCTACATGGTTTAGTCCCTGAATAATGATAGATATAGAGCCACCGGCACCTGAATTGGGTAAAACCTTTACTGGTACCACCTTCGCCCCGGCTGATACACCCACAATTCCGATTCCGTTGTTTTTGGCTGCAGCAATTCCAGCTACATGGGTGCCGTGTCCATTACCATCGTCGGCCGTTTGTCCGGATATGAATGACTGTGCATAAGGCAAAGATGCCTGAACATTTAAGTCTGGATGATCAAAGTCAATTCCGGTGTCCAGAATCCAGATCCAATTGGTTTTTGCAGCCGCATCGACAAAACCTCCGGCATTGGTGATGGCACAGGGAGTTGTCTGACCTTCAGGAGAAAATTCCGCTGGGACTCTCTCGATGGCCTCGGGCTCAGTACTGACATAATAGTCCTGAAAAACCCCTTCTACGGCAGGGTTTTGGCGTAACATACTAACTTGTTCTGATGTAAGTTTAGCGCTGAAGCCCACAATGGCGTCGGCATATTCGGCCAAGACCTGCGTATTGCTAATAGCGGCGGCATTGCGCACACTTGCCAAAAACTGTAGGTTTTGTGTTCGTTTGCCATCGTTCAGGTTAAAGGCTGATTCGCGATCCTCGGTGGTAACTTCCTGCAGCGCAACAGGACTTGCGTAACTTTCCCTGATCAATACAATGTACTGTTCGGGAATGGGCCCATCTGTCTGTGCAAAAAGATGCACTGCAGCTAACAGGCCTAATAGAAGCATTAAAAAACGTGTTTTCATGGTAATTATTAAGATCTGGTTTTGTGCCTACTCTGATCGCTTTTCGGCATCCGCGTCCGTACTCTTGTGGATTTTCCGGAGGTCTCCATTTGGTGGGTTACTGTTTGTCAATGCAGTACCAACTTGCTGCCCATGTATGGAATCCCGATTATTCGGGATTCCGAATGGGTGTCTTCGTTTGAGGTAGGCCCGGCCGCCAACCTAGCCCCGATCATCGGGGCTAGGTGCGTAAAGGGTTGGTCCATTTGGTTAGTTGGTCAGATGAAATGTGCTTTGGTTTCCTTGGTCAGCTCGCGGGACAAGCCCGCGAGTGACTCAAGGTGTCTACCCTGGTTTGATTTTAGGCCTGAATAATACGACCCAACTTTCCAGCACAAAAACGATAGGGTGCTGTCCTGCAGGGATCTCAATATCATGGCCGAATACAAATCGCGGGAGATTCAAAGGGGAGGCCAATTCGAAAGAGGTCGCACCCAGCATACTGCGGATTGTGCCGGATACCATTCCCATTACCGGGAATGAGGCCATAACTGCACCGCTTTCCAGTAGTGATAGTTTAGCATAGGCACAACCTGAGTATTCTTTAGCGTTGTTGACTTTCGTCATTTTTGTTTTCTCCATAATGGTCAGGCTGTATTTATCAGTACCTTCAAATAGGGTTTTTACCCAGGCTGTCGGCGGTGTTGGTGTTCTATTGGGTCCAGTCAATGGTTGAGGGTCGAAGCGTGTCATGTTGTTTAGTTTTTGATGAGACAAAGTTGGCGATGTTGGATTCTTAGATGTACCGACAGTTGAGCAGGGTTTTTGATGTTTTTTTGCACCGAAAAGAGGATAAATAATCGCGTAAATAATTGAAATTCAAAGCGTAGAATTTTATTTAAGTGTTCGCAATTGAATTTATTAGAACCTGTTCATTTGTTGTTCATTTTAATTTGATAGCTGACTTACGATTTCCAATATTTAATTTTGAATTGCGATCTATGCATTGGGTATGCGCTTTTAAAGGCATGGCTTGCTGTTTTCTAAACAAATGCAAAGTTTTCTTGTGTTAAACCCAGTTTATAATTCAATCAGAACCTGGATATTGGAATTCGTGAATCTTGCTATCCTGCGTTCACATCATCAATAATGATACCTCTAGTGCGATTACCCCTGGAAGAAAGAGTGGCTCGTCGCCATAGTAGCAAGGAGGTATTTAGTCTGCTGTTGATGTAATTTGTAAGCGTGGGTTGTGACATGGCAATGGTTTTTTAAAAGTGAAAAGTGATTTGATTACGACACAAATGTCAGGGCACCCTACTGCACTGGTTACGACAGTTGGAGGGAAAATTTGAGCGAAATATGACCATATTTTAATTTGATATTTAATGGTAAATATTTGACAATCAATCATCAAAATGAAAATTGTACAACCAATAAATGTTCGTATTTTAGGTCTTTATAGTCTAAAAATGTCGCAATTTTGGCTATTTTTGAGGATGAAAAACCTGAAATGATCGTGAAAAACCGTTACAAATTTTGAAGCTTTGATTTGGAGCTGGTGCATACTGCTTATATGCTCTGCATAGTGTCTTATAATCAGCCACTTGCAAGCGTAGATTTCATTTAATAGTGCACGAGAGGCTTTTCCTAAGCCCTATAGCGGTCAAACATTGGCGGGTATTGTCGCCATGTATCTCGGAACGGTCCAACAGGAATAATTTTGTGGATTAGCCAATGAATATTAGCCTTTGCCAAGGGTACCCAACAGGTTATATACTGTTTTATGCCAATTATTAGCGTTTTTTGTCGGTTACGGCTCAAAAAATTAGTATGATGGCTGTTTAGGTTTTAGATAAATCCGTACAAGCCTTTGTATCAGCTCCGGCCAATTAACCTTGGGAATAATCCTTTAAAAGTGTTATTGATTTATTGATCGCACCTCGGTGACCTTAGCTACCTAAAGTGATTCAATAATCCTCTATCCTAATACGCTTATGATCAAGGAATTAACAGAATTGGTAACGCTGACTGAAAATGCTATCCCCAATCATGAAAATTTACTCAACTTCTTATCCAAGCAGAACCGCGATGTATTGAAACTATTCCATGCTGTGCAAGCCAATAGTTTTCGGACAGAAGCCGAGGCCGTGGATAAGGCTAAAGTGGGAGCCCGCACGAAATTCAGGCAGATAGCACGGGAGCTCCTGCGCTGCCTGGAACAAATGGTTTTGATGATAGATTTCGATAAACAGCTGTTGGATGAACTAAACCATGCCCGTATCAGAGGGTTCCAGTTGATGGCAACGGTGAAGTCACTGGCGCCGTTTGCCTGTAAAAACGGTGCTAAAAGAGCTGCTGAAGAATTGCTTAAAATAGGACAGCAATACGCCCGCCCGGAGTTTGTCGTAGAAGCTGCTAAAGTATTGATGGATCATGCCTCTATTGCCAGCGATGATCCTGAAATATTTAATCACTATCTGTCACTTTATCAGACATATAGTGAATGGAGGTTAGTGGAAGAACGGATTCTTATCTATCTGAACAAGGTTAAATTGCCCTATATCAAGAAAAAAGTCCTTAGCTATGAAAATATAGCGTTTGCGCAACAATCTGTAAGTGAGTTTGAGCAGTATGTCGAGGTAATTCCCTCCCATGCATTTCACATTGCTTTTTATAGCCTTAAATCAAAAATGTACATGATCGGGGCATCGTATAAGGAAGCTGCAAAAACACATGAAGAAGCCATCACGTACTTTAATACCCGTCCATACTCCTGCAGTGCCGCACTCAATATCTTCTACTATTTTGAGATCGCTAATTGTGTCTATCTCGCCCAATATGAACGTGGTGGAGAATATTTTCAAAAAGCTATTGGGCAGGCATTGATCGGGAGCGACAATTGGTTCAATACCCTGGAACTTGGTTTTTACCTACGCATGCATGAACAGCACTGGTCTGCTGCTGCCATGATCTACCATACGGCCACCAAGCACAAGCGCTTCAACGTGCTGAGAGATACCAAGCGTGAGATCTGGTATATCCTTGGTGCCTATTTGTATATTATGCAAAAAATGACTAGCGCAGTACTCCCGGAAGGCATGGTGCCGAAGGTTAAAAGCAGCAGATTCCGAAATGAGATTAAAGACTTTACTCAAGACAAAATGGGCATGAACGTTGCAATTTTAGCTGCCGAGGTGTTATTGAATTTTGTAGAAGAAAAAGATGATGTGCTCTGGGACAGAATCGCCGCGCTCGAAAAATATCGCGAACGCTACCTCCGCAACAATGAACAAACCCATCGCTCTCAGCTTTTCATTAAGATTCTGAGCATCCTATCCAGGTACAATTATAGCTGCGATAAATTTCTCGAAAAAGCGGCGCCTTATCTATCTGAGATGCACAAATCACCCCTACAGCTAAGCAACCAGGCTCATGAATTGGAGATAGTCCCCTATGAACATCTGGTGCACGCAATCGCTGGGCAACTTAATCGACGCCGGGGGCATAAAAGTGAAATGCCAGGGTGGTTTCAGATGGGGGAGGTGAAAGTGATTAACAATACTTTGCTGACGGAAGATCAGGGGGGAAGGGCCGCAAAATAGGGAATTTGCTCTTCCCCCCTATTCGTTTTACGTAAACGTTTTGAATGATTTTTATGCTTTGGATTATTATTTGGGTTGTTGGCACTTCCAAAAAATGATCTAAACCCGCCAAGATTCAAAGCTATTCAACGACCACTTTCCGAATGACCTTTTTCCCTTCTGTATTGTCTATTTTCAAAAAATATACGCCCTGAGGTACACCAGTAAGTAGAAGGGTAGTCTCCAATGAGCCCTCCAATTGATTTCCATTGGAGATCATTTGTCCAGCCAAGTTGCAGAGTTTCCAGGACCAGGCGCCGGCAGCGCTGGTTTGCAGCCGTATGTTCAACTGATCATGGGCCGGGTTGGGAGAGATCTGAACACTTAATTGATCTTCAGGGGTTTGGGTGCCCACAGCATTGTTCTTGAGTTTTACCATAAAGAGGCCATTCTGCATGTCTCCAGCGATAATATTGCCGGATGGAAGCCAGGGATAGTTGCCCCAGTTGCCAAAATAGCCCGAATAGGTGGCGTTTTCCGGGTGTGTATCGTATTCTGCCATCAACACGGGTTGCGTTGGGTTGCTGATGTCGTAAGCGATCAGGCCGTCCTCGTACTGAGAATCGAACAGGATATTGTCGCGGATATACACGTTGTGCGGTATGGCTGTCTTGTCTCCGGTGTCCACCGAAAATTTGTCTAAAAAGTAGCCGGCACTTTCGATCTCACCCAAGGCAAGATTTTGCAGATTGACAATCTGGATCGGCCGGCCAACCGGGATCTCCTCGGTATAATAGGCGTAGGTTCCCGCTGCGTTCAGCCAGGAATTGTGGTTATAGCCGCCTGTATTGACCTGGGCAAGCAAGACCGGATTGAAAGGGTCTTTCATTGCGTAGATATAGTATCCTTCAGAACCGGAAGAAGCATAAATGGTATCATTGCGCACATACGAATCGTGCAAGCCTCCGCCCTGAAAAGTGGCATGCGTAATGAAGGTCGGCAGGTCGGGATTTTGGCTTACATCAAGGACGATGATGCCCTGCGTGGCATTTCCGCCATTCAGGTAAATGCGTCCAGAAACGGTGTCCAAGGTGATCGTATGCGCTTTTTCAAACAGCTGGGTGCTCCAATAAGTACGCACAATCGAGTCCTGTGCATGGCTCAGGTCAAAGATCATCAGTCCTTCTGCGGCACCATCGGATACGGCGTAAATTCGGTTTTTGTAGGATTTGAATTCGCGCCAGATCGTAGTTGCCGTCCCCTGAAATTTGCCCACCAACTTCGGGGTGGTAGGGTCAGTTACATCAAAGAAAAGGATGTGTGCGGCCCCACCGAGCACTGCGTATTCACGCCCGTTGACGGCCAGACCCCAGCAGCCGCTGTATTGGAGATTTAAGTTTCCAGGGGAAGCGAGTGGTAGCGCATCATCATCCCAATGACCTAAAAACGTAAATTCATAGGGGCTTTGGCTTTGAGCAAGCTGAAGGGTAAGGGCAGATATTATTAGCGAGAAAAGTAGCTTTTTCATGTAAATTTTATTTTTGAATGCACAAAGATATCGATAGTAAATGGGCACGATCCTACTGCTGTACCACAAATTTCAACCAAACAGATTGCTGACCAGCACGCAGTTCGATAAAATATATGCCGGGAGCAGCCGGAGATAATACAGAAAAATGTTCTTTTTCGATAAGCAATGAATTGCCGGAGGACATTGTCTTACCATAGGCATCCCTTATCACCCATTCGATTTTGGGATGTTCCAATCCAATGAACTGAATATCCAAGGCGCTGCCCGGACTTGCGGGGTTGGGGGAAAGAATGGTGCTTACAGATGCTGTGTTCGGTTCTTTGCTGCCGATGGTGAAGCAGGAGTCTTGGGATTCGTAGGCACCGATGTCAACGGTATCGAAGGTGATGCGCGGGTTGCCGTCAAGGTCGGTGAGGATGCCAAGGGTGTCCACGATCAGGTTATCGCCAGCATTAACCGCCGAGGAGCAGGGGAGGATGTGGAAATCATTTTTGCCGGGAGCAACAAAGAAGGGCATGGCCTTAAATACAGTATGGGGACCAAATGCATCCAGGGGTGTCACATTAGAATCCAAACTTACAAATGAATAATCAATAAAATACCCTCTCATACTCGCTGAAGTCAGGCTATTATCTGAAAACATTCTATCGTATGTGGCATCATCTTCTATAATAGAGTTGGTGATATAGCAATTGTTATACCCAGGATTGATCGGAAAATTCGTTTTATCAATGACATACTTCCCATTTTGATAAAAAGTGCAATTTGTAATCCGATGAGTTGCTATTGCATTTTCTGGAGAAAAAAAGCCTAAGGCAGATTCATTATTGGAGAAAAGACAGTTATTGAACTTGGTTTCAGTAAGTAATCCACCTAAGTAAACGGCATACCTTGATCCGTTAGGGTTGGGTGTTACTCCAATATTATCACGGAAGACACAATGATCGAAGTCAAGGGTCTGTTCCTTTCCACCCATTAATAAAGCTGTGCCGTAAGACGCTGAACGATTGTTTAAAAAATTGCAATTCAGGAATCTAGCGATCATCTTGCTTTCTGCCCTACCGAACAACAAAATTGCCCCCCCAAGGCCGTTTGATGCCTTATTTTTTTGAAAATTACAATTAATAGCTTCTATTTCAAAGAGTAAGCTGGAGCCAAACTCATAATCAGTGCAAATGGCCGCACCTTCTGTAGCATAGTTTTCATCAAAATTACAGCCGTCTAATAACAGGTGGCTCTCACGCATGTGGTCACAAAAAACACCTCCACCCCAGGAAAACCTGGATGTATCTTTTTCAAATAGACAATTTCTTATTATGTTTGTATTTGCCATAAATGTCAGAAACAATGCACCACCATTCCCGTAAAAAGCTGAATTTTTCGAGAACGTACAATGTTCCAGTACAAACGGCAAACTTGGTACTGCCGGACCGCTTTTATAAATCCCGCCTCCGAATTGTTGTGCCCTATTCGAAATAAACTGGCAGTTGCGAATAATCGGATTGACATAATTCCCAATTTCCCAAGGACAATGAATAGCCCCTCCAATGAGGGCATAATTCTCTTCAAAACGACAGTTTTGAATGATTGGGCAAGTATTGAACACTTCTGATGAGGGCTCTAAAAGTAATCCACCGCCCCAACCATTGGAGGATGGAAGACCATCACCCGTAGCCATGCCTCCTTTTACAGTAAACCCATCTACAAGGGTTGTACTATCTAAGGCTGTTCCATAGAGCACATGATAAGTGTTGTCAGAATTCTGTGAATCTCCGATGTTTCCGGAAAGAATTGTTTCGTTTGTAGCGATGTCACGCTGCAATAGATTAGTTTCTGTGCCGTTGAAACCGCCATAAATCCTTACCCCTTGTTTCAGGATAAAAAAGATAGAACGATTGGTTGTAGTAGTTGGGTAGTAAGTACCAATGGAAACCCATATAGCATCGCCATTGGTAGATATAGCTAATGCTTGTTGCAAATCTAAGAATGCGTCTGCCCAAGTGCTGCCATTTTGCAAACCACCTTGCACGTTTTGGTTTACATAAAAAGTGGTTTGAGAGAGCAAGCAGTGGCTTTGTATAAATATGGCAAGCGTGAGGATATTTCTCATTAGTAGTGAAATTATAAGAATGTAAAAAGCCCCGCAAGAGCCCAAATGAGCTCTTGCGGGGAGAATGAAAAGCAGGAGTTAATTTTTGACAATTTTGCCAAAAATGGTCTGTCCGTTAGCCTCAAAAGAATACCAATACAATGATTTGGGAAGTTTGGCAAGGTCTGTAACCTTCAACGAATTAGAACCTTTGGGAAAGGCTTCGATTCGCTCAGATATCAAGCGACCATAACTATCAAATATTGAAAGATGAACTTGGTCATTCTTAGGCAAAAAGAAATCAAACAAAATTTCGGAAGTAAATGGAACGGGATAAGCCGTAAGATGGTATGCATCATTTGAATTTCCCTTTTGTATCATTCCTGATTTGTCAGTCATGCCAAATCCTTCAATTCCATTCAGCACTTCTAAATATAAGTCTATGTTTTCCAACTCATCTCCATCGGAGGAATAAAATTTTTCAGGCAAAACTGAGTTTTTTAAACGGAAATGCTGGCTTACATTAGCAATAGGCTTGAGTGCCTTTATTACAATCTTAAAAAGCGTTTTATTATTCAAATTTTGGCCGGTCCCCGTCTCAGAGAAATTGATAGCTCTAAGCTTGCCCGATTCCGCTTCACTAAGTCCAATATTTTCGAGCGAAAAAGCCCCGGAGGTGTTTCCTGATTGAATTTGCAAGATTTCTAAAGAATCTTCGGCAAAATCTATACCCAACTGCCATGCACATACAGGCGTATTACCTAACGCTTTAATCTGAAGCGTAAATATCTGATTAGTGCTAAGCGGAGTAGACGTTAAAGCTGCAAAATATTTATCTGGACCTTCAGGAGCAAAAGGCAAAATGGCACTACAGTTTACATCACCAACCTTTATACCCGTGAATGACCATGGTATTGAACTGTTTCTTGCGACAGGAGCATAAGGATTTATGCTAATATGATCCATCCACGAATTGGCGTTGGGCACCATTCCAGATCCTTTATATGACCTCTCATTTGTCGCAGGTGGGATGGCTGGTGGTTCGTCTGGATTAGTCCATTTAGCATCAAATGGGTTCACCCCAATACTGTTTGGATCGTAAAAATTCAAGTAGAATGCATTATCCTCAAAGCAATAGTCTGGCACGTATCGAAAACTACTATTATTGGGCAATTTATTATAAATTCCAAGGATAAGTTTTCTCAGTTCAACGATATCAAAAGTGGTAACACTACCGCTATTGTTAGCATCTGCAGCAATAATTTGAAATGGATTTATAAATGACTCTATTCCTAATATGTGCTTGGATATCAGAACTAAATCATAAATGGAAACCCCTTCGAGCGGGCCAATATATTCTACATCAGGTAGGAGCGAAAGTAAATCTGAACTACTATAAGGTGGACTATTAAGGCATTGAAAAGTCTTGTAAATTCCATTATTATTTGTTATCTCACCGCAAAAAAAGTTCCCACTATTTTGCATGGAAAGCCCAACTTCCTCCATAGGAGTTTGCGCAGGTGCAAGTTGATTTTCATTAATATTAACACCTTCACAGTTTCTTATTAACAAACCTATATCATAAGGTAATTCCTGGCAAATAGGCTCGTCATTGTCGGTTAAAAACGCCCAATTGGGTTGGGCCATTACCATCAATTCCATTTGATCACCTTGCATGTTGCTGAACCGATTCCTGCATTCACCAAAATAACTCATTAACAATGAAGGGTCAGGGTTATATGGAACTCCTAAGGGGTCGTTGATAGGACTACAGTGGCTTAATATGCAATCAGATCCAAAGTTGCAATATTCATTCCCTCCCTTTGCAGGGTCAGCAGGGGTGTCACAAAACCCATCACCCGTTGCATCCATCCCATCACAATAAAATGTCTTAAAATTCCCTCCTACCAATAAACTAACCTCATCATTAACATATTGGGCTTTTTCTGGATGTAAAAGATCTTTTACTGTAGGACCTCCCAGAAAGGTATGAGGTAGGCTAAAGTAATGTCCCATTTCATGAGCAATTGAATTATCTGACACATCTGCGAAAATCCCACCTGGGCTTGAAAGAAATGGCGGGTCAAAAGTACCATCAATATCAGTTATACCAAGTCTAAGTCTACTTACCAGAAAAAGATTTATAACATTATTCATAGTCTGGGTTTTGTTGTTGCGCTTGGGATAAAAGAGCACCCTTTTCAGTTGTGATATCACAATCGAGAAGGTCATCATTTTTAATGACACTGACTCCACATAGATGGAATTGAATATTCGTTGTACTGAAGTATCCATTCAGTTCGCCCAACAGTTGCATTGGGGCAATTTCGGTCCTCCAATTAATAAAACCTGGCCATACTACCCATCCGGGGTCAACGGATTGGACAACATTAATCCAAATTGGAAGGTTGAAAGTAATGGAACCACTTCCGGCAGGCAAAGGCCCTAAATTATTAAAAAGTTCTTGATATTCTGCGCTAGATAAATCAACGGCACCACACGGTTCAAAATTTTGGGCAGAAAGTCGGTTAAAGTTGAGGAAAAAAATAATCAGCACCGAGCACCGAACAAAAAACGAAAGTTTAGACATCATGGCACAAGGTTTTAGGTAAAAGAACACAAAATTGTGTCCTGGTGGCTAAGGTAATCAGCCGAAACGAGGAAGTGGGGAGAAATTATCTTTTTGCCTAATTTAGGCAAAGGCATTTATTTGGGTATCACAGCTGTGGGGCAATAATATTGACAAAAGTCAAAGGAAGAAAGTGGCACTGATTCCTTATCATTGCCCCGATGAAAAAGATAGACATGCACACCCACCTCCTGCCGGAGAAGCTTCCGAATTTCGCGGAGAAGTTCGGCTACGGAGAATTTATACACCTGCAGCACCATATCCCCGGATTTGCGCGGATGATGAAAGGGGATACCTTTTTTCGGGAAATTGCCTCCAACTGCTGGGATCCGCAGGTACGCATCGCCGAATATGCGCATTTCCGAACGCCCGTACAAGTGGTTTGTACCATCCCGGTCATGTTCAGTTATTGGGCCAAGCCTGCCGACTGCCTCGACCTTTCTAGGTATCTCAACGATCATCTGGCCGGTATCGTGGATGATTATCCCGAGCACTATCTGGCGCTGGGTACGATCCCGATGCAAGACACGGATCTGGCCATTAAAGAGCTGGAACGTTTACATGGTCTTGGTTTTCCAGGTATCCAGATCGGGTCTAACGTAAACCAGAAAAACCTGAGCGAGGCTCAGTTCTTCCCGATTTTCGAAGCTTGTCAACGCCTGCACATGGCCGTATTTGTACACCCCTGGGAAATGATGGGTGAGGCCGAAATGCGCAAATACTGGCTGCCCTGGCTGGTTGGGATGCCGGCTGAAACCAGTCGGGCCGCTTGTTCGCTTATTTTTGGTGGCGTTTTGGAGCGACTGCCTAAGTTGCGCGTTTGTCTGGCGCATTCCGGCGGCTCGTTTGTGCCCACCATTGGGCGTATTGAACACGGGTTCAATTGCCGGCCAGATCTGGTGGCGGTGGACAATCCAGTGTCCCCACGCGCGTATCTCCGGCGGTTTTGGTACGATTCGGCTACCCACGATGTGCAACTGTTCCGCTATATTTTGGAGGTGGTAGGGGAAGAGAAAGTTTGCCTGGGCACAGATTATCCATTTCCACTGGGAGATCTTGAAATTGGAAAATTTATTGAAGAAATGGGCTTGCCGGAGGAAACCCTGGAGCGTGTTTTTTTCAAAAACAGTCTGGAATGGCTGTTTGGAGAAAAAAAAGCCTGAGTTCAGGACTTTAGTGATGGACATTTTCGAGTACGAGACCTATGAGGTTTTTAGAAACCTATAGTGTATACACATCTTTTCTTGTACATGATGCGATATGTTTTTTGACAGGATTTACAGGATAAACAGGATGGAGTCGGCTTCGCCGACTTGCTTCGACCCTTGATTTAATATGCCTGTTAAGAATTATCTGCAAAGATCATCTAATGCCGCCTCCGGCCATTAAGGTGTGAATATGGCGGTCTAATTTTTCCTTTCTCTGCGTTGTTCGTCGGTTAAAATGTCCCGCATTGCGCCCTTCTCAAGCCTTGATAAAGAAAAAATTTGCCTCCCCAATTCATACCTTAATAGCCGGGCGCGGCACTAGGCTACGGAGTCGGCGAAGCCGACATATCCAGTTTATCCTGTAAATCCTGTCAAAAAAATAGTCAAATCCTTTTTCCAATCTACTTTGTAACTTTTGTACATCCTGTAGGTTTCTAAAAACCTTATAGGTCTTCGGGTAAATCAAAAATGTCCAGGTGTATCCTGCAAGACCTCCACAAATTCCCTGATCTCCTCTTCCGTGTTGTAATAATGTGGCGACACCCGAATGGCCCATTCAACCCCTTTTCGGCCAAAATCGATCTGGGCAGCCGTTCGTGGCGATATCCTGCAATTGATGTTAGCAGCGTACAATTTTTCCATCAAAGCCTTTGTTTCCCAATGGTCGCCCTGTGCCGTAACAATGCCGCACAGACGCGCGCCTTCATCCAGTACCCTCACCCCTGGCAGTGCTGCAAGCAGTTCGCGGGTAAGTTCAGCAAGTTGGTTGATGCGGGCCGCTGCAAGGTCTAAGCCGACCTCAAGCGCATAATCCACTGCAGCCTTGCTACCCAGCAGCAGGGCGATGGGCGTTTCCCAATATTCAAACCGACGTGCAGTAGGCGCAGTATTGTATTCATCTGCTCCGGACCAATCCGCGCTGCGCATATCAGGCAGCAGCAATTCCAATCCAGCGTCCAGCACCCGGTCAGAAGCAAACAGAAAACCCGCTCCCCGCGGTCCACGCAGGTATTTGCGCATCGTAGCCGAAAGGAAATCACAACCGATCTGTGCTACATCCAGGTCCATTTGTCCCGCGGATTGGCAGGCATCTACGAGGTACCAGCTCCCCAATTCCCGGCAGATCTTGCCGATCGCTTCGACGGGCTGAACCAGGCCGCTGTTGGTCGGCACGTGGGTCACAGCGGCCAGGACAGGATGGTGCTGACGCATCAGACGCTCAAAGTCGTCCACATCCACCCCACCGGAAGCAAGATCGCGGGCACGCAAGAGCCGTACGCCCAGGCGTTTTTGAAGCGACAAGAAGGCGATCTGGTTGGAGGCGTAATCGTTTTCGGTGGTGAGGATCACCTCGTCGGCTCGCCAGGGAATGGAACTAAGTGCTTTGGCATAGGCATCGGTAGCACTGGCTGTGAAGGCAATATTTCGGGGCTGGGTATGCAGCAAAAGGGCAACCGATGTGTAGAAGCCTGCGATTTCAGCGGCCATGGCATCCGCTGCTTCGTAGCCACCCAGCTGAGATTCCAATTCGAGGTGGCGATATACGGCCTTGAGCACCGGGTTGGGCTGTAGGCTTGCTCCGGCATTGTTCAGGTGGATTTTGTGGGCACAGGCCGGAGTGTCGGCGCGGAGTTGAGCAATTTTTAGCATCAGTGGTTGAATTGATTTTGTGCCGACTTTGGTACGTAAGTATTTACGAATGCCGATTACATGATTTACGATTTTTGATGGAGGACCAGAGCTTAATATTCCGAAAATCCAATCTATGCCTTTTTTTTGTTACAAATGCTGAAGTAGCCCCCACAAAACCCTGGAAGTATACTCGACGGAAGGTGGTTTGCGTAAAAAGAGAGGTGCTCGCGTTATTCACCGGGTGACTTTGAGTCACCCGGTGAATAAACTCCAGATTCCCATTTTCGCAAACTATTTTCCGTCGGGTAGACTATTGATTCATCCTACTTTCCGCTTCACATTGCCGTTAAAATTTCGGCGCGCATTTCACGTAGATTCCTCCATCCTGCAGGATCATTCTTTTGAAAATCACGTACCGCCCGCCTTTCCCGCCAGCTTTTTGCAATTTCCATAAATACTTCTGCCAGATACCCGCAGCAAACAAGCACGGCGATCGTGACCCAGGCCCAAAGGCTACTTTCGAAAAGCCAGAAAGAAAGTTTCCAGCCTCCCCACATGGCCAGCGGGAAAGTGAAAAGTCCGGCCAACATCTTCACATTGCTATCATACCCCGGATAAAGGTTCAGGTGTTTGCAGAGCAACCAGGGCAGCCAGCAGGGCAAAAACCAAAACCCGTAGCCCAACAGAAAAAACGGGGAGAGCAGAAGCAGGGATATTGAACCCTGGATAATGGACGTTAGACCTTTGACTTTGGACAGACCGGCATCAGTAAGGCCGGCTTTTTCAAGAGCAGTGAAATAAGTGTCTATTTGGGTTTTTAACCCCTTATTGTGGATATTTTTTGACAAAAAGTCTTTTAGAAACAAATACTTGTCCTGCTCAGAAAGATCTGATCGGTTATTTCGAACCATGATCTCGGTCTGGTTCACAAACGTATCATCGGCTTCGCTGCCGGAATCCAGGGTCAAGGCGGCGACACTTTTACGGATCTTGATTGTAAAATCTTCCACAGCTTTTTCCGGATCTTTTTGAAAAGTGGTAGCCCATGGTTTTGCGTCGATCGGGATACCGTATTCTATCGTGGTTCTGCTGCGGAAAAGTCTGGGGGCATCGTAACTGATGCCTACGGGGATGATTTTCACACCAAGTTGCCAGTTATTCCGGCATTCTGCGCCAAATGCGATACGGGCTGTGCCGGTTTTGAAAGGGCGTACGTATCGATTCATCCAGCTTACGCCTTCAGCTGCAATGTATAGCACCCCATGTTTTTCCAGATGGTGAAAAGACTGTTCAAAGGCCGCTTCATTGTCACGGGCTTCGCCTTCGGCCACATCTTCTTTTCGTTTGACTGGAATACAAAAAAGGCGTGTCAGGATCCAGTTGCTTATCGTGTTTTTGAACAGGCCATAATTGGCCAGAAAGAACATTTCCTGCGGGATGTGAAGTCCTGTATTGAGTGGATCCATCAGGGTACTTGGGTGGTTGGAGACCACAATAGCTGGGCCATCAAAATGTAGATGTTCACGCCCTATTACGAGGCGGCGGCGATAAAAAACGGACAGCCCTACCCAACAGGTTATACGGAATAGGGTATAGATCAGCCGCAGAATCGGGTGAATGGGTGCGTTGCGGTAGGTCATTAGTTGAATCTGTTTCAAAATAGCGAGGGTGCGACTACAAGTCGCACCCTCGCTAAATCACACCCGGGTAATCTTCGCCCCTATAGCATTCAGTCGCGCATCAATATGCTGATATCCCCGATCGATCTGGTGGGCATTGTGGATCACGCTTTTGCCTTTGGCCGAAAGTGCTGCAATGAGCAGCGCCTGTCCCGCCCGGATATCCGGTGAGGTCATTTCAATGCCCCGAAGTTGATATTTACGGTCTAACCCAATGACCGTGGCGCGGTGTGGATCGCAAAGGATGATCTGTGCACCCATGTCGATCAATTTATCTGTGAAGAAAAGCCGGCTTTCAAACATTTTCTGGTGCACGAGTACCGAGCCACGTGCCTGCGTCGCTACTACCAGTACGATCGACATTAGATCAGGCGTAAAACCTGGCCAGGGCGCATCGTAAACCGTGAGTATAGAACCATCAATAAAAGTCTGGATCTCGTAGTTTTCCTGCGCAGGAATATGCAGGTCGTCCCCTTGTATATCTATCTTGATTCCCAGGCGCTCGAAGGTGTGTGGAATGATTCCCAGATGTTCAACGCCCGCATTTTTGATCGTGATCTCGCTTTGGGTCATGGCGGCCAGTCCGATGAATGAGCCGATCTCGATCATGTCGGGCAGGCAGCGGTGCTCCGTTCCGCCCAGATGTTCTACGCCTTCGATATGCAGAAGGTTTGAGCCTAACCCTTCAATTTTCGCGCCCATACGCTGGAGCATCCGGCAGAGTTGTTGCAAGTATGGCTCACACGCAGCATTGTATATGGTGGTTTTTCCTTTGGTCAGCACCGCAGCCATGACCACGTTGGCAGTACCCGTCACAGAGATCTCGTCCATATGCAGGTAGGCGCCCTGAAGTCCGCCTTTGGGCTGCTCTACATAATAGATATCCTTTGCGTCGTCGTATTTGAATTCAGCACCCAGCTTCTGGAAGCCCAGAAAGTGAGTGTCCAGACGCCGACGGCCGATCTTGTCGCCTCCGGGTTTGGGCAGGGTAGCCCGCCCGAAACGTGCAAGCAAGGGACCAATGAGCATTACCGAGCCGCGTAAACGCCCGGCGTCACGCATGAATTCGTCTGAGCGCAGGTATTCAATATCAACTGTACCGGCACAAAACCGGTAGGTGTCTGGAGCGAGTCTTTCGACTGTTACGCCGAACCCGCGTAGTAATTCAATGAGTTTATTTACATCGAGAATGTCCGGCACATTTGAGATTGTGACGGATTCGTTGGTGAGTAGCACTGCGCTGATAATCTGCAGGGCCTCGTTTTTAGCGCCTTGCGGCTGGAGTTCTCCTTTAAGCGGTTGTCCGCCGATGACTTCAAAACTGTCGAGTTGCATGTAAAGTGTGCTGTTTTAGGAGGGGATTTAGATGGATAGCAGTGGGCGAAGGTAGGGCGGTTCGAGAGACTCAAAAGCAGCGATACCCAGAATTTCTTCAAGAATCACTATCGGCTACTTCTAAACTGTTTTCTATGCGGGATCCCGCAACAAAGTCTCTGCCGGTATTTTCAAGTGCTTATACAGTGCACGTACCATCTTCATAGTCAGGCTTCTTTTCCCGCTCAACACTTCTGATACTCGATTTTCACCACCAAAATAAGTAGCAACATCTTTTTGGCTGAGACTTAATTGCTCCATACGCTCTTTGATGGCTTCTATAGGATTAGGCTTTGGGATTGTGAAGTGCTTCTTTTCGTACTCGTGTGCGAGGAGCGCAATAGCTTCCAGCAGATCGAGCCCTTTTTTCCGTTCGGCTGGGTCTGTTATTAGGTCGACATCCACGAGCGCATCGATGAGTACGCAGGCTTCTTCAAATTCCTGTTGATTCGTTATGGGCTTAATTTGAATGCTTGTCAGATTCATGCTGAGTATTTTTTAAAATCAAATGGTTTCAATCGTTTCTATCTTATCGTATTCTTTGTGGGTTCCGATAAAACGGACAAAAACAAACTGCTTTTCATATTGAAACTTTGCAATCAATCGGTACTTGTTACGGGCGATATTAAAAACGAAACGCCCATTCCCCAAGGTATCGGTATTATTGAAATGGGCAATAACTTCATTTGGGGTTTCAAAATCAATATTTTCCACCGTATCATACCAAAACTCCAAGGCCGATCGGGCATCCGGGTAATCCTCCCAAAATGTTCGAAGTGTTCCTTTGGAAAATATTCTCATGATGTACAAAGGTAAACATTCTTCCCAAAACGGGAAGAGGTAGAATGAAAATAAAAGCAGCGCGTCCCGGATTTCTCCAGAACGCGCTGCTTGCGTTCGCCGGAACGCGGTTCCGACGCTTAAAACGGAACCGCGTTCCGTTATACTTTATTCACCCACCAGTGCTTCATCTTCCAACCCAACAAATACATGACGGGCAGAATAATGAGCGTAATGAATGTCGCGAAGCTAAGCCCAAAAATGATCGTCCAGGAAAGTGGTCCCCAGAAAGCCACCGAGTCTCCACCCAAATAGATCTTTGGATCGCCGGTCGCGAACATGCTGTAAAAGTCAATGTTGAAGCCAACGGCCAGCGGGATCAGGCCAAGAATTGCAGCTGTTGCGGTTAGCAATACAGGCGTCATACGAATTCGACCAGCTTCCACGATCGCATCTCGTGCTTCACTGCCCCTTTCCCGCAGAATATCCGTGTATTCAACGAGTAGGATACCGTTTCGGACTACAATACCCGCCAGGGCCACAATCCCTACCCCCGACATGATGACCGAGAAATCCATGTGGAAGATCGCCATGCCAAGTAATACCCCAATGATACTAAAGACCACTTCTGACATGATGATCAGCGTTTTGCCAAAAGAGTTGAACTGCACCATCAGGATAAGCAGAATGATGAAGATGGAGATCAGGAGTGATTTGCCCAGGAATGAAGCGGCATCCAGGAATTCCGCGTCTTCGCCAGCGAACCCGACCGTCACCCCATCGGTAGTTGGCAAGGCAGCTACGGCGGCTTTGACTGCGTTTACTACATCAGTTTGGCGGGGCTGATATTCAGAAGTAATATTTGAAGAGATCGTCACGATGCGTGATTGGTCGAGGCGCCGAATGCCGCCATAGGTTGTGGTATACTTCACATCTGCCAGTGAGGCCATCGGAACTGAGCGTAATACCCCACCCATGTTCATGTCACGGAAGGTAATGTTCAGATTTTCAACCGCGTTGATATTCTCCCGTTGTTCCGGGCGTAGGCGGATGTTGACCGGAATTTCGTCTTCGCCGTCTTTGAATTTGGTGGCTTCTTTGCCCAAGATGGCAGTCCGGAACTCACCACCGATTTGTGCGGTAGAAATTCCCTCACGGTTGGCACGGTCTCGGTCAATATTAATGTTGATCTCGGGTTTTGACACGATCATATCCGTGCGCAATTCCTCTACACCTTGGATATTGAGCGAGTCGAGATAACGTTTTACAGCGCTGGAAACCGATATGAGTTGTTTGAGGTCATCGCCTCGTATCTCTACAGAAATGGGTTTGGGAGAAGGCGGGCCACCAGCTTCCTGGTCTACGACGATCTCTGCGCCTGGAATGATCCCTTTGGTGGCTTCTCGGATCTTATCCATGTAGGCTTTGGTGCTTACACCGTTTCGCTCGCCGTATTCAACAAATGCTACGCCTACTTTGCCTTTATTGGAAGTTGCTGTGCGGTCAAAATTATCTTCAGAAGCACCCAATGCAACGTTGGAGATCACAGACTCTACAATGGGGTTGTCCTTACCAACCACTTCCATAACCTTACGTTCCATCACACCGGTGAGTGAGTCGGTGGTATTCACATCTGTGCCAACAGGGAGGCTCAGGTAAACGTAGATGAAGTTCGGATCAGCCTTAGGGAACAGCACAATATTGTGTTTGCCTGATGCAAAGAACATGACAGAAAAGATCAACAGACCTATAACGCCCCCCATCATTGCCCATGCGCGATCCAGGGCAAAATTGAGAAACCTTGCATATCCGCGTTGTGCAGCAGGCCAACCTTTGGTTTGGAACCAGCGCACCGCTTTTTCCAATACAAAACGATAAAAAACTACAAAAAGGGCAATGGAAACGAGCAAATTGCCCATGAAAAAGTTTCCATTGAAGTAGAAATACAAGGTCGACAGGACAAAAAGTGCATAGCCGAAAATAGTACGACGACGTTTTTTAGCAGGTGGCAACGCCGTGCCTTCCCGTTTAGAATCCCCCATGAACCATACCGCAAATACCGGGTTCACAATATATGCTACTACCAGTGACGCTGTCAGGGTAATAATGACTGTAACTGGCAGGTAGTGCATGAATTTACCAAAAATACCACCCCAGAAAACCAGCGGAAAAAATGGCGCGAGGGTCGTAACCGTACCAGAAAGTACGGGGAGGAATACCTCACCAGTAGCCTTCTTGGCAGCCTGAATGATGGTCAGCTTTTTTTCCTCATGATAGATTCGGTGGGTGTTTTCCACTACCACGATTGCATCATCCACCACGATACCAAGTGCCAGCAAAAAGGCGAACAGTACAATAAAGTTGAGGGTAAAGCCAAATGCCGGCAATACCATAAAGGCGATACACATCGAAAGCGGCACCGACATGGCAACGAAAAGTGCATCGGTGGCGCCCATGAAAAACATCAATACGAAGGTGACCAGAATAAAACCAATGATGATCGTATTGATCAGATCGTGCAGCGTAGTACGGGTAGCCCGGCTTTGGTCGCCGGTGATGCTCACCTCGAGATTGGACGGGAATTCGTTGGCCTTCATTTTGGCTACGATTACTTTGATCTTATCAGAAGCATCTATCAGGTTTTCGCCCGTACGCTTGACAACATTGAGCGAGATTACATTGCGGCTATTGAGGCGGCTAAAACTTTCCTGCTCCTTATGGCCCATGCGTACCTCTGCGAGGTCTTTTAGCGCCATCATTGCACCTGACTGAGAAGATATCAGGATATTTTTGATCTGCTCCACGTCTTTAAAATCACCTCGTATAGAAACGGAGCGGGTCATATTTCCAATGTCTACGTTGCCCGCAGAAATGGTCATATTTTCGTAGGCCAATGCATTTTCAATATCGCGGAACGTGAGACTGGCTGCAGCCATTTTATACTTGTCAACATCTACCTGAACCTCCTTTTCAAGTGCTCCAACCAGATCTACACGGGTGATCTCGCGCATTTCTTCGATCCGGTCCTTCAAGGCATCGGCATAGTCCTTTAATTTATCGAGGCTGAAATCACCTGCGATGTTGACGTTCATAATTGGAACTTCAGAGATGTCAAATTCCGTAATGGTCGGATCCTGCAAAAGGTCAGTAGGCAGGTCTCGGGCAGCTTTATCTACAGCGTCTTTTACCTTCTGTTTGCAAATCGGCACATCGAGATTGGTATTGAATTCTACGATGATGCTGGAAAAATCCTGAATTGAATTTGATTTGACCTTTTTTACGCCACTGATTCCCTTCAGTTGTTTTTCGATGGGTTTGGTGACGAGCTGCTCTATATCACTTGGGCTGGCGCCGGGATAAATGGTAGAGACGAATATGGTCGGTACCACCACGTCCGGGAACTGTTCTTTAGGCAGGGCATTGTAAGACATGATGCCTGCAAGGGTTATGATCACCGTGATGATAAAGATCGAGGCGCGGTTGTCAATAGACCAACTGGTGGGTTTGAATTCTTTCATGATATTGTTGATTCTGGTATCTGTTGATTTGGTGGTTTAAAGTACTTGAAGATCAATTCAGGGCACGTGCTTAAAAAGCCACCACTTCCCCATTATTCACATCCTGAAAACCCGTAGAGATCACCCAATCGCCTTTTTTCAGGCCGCTCAGGATCTCTACCTGTCCATTGTAATTCTGGCCTTGCTTCACCACTACCTTTTTGGCGGTAGCCTGCTTTTCGCCCGTTTTTTCAGCGACGAGTACATAGTCTCCATCATCAGCGGTCTGGATGAGGTTGACAGGGATAGTTACTGCTTTGGCGCTTTGGTAATCTACGATCTTCATAACGGCAATCTGATTGGCGCTGTATCCGTCTTTTGTACTTGGAATGGCGCATTCCACTACAAACGTGCGGGTCATTGGGCTGATGCTTTTGCTCACATAAGTGACGCGGGTTGTAATCTCTTTGTTTAAGTCAGGGAAGAATACCTGCACTTGGTCGCCTTTGCGCACTTTGGAAGCGTAGGCTTCGGTTACCGCGCCTTTGATCTTCAGATTGCTCATATTCAGGATATTGCAGAGTGGCATGCCGGGGGCAATGGCCTGGCCTTGCTTGAGCAGTACCACATCGACCGTGCCACTTTGCGGCGCGTATATCTTGGTCATACCCCACTGCTCTTTTACGGTATTGATGCTACGTTCAATACTTTCTTTGCCGTTTTTAGTCTGAATGTAGGCGACTTCTGTGCCGATTTTTTGATCCCAAAGGCTTTTTTGGCGATTGTAGATGTCGGTAGCAGTTACGAGTTGACCTTCGAGTTCAGCCAGGCTTTTGAGCATCACGGCATCATCTACTTCGGCAATTAGCTGGCCCTTGCGCACATTATCGCCATTATTCACGAGGACCCGTTTGAGCGAGCCGGGCATTTTAGCCGTTGCCATCACACTCTCGTCGGCGTCTACCTTGCCTTGCAGGTCAATGTAGTGGTGGAATGGAGCGATTGTGATCTCAGAAAGTCCAACGGTCTTTACCTTTTTTGTGGCAGGGTTGCTGGCATTGACCTGTTTCTCGAGATCTGCGATCTGGGTTTCGAGTTTGGCTTTTTTATCTTTCAGAGAAGCGAGTTCGGTAGCGGGATCTTTAGAGCCTGCACCTCCGCAGGAAGCGAGCAGTGTCAATATCAGTGCGAAGGATGAATATTGGAGAAGGTTTTTACTTGTCATGTTAAAAATCATTTTTTTATTTTGGTGTAAGCCGGAACACAGTTCCAGCATTAAATTATCGGAACAAGGTTCCGGGCTGTAATTACTGCCCCAGCGCTTTTTTGATGGCTACTTTGGCGGCCAGCAGATCATATTTAGATTGCAATAAACTTTGTTGTGCCGAATAAAGGCCCGACTCCGACTGAGTGACTTCAAAGCTACTACCTACACCGGCCTTGTATTTAGTCTGGGTAGTATCGTAGATCCGTTGAGCCAGCGAGAGATTCTTTTCCTGGTTTGCTACCCGTTCCAGCGCATTGAGATATTGTTTACGGGCCGCGTCAAGCTCAAGGGAGATGGCATTCTCGAGCATTTGCTTTTGAATGTCAATCGTCTGGGCAGAAATTATGGCGCGTTCTTTTCTGGCTTTTGAACCACCGCCGTCCCATATAGGCAGGCTTACAGAAACGCCGGCTACTGCCGATGCGATGTAATACCAATCTTTGAAGCTGTCAGACCCTTTGGCTCCGAATCCTCCCTGATACCCAGGTTGCCATTGAGCAAAACCGGCTACGGTAGGCATCCAGGGTTTGCGGTACAGGTCTATCTGAACATTGCTAAGATCGCGGCCTTTGAGCAAAAGCAGATATTCCGGACGGGCCATAAAATTGGGGGCAGAACTCAGATCTGCTTCACCGGAAGCTGCAAGTAATGTGGGGACATCATCTGAAAGACTAATTTCATTGGCCACTGGCATACCCATGTTAAACTTAAGGGCATTGACCACTATCTCACGTTGGCGGGCCAGGTTGCCACGCTCACTGCGCAGATTTGAGAGCGAAAGCTCGAGACGGTCCACGTCCAACTGTTCGGCAAATCCTGCTTTATTGATGGCTTTGGTGTCAGAAAAAAGCTTTTCCAGATTTCCGATATTCTTATCCAGTATGGAAAGATTTTCTGAGATCAGCAAGGCTGGCAGATAAACATCGGTTACCAGGTTGCGCACGTTTTGGCGGGCCACTACAAGCTGGTTGTCAACATACTGGCGATAGTAGCGTGCTGCCCGTAGGCCAACAAGGTAAGAATTGTTAAATATCAGTTGATTGACCCCCAGGGTTCCGGATATACTATGCACCGGATTGAAATATATTTTAGAGTTCGGGTCAGAGGCAAATGCAGCCCCTAAAAACTGCCCCAGTGCCTTTACACCATCACTTCCACCCAGTTCGTTCTGAAGGGTTTGATAATAGGCAGCGTTCGGATCAATGGATCCGCCACCGCCGCCAAAGGACAAGGCTCCACTGGGCAATCCCCCACGCTGAATGAAGCCCGAGTAAGAAGCGCCTGCCGCGATCTGGGGCAGTCCAGTAGCAAAGTTTTCCTTCACGCGCCAGTCCGCATCTTTTATCTGTAACTGTGCCGTCTTAACATCCGGGTGATTTTGCAAGGCGAACTGAATACAGTCGTTCAGACTCATGGCCTGTCCGTTTTGAGCTTGAGCGATGGCTCCATACGTGAGTAGGATACCGATCAGCAGGAGTTTTTGTGAATATTTATTGAGCATGTTATATGTTGATTTGTCACGCGAAACAAGCAAACTCATTTGCATGGATTGAAATTTAGGTTTTGTGGGTCGTTGCGTTTGAGTCAGTCTCCAATTTTTCTTTCAAGACATTCAAGCCTTTTTCGGAAACTAAGCTATACAGGTAATTGGTTATGAACTCTTTGAACAGACCATCAAAAGTGTAAGGCGGCTTCGGAAAATACTGCTCATCAAATATAGACATCGCACCGGCAATGTAAAATCGAGCGGCTATTTCCACATCAAAATCAAGCCGATATAGACCTTCCCGGCAGCCCCATTCCAGGTTTTGTCGGGCGAGATTTAGAATATAAGACTGCTGAAAATCATGGATCCGATCCCAGACATCACGGTGATACTTTTGCATTTCATGGACAACATTTGGTTTCATTTGGCCCAAATCAGTCATAATCTGTTGGATCAGGCGCACCATTTCATCGATTGCATTGGCTGATTTGGCATGAACGGCCTCGTCTATCCTGCATTGTTCCGCCATATGCCGATCCATGACCTTGCTTACCAGATCATCCTTGCTTTCTACAAAGGCATAAAGCGTTTTTTTAGAAATGCCCAGCTCTCGCGCCACGTCATCCATCGTGATGCTTTTGATGCCGAGTTTGAAAAACAACTCTTCCACCCTTTTCAACCATTTTTCCTGCTGTTCTGTAAACATACCGCAAAGGTACTTATGGAAACAATTTACGGGTAAAACGTTTCCATTGTTTTTAATGTTTTTCGACGAACGTCAAATAAAATTCCAAAAAGCACCTTAAAAGTTCCATCAAACAGAACAAAAAGAAAGCTGAACAATGAAAAGCTGTCAAAGTTTAGCTGAGCAGTTATCTTTGAGCCATGTCAGTTATCCGCCGAGCCTATCTCTTCCTTGCCCTTATTTGTATTATTTGGGGTACTACTTACGCCGCGATTAAGTACGCGGTTATGGATTTTCCACCTTTTTTACTGGTTGGTATCCGACAAACAGCTGCAGGACTGCTGCTTTTGAGCCTGGCTTATGGCAGTGGAAAATTTAAAATACCCAATCGTAAGTACATAGGACTGCAGGCCATTACAGGGGTCGCAACCATTACCGGCGGCAATGGCTTCGTGACCTGGGGTATGCAATATGTATCCTCTGGTCTGGCAGCTATCATTGGGTCGCTTACCCCTGTACTGGTCGTACTGCTTTCTTTGGCCTGGCATGGCAAAGAGCGCATTCACGGTCGCATGGTATTGGGCGTACTGCTGGGATTTGGTGGGCTGGCACTTATCTTTAGAGAAGGCTGGCAGGATTTTATCCGCCCGGAATATCGTTGGGGCATTGCGGGGTGTTTTGCCTCCTGTTTTACCTGGTCGCTGGGAACCGTAATGGCAAAACAATGGAATTCTCCTGGTGTTTCTCCACTCCTGAATGCGGGATTACAGATCACCTCAGGAGGATTAGGTGGTTTTGTAGTGAGTTTCTTTTTTGATACCAACCATACCATTCACCATACCACCCAAGGCTGGATGGCTGTGGGATACCTGGCTTTAATTGGCTCTGCATTGGCTTTTTCTCTGTATATGTTTGTACTCAAACACCTGAGTGCCACCGTTTCGTCGCTGTATACATACATCAATCCAGTAGTCGCTATTTTGTTGGGATGGGCCTTACTGGGTGAAGCATTGACTGTCTGGGAAGTGGCCGGTATGTCCATTACCATTGTTGGCGTCTGGATTGTGAATTCGAAAAGGGAGTAAGTGGCTGTGTTCGGTCATTAGGTTATTCGTCATTGGGTCATTGGGTTATTTGTCATTGGGTCATTTGTCATTGGGTCATTTGTCATTGGGTCATTTGTCATTGACGGAATAAGGATGCACATAAAAATTTCGTCAGAACCTTTGACTAATTTGGCCGTTATTTGTAGGTAATTTCAGGCCTTAATTGAAAAAACCTTTCGCTACAACACATGAAACGCAGCAAAATTGCCGGAATCGGCTCCTACTTACCAGAACGGATCGTTTCAAACCACGACCTTTCCTTAGTAATGGATACCACCGATGAATGGGTACAGGAGCGCACAGGTATCCAGACCCGTCACTATGGCAAAAAGCACGAAGAAACAACTTCCAGTATGGGGGCGAAAGCCGCACTGGTTGCCTGCGAACGGGCAGGGATATTGCCGGATGAAATTGACTTCATCATCTTTGCTACCCTCAGTCCAGACTATTATTTCCCCGGTTGTGGTGTACTCATGCAACGTGAATTGGGCATTACCCACAAAGAGGTCGGTTCACTTGATATCAGAAATCAATGTACCGGATTTTTGTACGCGCTTAGCATTGCTGACCAGTTTGTGAAGACCGGGATGTATAAAAATGTGCTGGTCGTTGGCGCTGAAATGCACTCTATGGGGCTTGACTTCAGCACACGAGGCCGGAATGTAACCGTCATTTTCGGAGACGGTGCAGGGGCGGCTATCATCCAACCTACGGACGACGAAAACCAGGGTATCCTGACTACCAAACTACATTCAGACGGCACCTACGCTGAAAAACTTGCCTTCATCAACCCCGGGGCACATGGTGGATATCATCAAAAAAGAACAGGGGACACCACTGATCTCGGCTACCCGCCTGCAGATACCTATGGCGAAATTTTTATTACGCCCAAGATGGTGGAAGACAGCCTGCTATTCCCCAATATGGATGGACAGTTCGTTTTTAAACTCGCCATTCAGAAATTTCCGGAAGTTATACACGAGGCTCTCCATGAAGTCGGGCTTGAAACCACGGATATCAATATGTTTATTCCCCACCAGGCAAATCTCCGTATCAGTCAGATGGTGCAGCGTTTGCTTCGGCTCCGCGACGACCAGGTGTGGAACAACATCCAAAAATACGGCAATACCACTGCAGCTTCTGTTCCCATCGCACTTTGCGAGGCATGGGAGGCTGGAAAAATAAATAAAGGCGACCTGGTATGCCTGGCTGCATTTGGCAGCGGCTTTACTTGGGCTAGCGCTCTGATTCGGTGGTGAGTGAATGAGTGAATGAATGAGTGAATGAAGGGCTAAGCTTGGTATGGACTTTCACTGAGAAAACTTTAAAAATGCCAGGCTTAGGCACCAACACTCACTCATTCACTCACTCACTCATTCATTCACTCACTCATTCACTCATTTTTCGTAGAAAAGAGATATTAAAAACGCAATATTTGGCGTTAATGTATATTTGGAGGCGAATGACCGGCTCATGTGTCAGTTATTATGCAAATGGCACACGCTTTGTCTCGTATTATTTGCAAGGATTAATCAAAATAGTTACTGCTATGTTTTTTGAATCAAAAATTGTCCGGGCTGCCATTCTGCTCACCATACCGCTTGCGGCTTGGGGGCAACCAGGCAACCAGATCTTTTTAACAAACCCTTCTTTTGAGGATTTTCCTCATAGTGGCGATCGGGGTGGAATCCCTGGCTGGAGCAATTGTGGTCCGGCAGATCAAACTCCGCCCGATATTCAACCCGGATTCTTTGGGGTCAGTTCCGCAGCACGTAACGGGAATACCTACCTGGGTCTTGTTGTCCGTCAATCTGGCACTTGGGAAAGTGTCGGTCAACGCCTGCCCCAACCATTAGAAGTGAATCAATGCTATGAGTTTAACCTTGATTTCCGCAGGGATACTTCGTACGTCAGTAAAGTAACAGATGCTCAATCCCTCTATAAATTTACAACGCCTGTCAGAGTCCTTATCTGGGGTGGAAATGGCTATTGTGACAAGGGCGAGATGCTGTATCAGTCTGCTGTGATCATCCACCCAAGGTGGCTAACCTATAATTGCCGGCTTAGCCCTAAAAAAGGAACCTGGACGCATATTATCATTGAGGCATATTACGGATCAGCAGACCCATTTAATCCCACGCTTCCACTCTATACCAATGGAAATGTGCTCATTGACAACGCAACTCCAATCAAACAGGTCGTCTGTGCTCCAGATAAAATGCCTGATGCCAAGAAAAAACCAGTGGCCGCAAAAAAAGGACCGGAGAAGCCAACGATGGCAACTGGCGCAAAGCCCAACCCAGCAAATTCGCTCGAACAAAAAAAGCCTAAGCGCGGCAAATCTTTCCGCCTGGACGTATATTTTAGAGCGAATGAGTACACCTTTGATCCAGGGAGTAGCGAAAAAGGACTGGAAGAACTTTACGACATGCTCAAAAATGATACAGATATCAGCATAGAAATCGGGGGACATACTAATAATCTGCTCTACCCAAATGAGTCCAGAGCACTCGAATTATCCACCAGCCGGGCGAAGTCTGTCGCAGACTGGCTCATTTCAAAAGGAGTATCTTCAGAACGCGTGCAGTACAAAGGATATGGCTGGACTAAACCCGTGGAGCCCAACACAACGCCAGAAGGCAGAAAAAGAAATCAGCGGGTGGAGGTTACGGTACTTACTTTTGGAGGGTAGTTTTTTTTGTTTAACGGGGGAACAGGAAAACGGGAGAACAGGAAAATGAAAAAAGGCTTCCAGCATAATGCCAGAAGCCTTTTTCGATTTCGTGAATGGTTTTGATTCAATTCAATTTGTCCATATCCCGGATCAGAATGGTGTTTCGATTGAAGTGTATTAAATTAGATTTTTTTAGTTCGTTGAGGATCGCAGTCACCGTTTGGCGGCTTGCACCTACCAGGTTGGCGATGTCTTGTTGGGTTAGTCCGTGTTTTACGAGCGTTTCAAAACCGACTTGACGACCCCGTTCTCCAGCACTTTCTTTTAAAAACTCTACGATTCGAGTGCGTACATCCTTGAGAATCAAGGACTCCCAATGCCGTTCCGCACGACGAAGCCGCTCTCCAAGGTAAAGCATTACAGACTGCGAAAGGCCAAAATTCTGCTGCATCATGGACTTGAAATCTTCTACACGCACCGCAAAATAGTCTACGTCACGGCTCATGGCAGACGCAAATTCTACGCGGGTTACTTCACCAGTCAGGCCCAATTCGCCGAATACGGTGAATGGATGTTGGATATTCTTGATTATCTCGCGGCCATCAAGCGAAAAAATGCCAATTTTTACCGCCCCCCTCGCGAGCAGATATATATATTCACTTGGTTCGTCGGCCAGATATATAAATGAGTGAAGGGGTGCTGTGCGACGCTCGGCCATGAGTGCAAGACGTTGCAATTCAGCCTCCGAAAGCGATGCCAACATGGGAAATTGTTGAAGCACAGCATGTAAGGGTTGTCTGTTCATGGAGAATGTCTGTGGTTGTATATGAGAACATGCGGGAGGCAAGGGATTTTTAGCCAAAACTGTGCCAAGTAGTAGGGGCCGTGAATTTAGGGATGGAATCCTTAGGATGGAACGCGGTTTTCGGAATATTAAACGCGGGATCACCCTCTAAAATCTTAATTCATGTAATCTGCATTCGTAAATTATATCCCCGCTAAATCCGTGTCTCATCTGCGCAATCCGTGTTCCATCCCCCTCCAGATTTTTATTTTTGCAGAAAACACTCCACACGTCTTACCTTTCGCCAACGGTTCACGGTTGACGGTGCACCGTCCACCGTCAACCGCCAATGGTAAAGCCACACTCTCTTCTTACCGATTACGATATCGCCCTTTTTAAAAGCGGCAAACACTTTCGCCTGTATGAAAAACTGGGCAGCCATATCGT
>CANJPT010000044.1 GCA_947476195.1 Lewinellaceae bacterium | reverse complement strand
TGATGTTGGTTGTCACCAAGGACGGCAAACGCAAATATGAGGCGCTCGGGTTGAGTTGTCACCCGGATCAATGGGATTTCAAAAAATGCACCCCCAAGCGAAACCATCCGGAAAAATTGAAAATCGAAGCGATTGTTCAAAAACGGGTGAGTGAATTGCAGACGCAGGTTTTGGACTTGAAAATGAACGAGAAAGAGTTTTCATCAGAAAGCCTCTTAACCGCTGTTCACAAGCCCAAAGGGAAAACGGATGTACTCGCATTCTTCAGCGAGTATATTCAACGCTTGGTCATACAGAAAAAAGTAGGAAACGCCAATGTGTATCGTGATACGTTCCGGGCTTTGAAAACCTTCCAACCCAAAATTAAAACCTTACTGTTCTCAGATATTGACCTCAACTTCCTGAATCGGTTTGAGACACATTTGCGCAGTCAAGGTCTTTTGGAAACTTCCATTTCGGTGTACTTCCGCACCCTTAGATCATTGTACAACAAAGCCGTTCAAGAAAAACTTGTCTCGTTGACCCATTACCCTTTTCGGGACTTTAAAATTTCAAAATTCGATACCGATACACGCAAAAGAGCAATCAGCAAGGCCGAAATTCAAAGGATTGCTGCCCTGGATTTATCCGAAGATTCCAGAGCACAATTGGCTCAGGATGTTTTCATGTTCAGCTATTTCGTGCAGGGCATAAATCTTACTGATATTGCCATGCTACGCTGGTCGAACCTCAAGCAAGACCGGATTTATTACATTCGGGCTAAAACCGGAAAAGGCTTTAATATTAAACTTATGGAGCCTGCCGTAAAAATCATGGAGCGATACCATACCCATACAGGCGGCAACACAGAAGACTACATTTTTCCAATTCTGGATCGGACCAAGCACCTTTCACCCGTACAGATTGATAACCGGATTCACAAAATGACGGGCTGCATCAACAAAAGCCTGAAACAAATCGCAACGCTTTCTGGTCTGGATATTCCTTTGACCACCTATGTAGCCCGCCACACGTACGCTACTGTTTTGAAAAACAGTGGTGTGCCGGTCGCGATCATCAGCGAAGCTTTGGGACATGAATCGGAATCAATCACACAGACCTACTTGAAAAGTTTTGATAACGAGGTGATTGAAGCAGCCAACCAGAACCTCATTTAATTGAAGGCACCTACCGTGCAGTTTTATTTTTCAACAACCAAATGACCAGTGCTAATCTGCTGAATTGCATCCCTTGTTGCCGAAGCGTCCAATTGTCGTTTGGATCATTGGTTTAATTCTCATTCCTCAAACTCGGTTGTTAGGACCCTTCGATGATTTGTAATTGAAGCAAACTTGAAATTTTCGAAGGGGTCTAAGGCAAAAAAAGTGTTCGCGAGATATGGATGGGCTAAGACACCTCTTCAGAATACCGCCCCCGCCCCCCCACCAACTATATATACCCCCGCCTCCTGGCATTTCAGGGTGCCTACCCCCGTACCCTTTTAATATTTGGGACATCTTCTATAGGTTTCATGTTTCATCTCTAATGTCGGCTGGATCGAATGCAGTAGGTTAAATTTTTTGCTACAGGCTGCCGCTAAATGTGGTGCGAGTTGCACCAATGTTTGCTGTGCTCCACAGCTTAATCATCTATCGAAAACAAATCCATCATTCGATAATCACTCACATTTTGGTCCAGGCTAAAATTTTTTTAAATATTGCTTGCTAAACCTAGCAATGATCTATATCTTTGCTCGACAAACTTAGCAATGATTCAACAATCGCGATATGTCTAACTACGGCACTTACATCAAAGCCCTCCGAGAAGCCAAAAACCTAACACTGCGCGAGGTTGAAAAACAGACCGAGATTTCCAACGCCTACCTCAGCCAGTTGGAAACGGGAAAGGTGAAACAACCCTCTCCGCTTAACCTTTACAAACTCGCCCAGTTGTACGATGTGTCATATGAAACGCTCATGGAAAAAGTAGGGTATCCCGTGCCGCAAAACAATGGAATGGTAGAAAGTACAGAACCAATCGCCGCACACGGACGGTTGGGTGCTGTGACGGATGAAGAAGAATTGGAACTCTTGGATTACCTCAAATTTATCCGAAATCGAAGAAAATGAAAGCTTTCTCAATCAGCGGCTACCGCACTTTTCAAAAGTGTCAATTGCAATGGTACTTCATGACCAAAGCAAAAAGTGGCAATGTGAAAAATGATCCATACCGTCGTGAAATCACGATGCTATCACATTTACGAACATTGGCTTCGTGGCGTGGCCAACTGGTGGATGATGTGTTAAGCAACGAAATGGTAATAGCCTTCAACCAAAAGCAGCGATTTACACTTGATGATGCTTTAGAAGTTGCGCTTAGGCTTTTTGAAAAAAGATTGCGCTTTTCTCAAAATCACGAATACCGTGATGCAGACAATAAAAAGAGTCATTTGCCTGAAGAGTTTTCCCCATTGCTCGAACATGAATACGATATACCACTTAGCGAAGAGCAACTGGATGGGGCTTGGTTAGATATCGAAATTGCCTTGACAAACTTTTTCCAGAATGAGCCTTTTGTAGAAATGCTCCGCAGTGCTGAACACCTCGATGCTCAAAGAACATTGAACTATAAACTCGAAGGCTTCTCCATAATTGGCACTCCCGATCTAATCGTGTATTCCAAGGGGCAAGCCCCATTAATTGTTGACTGGAAAGTACACGCTGAACCGGTCAAAAGATATAATCAGCAACTATTGGTGTATGCATTGGGTCTACACCTAACGTTGCCGCAAAACCGCCAACGAGCCAATTGGAAAAAATTTCTCCTGACAGATTACCGGCTCGTTGAATATCAATTACTGAAAAATGACTTGCGGTATTATCCTGTAACAGAAGACTATCTTAATCAGACGAGAGAATTCATCATCGAAGGCGCATACAGGCTCCAACTTGCGGGCTCTGAAGATTCCTACAACTTTGACGACTTGCAAGACCTCGAACAAACCGACGACCCCGAAAATTGCTTAACCTGTTCATTCAGAAAAATTTGTAATCATGAACAAAAACCGACTGAACGTCAGCCCAATCTTTTTGATTGGGAACACTCTTGAACTCAGCGCAGAATATCGCCTGTTCAAAATTGGTGGCCTACTGCCTGATTCGCCGTCCTTCCAACAGGACCGTCAGACACTGATAAAGCGATTGAGCCAAAAACTAAGGCATCCTGTGACGGTGATTGTCCGAGAGGATGCAGCATTACTTGTGACGCGTAACGAAGCCGACATCATCGGTAAAGTGCCGAATGAATATCCTCGTCGCGGAGGTAACCTTCTTTATTTTCATGATACCGGCATGGTGGAGCAACTGGACTTTTCCAGCACCAATGAAAACACGCGGGTAATCTGTCAACGCTTTCTCCAATTCAGTTTGCAGGGCCAATTGACGAAACAAGCTCAGTTGTGGCAACCTAAAGCTGGGCATCCGTTTTTCTTGAAAAAATCCGAGAAGCAAAATGGCGTAGCCACATTCACTGGATTTATTGTTCGCGTAATTGATTTGGGAAAAGACTGGGGAATTTGTGTAGACGTGACAAAAAAATATGCTTCAGATCAACCACTCCCGACTTATCTGACCAAGCCCGTTTTTGATCGAGATTACAAAGGGAAAATTGTTTTTTATCCTTTCGGCGATCACTGGTACGAATTGCGTCTGGATGAATGGAGTGACATGACAGCGTCAGGATATATTTATGATGACCCTGTATTAAATCGCCAAGTATCCTTACACGAGGCCGTTCGGGAAAGAACTCCTGGCAACCATCCGTCTGCTCTGGCAAACCTACCGGAAGATGCTTCAGTATTGATTTACCACACCTCAAGTAAAGATACTCGTGCAGTCCCAGCTGGTCTTTGTTTTGAAGTCTTTAGTACCAACGATCCGGCAGCGGCAGCGAATCACCAGCAGTCTATTTTGCCACCAAGTGTCAGGCTTGAGAAATCCGGCTGGTTTGTACACGAATTTCTTCAAAATATTAGCTTTGGATCGAAAAGCCTGAGCATTAGGAAAACCCCATTGCGTCTCCAATTACCCAGATTTGACTTTCCTGAATTTGTTTTAGGCGACTCTATTGAACTGCGTTTACGTGATTATAACTTCAAACCAAACCTGTTTGCCAAGGCCCGAATGGATAAACTCACAGATGGCAAAACGGGATTTTTAAAACCAGAACAAACCGAGCTCGGACCGCAATATTTGTTTTTACCGCGCTCTGTTTTTGATACGGTGGGAAGGAAATTCAAAAGCGACCTGCAACAGCAAGTACAGAAAATGTACCGATGGGGCACATTCGACCCGCAATGTGAGTGGTATGAGAATCATCCTTCACGCCACGCCACGTATGTCGAGGTCGGTAATCGTATTGTGGACGCCGTGAAAGCCAAAGTGCAGGACAGGTTCAAGGCCCATGCTGTAGTAATGATCCCAAACGACGGGAAGGCGCTGCGAAAGCATGATCGTTTGGCCGCGCTTATCACTCGTGAACTTTATAAATCCAACATTCACGTTTCTATCATTCATACCTCAACCATTACTTCCTGCTTTCGGGAGGAGCGCACCCACGAAGGAAAAACGGAATATCGCTTGCGGGAAGGATCAGCAGGCAAATACCGTGGGTACGTTCAAAATGTGGCGCTGACCAAAGTTCTGTTGCTAAACAACAAGTTTCCGTTCCGGCTTAATACTCCATTGAATGCTGATTTGACCATAGGCATTGACGTGAAAAACCACCTTGCCGGATTTGTAATGGTAGACAAATATTGCCGCTACCTTCGGACGGAAATGGTCCAGTCGAAGCAACACGAAAAACTAACTAAAGATAACATTAAGCAGATCATTTATGAACAGGTCGTAGAGGAATGGAAATTTAATAAGAATCAACCTTTGAAAACTGTGGTCATCCACCGTGATGGGCGCATTTTCGACACGGAGGAGGATGGCATATCCACCGCTGAAAAACGCCTAAAGAAAGAAGGCTATCTGGCGAACGATGCGACTGTCACCATTTTGGAAATCGCCAAAACATCTATGACTCCGGTACGGTTAATTCAGCCCTGGTTTGACCGGGACAGAAATCGAGAATCCTATAATAATCCAGCCATTGGAACTTGGTATTTACCCGAGACCCGATTGGCTTACCTCTGTACAACGGGCTCTGAGTTTCGCACACCCGGTACATCAAAGCCATTGTGTATCCGGTTCGTTTCGGGCAATTTGGTATTCGAAGAGGCATTGCGAGACTTATTTTACCTTTCCACCCTTGCTTTTACCAAACCAGATTTTTGTTCTCGGTTACCCATAACTACAAAACTGCTCGACAATCGATTGCGCGATCATGCAAGCGAGTATGACGAGGATGAGCACCAAAGTCTCGGATGGGAAGATGAGGACAACGAACTTGACAATATCATTCAAAACGAACTTTTTCAAATCTGACAATTATGAGTGATGTAGGCCTAAATTCTAACATATATGACGTTTCCAGCAAGTATCTGGGAATCCTCAATCGGTTTTTGGTGGAAGCTAACTACGATTCAACCGCTGTTTCACCAGAATCGGCAGAAGAGTTGCAAACTTTTTTGCATCAATTGTCCGACCCATCGAGTATGAGTTTCCAAATTCAAATGGTAGCACAAATTATTCAGAGCTATCTTAAAAAGCATTTGCGGAGTCAAACCTCGGAGGTGTTTCTTCATGATTTGACATCCCACTTTGACCGTAAAATGGGAACAAACCCAGAGGTGCTCCAAAAACTCACATTGCTGGCTGAAGCTCTAAATGAAGAATGTACCAATGCTTATTCGCGTATGCGATTTAACGGCTAATTATTGAATCCCCAACCCAAGCTTGCATATGCAACATTATTTGGAGGCCATCATTGCAGAAACAATCGAACGAGCTAAACGCCTAAAAACCCGCTTCCCTACTCCGCCACCCCTTCATTTTCAGGTACTTGCACATGGGTGCTTGAAATTGATCAACGATAAAATCTCACTTTTGAATGACCTTTACTCTGCACCAGTGTATCAGGTTCCCCTCAATCAATCGGCCAGATTAAGAGACCTAAAAAACATTATTTGGGAAATTGATATAATTGAGAATGTTGCCGTATCTGCCATCAGTAGACATAATGATGACGATATAAAAATTAACAAATTCGTACAACAAATTTGTAAGGAAATTAATTACCCCATTCCTGTTCCGCCAACAGTCTCTGCTCTGTCTACTAACTATTATCAGATTTACCCCCAATTCAATCTTTTGTGCGTCCCATTACTGGAGTGTGATTTTCTCCTGCATCTTCCTGATCTGTACCATGAACTTGCTCATCCACTGTTTTGGACTGAAAATGATGATCGGATAAATTTATTTCAGGAGCGTGCCAAAGCATTCTACAATGTTGTCTCCGGCCATTTTGACCGGGTAATTTTGGAAGACCAGCGTATAAATAACAGCGGCTCCGTACCCAATTATGAGGCGTGGAAGAAAAACTGGATCAATTGGTTGATTGAATTTTTCTGTGATATTTTCGGAGTATGTACAGCAGGAGCCGCCTATGGATGGGCGCATATACACTTGGCCATGAAACGTGGCAGCAACCCATTTGAAGTGCCTTTACATTCAAAATCAACACATCCAAATGATGAAGCAAGAATGCAAGTGATATTATATGTGCTCGAATATATGCAACTACAGTCCCAAAAAGATTCAATTGAAAAAAAATGGCAGGAAGTCCAAGGGGTTCTGACACGACAGAAAAATACATTACATTCATTTGCTTATCCAACTGAACTTTTGCGAGAATGCGCATTGTTCGGTTTTAAAGCAGTGGTAGGTATTCACTGCAACATCGCTACAAATCAAAACGGCTTTATCTTCAAAGCTCTAAATGAAGCTTGGACGCATTATTGGAATGACTACAATTCATTCTTCAAATGGGAACAAAAGAAGGTTGAAGAGATGCATTTGATAAATCCAAATTGATTGGGTGATGCTAATTACCAACAGTTATTCCACTCGCATGGATTGACGTAGTTGTCAGTCCCCTCCCGATCAAAGGCACTTTACAGGTTTAAAACACCAAAACACGGTCACTCTCCGTTGTCAAGATCGCCAAAGTTTGCATGTCACTGATTTCACAACCTTCTACAAGAGTTAAACTGGATAATCCCCGTGCTTGTGTACAGCTGCCACAAAGTTTAACCGTTCCACCATGGTTCAAAACAAGTTTGAGCATTCGGCCAACGTTGTAATATCCATTGGGGGTTTCCTGACCATCTAACGCTGCCGTAACAGCATCCGCAATCAAGAAAACACAAATTTCATTTGCGGGGTCGTTTTTGTTCAATTGATGCGCCAAGCGAAGCGCATTGTACATTTTTTCGTTGCCGTATGGGGCTTCGTTAATTATAAACAGGATTTTCATCAGCCAATTAATTTTGACAAAGTTGCTGGTAATTGCCCTGCAAATTGATGATGACGATAACTGTAGCTTGGTGATTAGAATCACCAAGCAATTATTTTCTCCTAAAAAATGGCAACACTTCTTGGCCAAAAAATCCTTTTGGGAACTGCTCTACATTTGGGAACCCCAACTCAATGTCGCGACCATCACGTGGAATCCACACCGTTCCAAAAAGGTAGTCCCAAAGGCTGAGCGTTATGCCATAGTTTACACCACGACTGCCTTCTGGCAATTCCTTTGAGTGATGCCAGATATGCATTTGCGGGCTGTTGAGCAGGTAACGAAGTGGACCCAACGGCAAGTAAAAGTTGGCATGGTTGAGATGTCCAATAGTAATCGCAAACAGATGCACCAGAATAAAATCCTGGATACCAAAGCCAATCATGGCCAGCGGTAAATACTCGATGGTTCTATAAACGATGTTCTCCATGAAATGGTAGCGCAGGTGGGCAGCAAACCCCATTTGTGTCACGGAGTGGTGTACCTTATGGAATTTCCATAGCCACGGCACATAATGCAGCAGCCGATGTATGTTCCATTGGATAAAATCGCGAATCAAAAACAGAGTCAGCAATTGCGCCCAATGCGGCCAGGCAGAGACGTTAATTGCTACGAGATTGCGGATACCAAAAGCCGAAGCCAAAAAGTCATTAAAAGCTTGAACTGCCACGCTCGAAACAGCAGCATATCCGACCAGTGAAAAAAGGAAGAAATTGAAAAACATATAAAACCCGTCGAGCCAGAAATCCTGACGAAAAGCAGGTTGGTTTTTTCGCCAGGGGAAAAACAATTCGAGTGCGTACACCATCAGAGAAATGGCGATGAGCCAATAGAAGTAATTACCCCAATGTGGATGCAAAATTTCTTGCCACAAGTATGCTGCGTAGCCGCGAAAACTATTCACAAAAAGATCACTGTATCTTTCCATCGTTCGGCTGTTTTGTGGTGAGCAATAACCATCCCGTCAAAAAGAAAAAAATCGAAATCCCCCAACGCACAGGAACATACAGATCGGTTCGCGAATCAAAAACCAGCATGACCATAATGCCGATAATTCCCAGTGTCAAAGCATAAATTCCCAGCCATTTTGGGAAAAAAGAAGTACGAATTAATCCCCAACCAACTCCAACCAGACCCATACAAAAAAACATATAGCCCATCCTCGTCAGGCATACAACCCATTCGCGGGTGACCTCAAGGGTTTGCAAGAATGGGGTTTGGAGGGACGGTTCAAGTGTCGAAACCTTCCAACCAGCCCAAGCCCCCATGTGCATGTAGTAGCCTTCTGCAAGGGCAGTGACCATAAGGGCGAATGTGGAAACCAATATTCCGGTGCTGATAACCGTGTCCGCTTCCGATTGCCTGAAAAGACTTTTTAAAGCCGCCAATCCCATTACTTCCATGAACAATCCGAAAACAAGGAAGCGGAATGACCAAATCCAGATAGTCTGATTTTCGTGTGCCTGGATAAAAGCGGGCAAGTCAAATGAATCTTGCAATTGCACCGGGCGAACCAAAAATCCAAGATTAACCATAACAGTACCCATCAATAACAAGATGCTTGTAAAGCGAAGGTTGAAAGTTGATTGTCTCATAATTTTAAAGATTTAAGTTCTCCTACTTTAAGGCTCCGACTGTACAGTCCTTTTTTGACGAAGCCATACCCAAATAGTTGGATGTTCCGTTCGACAACGCATCCGATAATCAGCCCAAATTCCAGTTGCCAAAGTCAACAAACCGACAGCGATGATAGCTACCGGAATCCCAAATGAATCCGCTAAAATTCCAGTGAACAAGGCCCCGACCGCGTAACCCATATCGCGCCAGAACCGAAACACACCAAGGCTTTTGGCCCGGTCAAACGGATGCGTGTTTTCGGCAATCGAAGCCAGGAATGTCGGGTACACCATCGCAGTACCCCAGCCGAGCAGCGCCAGCAGCAAGACAAAAAAGACAAAACTACCTGCCATCGCCAAACCAAGTAAGGCCAACCCTTGCATCAGCATCCCCCACAACAAAAGGTCTTTTTTGCAAACCCAATCGGACAGCCGTCCGCTGAACAATTGCCCTATACCCCAAACCGCCGGGTACACAGCAGCCAAAATGCCGATTTCATGCAATGAAAAACCCTTCTGAAGTAGAAAAATGGGGAGTAGCCCCCAAACCATCCCGTCATTCAGATTATTCACCAGTCCTGTGATAGTCACAGAACCGAGGTTTCGATGTCGCCAACTCGTGTCGTGAAAAATATTGGGCAGTCGCGCAACTTTACTGGTTGCCGCTTCTGCTGTTACATGGGCGTGGGTATCTTTTACCAGCAACCAAGTGGAGAAAAAACCAAGCACTGACAAAACCACACCGAGGTAAAACGGATAGGGCCGCAACCCATATTCGGCTGCCAGCCACCCGGTAGAGAAGGCTGCCAGCGCAACGGCGAGGTATCCCGCAAACTCATTCAAACCCATTGCCAGTCCCCGGTCGCGGTCGCCTGCGAGGTCTATTTTCATCACTACCGTAGCCGACCATGCAAAGCCTTGATGCGCACCGAGCAATACGTTGGCGGCAATTATCCAGCCCCAGGTCGGCGCGAACATCAGTAGGAAAGGAACGGGCAACCCTAAGACCCATCCCAGGAGCAACAGCCGCTTGCGCCCTAAGCGGTTGGCCAAAACGCCGGTAAACAGGTTGGCAAATGCTTTTGTAATACCGAACGCCACGATGAAGGACAACACCGCCGTCTTAGCAGCAATGCCAAATTCAGCTTCAGCCAGCTGCGGTAATATGCTGCGTTCCATGCCCACCATGCCGCCCACAAAGGCATTGATGATGACCAAAAGCACAAATTGGGAGAGATTGGCGCGAAGGCCGAGTTGTATTTCTTTCACCCTGCAAAGGTGACCGCTTCGCAATGTGGCAATTCTTTACAAATGATAAGAAATCAGTGATGCGCCCTTATTCGGCTGAGGCTCACAGGTGTGATGCCAAGGTAGGAGGCAATGAGTTTGAGCGGCACTCTTTTGAGGATGTCAGGCGAAGTTTGCAGCAAATCGCGGTATCGTTCTTCTGCACTGTGAAATTGCAAGCTTTCGAGGCGATTGACCGTTTCAACATATCCTGCCTCAAAGATTTTTCGGAACAATCGCTCAATGTCTGGAAAAGTATCGTAGAGCCGGAACAACTGGGTAGCATTGATGGCGACGACTTCCGATGCTTCCAACATCTGTATTCCCTTTCGGGAAGGTTTGCCGCTGAATAGGCTCTCTACCCGTGCAATAATTTGATTTTCAAACGCAAAGCACTCCGTGACATCATTGTCGTCTTTGAAATAGTAGATACGCGCCATGCCTCGGTTGATAAAGTAGATAGTCCGGCAAGTGTGGCCAATAGGTTGCAGGTCACGGCCTTTCTTGATGGTGTGGGTAGTGCTGATGCCCTGAATGGCTTTCTTTGCAGCGTCTGACAGGGTTTTGTATTGGTCGAAGTAACGAAAGAGGAGAGTCATACGCCAGCCCAGAAATAGTTCGCCCGAAAAGTAATGGTTAGAGATGGCACCTGGCTTAAATACAGTGTTCATTTTAGGAATCTCATCTACTTTTGACTCCATGACCTACCTCACTGACATCCTTCGCTTCGCAACCATTGGCCAAATTCTGCTGCTTTTAGGGTTATTCTGGAGGAATAAAGGCAATCAACAAAACACTATTCCCATCCAATTATTCGGATGGTGTATAGTAGGGTATCTGTTGGCAGACTGGTCGCCCATGAAGAATTATCCGGCGATTTTCTTCCCCCTGTTGATGTTGCCCTTTCTTGCCCCGGTAGCATTTTGGCTTTTTAGCAAGTCGCTTTTCGACGACGGTTATCAGTGGCGGCGGTCGTTCGGGTGGCTGTTGGCTGCAATGGCCGGGATACATTACCTCGCATTTTTCCAGCAGCCGTATTTGCCGCTCCAAGAGGGTATTCAAATCCTATTTGAATGGTTGATCCAACTTGTTTCCCTAACGTTCATAGTGTTGGGCATTCTCGAAGCAGCCCGCAACCGTGAGGCGGATTTGGTGCTTTCTCGATTACATTTTCGCACAATTTTCATCATAACCACCGCAGGGTTAATGGCTATCACGGTGCTTTCGGAAGTGTCGCTTCGGGGCACAGCGCCACCGCCGATCCTGAATGCTGCACAAAAAGCCTTCATATTCGGACTGACCGTTTTTTTCTCGCTGCGATTGCTGTCGTTGAAGCCAGGTTTTTTCCCGGAAAATGAAAAACCTACCCGAGTGCCAATTACTACCCTGGAGGTGGACGAACGCTTGCTTGCGCAACTTTCCAATTTAATGGATACGCAAAAGTACTGGCGCACAGAGGGATTGACCATTAGCCAACTTGCCGAAAAGATGGAGGTTAAAGAGTACCGTTTGCGCCAGGCTATCAACCAACACCTTGGCCATCGAAATTTCAACGATTACCTTAACAGTTACCGAGTGCGGGAAGCCTGTTCTGTGCTGTCCAATCCACAGCAGCGGGATTTGACCATTCTTGAAATTGTGTATGATCTGGGCTATGCCTCGCTCGCCCCGTTCAACAAAGCATTCAAAGACACGACGGGCATGACCCCGACGGAATGGCGACGGTCAAAAATGAGCTGACAAATCCTCCTTGATTTCAAAATCCATATCCATTTTTCAGTTTCAAGTGGATTGCACCTTATGCTCGACGGTAGTTTTGCCCCACAAATTCAACTACTGTCTTATGCAAAACCTTTCTTTCTCAGAACTCTTTCCGTACGTTTTGTTCACCGATTTTCTCCGCTATTTTTTGGTAGCAGGTGCGGCATACCTTGTTTTTTGGATTATTTATTCCAAAAAATGGCAGCATCGAATCATCCAGAAAAAGTCACCTGAAGCGAAAAGTATGTGGCTCGAATTCGGCTACTCAATGAGTACCGTTTTCATTTTTGCCCTTATTGGTTTAGGAATTATGCGTTTGAAAAGCGCAGGGTTTACGCTTATGTACGACAACTTCGAGCAATGGGGCGGAGTGTGGTTTGTCCTAAGTATAGCCCTGATGATTTTACTGCACGATGCCTGGTTTTACTGGACACACCGACTGATGCACAATCCGATAATCTTCCGGCACGTCCACCTTGTGCATCACCGTTCGACCAACCCTTCGCCTTGGGCAGCCTATTCCTTTCATCCCATTGAGGCAGTCATTGAGGCAGGGATTTTTGTACTCATCGTTTTTACCATTCCAGCGCATGAACTGGCGTTATTCATATTCCTCATTTACATGATAATCCGTAATGTGCAGGGACACCTCGGCATCGAGTTTTTGTCCAAAAATTTTCTGAACAACCGTTGGCTTAATTGGCATACCACCACCACACACCACGACCTGCATCACAAACATTTCAACCACAACTTCGGCCTTTACTTCACTTGGTGGGATAAATGGTTCGGCACAGAACATCCGAAGTATCAGGAAACTTTCGAGGAAGTGACCGCGCGAGAAAAAGAATCTGGAAACCCCAAATCAGCGCGGGCAATTAATATATTGTTCGGAGTACTTTTGCTGAACAATGTGGCTTCTGCACAGTCGCCAGTTGGCACTTGGAAAACAGTGGATGACAAGAGCGGCAACACACGTTCCATTGTACAAATCGAAGAAAAGAACGGTATGCTTGAAGGCAAGGTTTCTCAATTGTTTCTTCAACCCTGCGAACAACCCGAGCCTGTCTGCACGAAATGTTCCGGGGAAAGAAAAAATGCCAAAATTGTGGGTATGAATTTCCTCTGGGATTTTAAAAAAGACGGTAAAAAATGGACAGGAGGCCATATTCTTGACCCTGGAAATGGTACAACTTATCGAAGCGTAATTTGGCTGGAAGATGTCAACACGTTAAAAGTGAGGGGTTATTGGGGAATATTTTGGCGAACGCAGACATGGACGCGGACGCAGTGAGATGGCATTCACCTATACGCATCCAAAAGTGTCTCCAAATCCCCTGGTATTTCCATCGGCTGCAATGGCGGCACATTTGCACCGCCCGTGTTGCCCACTGGTATTTTACCCACGAATGATTTTACCCCGCCCACCAATAAACGGGGAATTTGTCCCAGAATTTCGTGCCCGCTTTTGATGTGAATGCCAAACAACAGCATTCGCCAGTGTACATACGAGTGCTCGCGCGGCCATGCTTGCGCCAAGATGTGGGCACGTTCGAGGTGCTGCCAAGCGTGTGGAAAGTCCTGTCGCGCGAACTCCAATTTGTATAAATCCAGTTCTCGACGGTAGTGCGCTTTTAAGCCTTGAGGCATTGTCCAATAGAATCTCATTGGATAGCAGTGCTTAGTTTTAATTCATCTTTGACAAATTCTTTAGCCCCCGATGCCCCAGAAATTTCCAGCCAAATTGGGCTTTCCGGGTCTTGAATACCGAGTTTGAAAGTAAAAAAACTACAGCACTGACGTTCAGCCTGGATGAAAACCATGAGTTGGCCGAGTGTTTCGTCAGAGCCTGCAAATCGAAAAGCGTAGCCGTTCACGGTCTCCACGGTTTCAAGGATTTTCTTTTTCAACTCGTCGACGGCACCTGCTTTTCGGGCCTCCAATTCCGGTGTGGTCAGTTTGCAGGCGATTTCCTTTTCAGTATTGACGACATTCAATTTGTCAAAAGACTGGCTGACCGTTAATGCGTCGTTCTGTTGTTTTTGCTTGCAGGAGAGCAACAGAATTGATGCCAGCATACAGATGGTGAGGATTCGCATTTTAAAAGTGATTTTGAATTGTCAAGTTGGTTGATAATCTTATTATGATCTTGGAGCATAGTAGATGATTGTAATGCCTAACAGGGTAATAATTCCACCAAGAACGTCATATTTGTCTGGTTTAAACCCGTCTATTAAGGAACCCCATAAAAGTGAAATGATAATGAAGACCCCACCGTACACCACATAAACTTTTGTAAAACTAGCATTCTGCCAAGTGGCTACAACGCCATAAAGGGCTAAGATAAGCCCACCCAAAAGTCCGTACCAGGCTGGTTTACTCTCTTTTAACCAGAGCCAAACAAGGTAGCCGCCTGCAATCTCGAAGAGACCTGCAAGCACAAAAATGAGGATTGATTTTGTGGTAGCCATATTGCTGATTAAACCCATTTGTTAACAAAAAAGAACCCGCGAGTGGCGGGTTCTTACTGATGCAAAATTAATTTTTTTTTGGTGAGATTCTCCCCACTGAATAGGCAAGTTAATAATTCCATTTTCAATCTCCACTGTCAAAAAGTATGTTCCCATTTTCATCAAAAACCAATCGGGCACAGTCTGACAAGCGAAGGAAATACTTTCTTCCGAAGGTTTGCATGGCATGTGCCACGGTTGCGTCCGGGTGGTTGGCGCTCACATAACTGATGATGACCGCCGGAAGACTGTCCACAGGAATCCCCGTGCCGCCCCAGCAGATTTCATTCGGGCCAGGCTGATTGCCCATGCCACCATGATGACCACCCATTCCGCCATGATTTCCATGTCCGTGACCCATTCCGCCATGGTGACCACCCATTGTTCCGCTAGGATCGCAATGCCAGCCGGGGCCACCATTGGTCCCGTGTACATGGTGATGACCTGTTCCACCATTACTGTCGCAGACTTTGATAAAAACGCCGCCAGGTGTGAAGATCAGTATGGTTCCGTTACTCAACTCAACCCCCAATTTACCGCTGGGCTTAACCACCACCGTCACAGCCGTGTTGCCTGCATAGTTTCCTGCGATATAGTCAAGGGCAGCTTGGGGCAGGTCAGCAGCATTGAGGGTGTCACCCATCATGCAATGGTTCTCGCCAATGCCGTGATGGTTGTTCTCATCGTCATGCATGCCATTGTGGTTGAGATGATTGCCATTCATGCCAAAGAAAAGACAAAGCCCATTTTCAAGAATTGTTTCATAACCCAAATCGGAAGCATGGAAAGCCATTTCAATGTCGAAAGGCGCATGATTTTGTTTCACATAGATGAGAATGGCAGGAGGCAAATTTGCGATGCCCAGCGCCTCAACGTTTGGTGCTGCAATAATTTGCTCAATCAGTGTTTCTTCATTAGAAGTAGGTGGTACATTTTCCTTTTTGCAGGAAAAATAGAACCATACCAACCCCAGCCCGATAATGGCAATAATTAGATTTTTCATAATAACCATTTTTAAGTCTCCTTCCTACATTTTGCTTCTGTATAATCACCCAAAATCCAAAACGCAGGCAAATCAACCAATTTTTAAGAGGATGCAAAATTAGGGAGTAATTGGAAGGAAGGTAATGATTAGCATCATCGGAGGAACTGACATGAGGTTGGAAATTTAATCTAATAACCAAACAGTAGTAGTTTGATAATCATAGAGTTATGTAAAAAAAATATTTTTATGAAAACTTCATCCTTTGCACCCGAACCGCGTTCAAAATTGCCAATAACGCCACGCCCACGTCCGCAAAAACTGCTTCCCACATCGTAGCCAAGCCACCCGCACCGAGTATCAGCACGATGATTTTGACTCCAAAGGCAAACCCAATATTCTGCCACACCACCCGTCGGGTAGCCCTCCCAATGGCAATAGCAGTCGCCACTTTTGAAGGCTCATCGTTCTGGATGACCACATCAGCCGTTTCGATGGCTGCATCGGAGCCGAGACCGCCCATAGCGATTCCAACATCGGCAGCAGCAAGCACCGGGGCGTCGTTGAGACCATCACCCATGAAAGCGATGGTACTACTGGGGTTCTCCCGTTTCAGTTCTTCCACTTTTTTCACTTTATCTTCAGGCAGCAGATCGCCAAAGCCTTTTTCGATCCCTAGTGTAGCGATGACCTTCTGTACCACTGTGTCCTTATCTCCGGAGAGCATCACCAGTTCGCGCACTCCGGCGGAATGCAGGCGCTTAATGGTGTCAACTGCATCAGGTTTTATCTCGTCAGCTATAGTGATGAAGCCAACATATTTATTGCCAACGGCTACCACGGCAATCGTGTCTACTTCTGCATCCAGCGTGGGTGGGTAAGCGATCTTGAATTTCTCAAGCAGCTTGGTATTACCGACCATTACCAGCTTTCCATTCACTTGCCCGGTCAAGCCATGCCCGGCAATTTCTTTTACCTCGGCGACGGTCGCTTTTTTCCAATCCAACTTTTGTTCGTCCGCATAGAGCAGGAGAGCCTTAGCCACCGGGTGAGTGGAATGCTGCTCCAGCGCAGCAGCCAAAATCAGCAGCTCATTCTTTTCAACTCCGTCGCTTTCAATTTTTTGCACCTTGAAAACGCCATGCGTCAGCGTCCCGGTTTTGTCCATTACGACCGTCGTAACCTTTGTCATCAGGTCCAGGAAATTAGAGCCTTTGAACAAAATGCCCTGTCGGGAGGCCGCACCGATTCCGCCAAAATAACCGAGTGGGATAGATATGACCAGCGCACACGGGCATGAAATGACGAGGAAAATAAGCGCACGGTAAAGCCAATCACGGAACACATAATCCGGTACGGTGAAGTACGGCACGACAATGAGCAATACCGCCAGCAAAACCACAATCGGGGTATACACTTTGGCAAACTTGCGGATGAACAACTCCGTAGGTGCTTTGCGTGCCGTAGCGTTTTGTACTAACTCAAGAATTCGGGCGATGCTGCTTTCGCCAAATGGCTTGGTCACTTTCACTTCCACTACGCTTTCGGAGCTCACCATTCCAGCCAGTACCGACTCGCCTGCGGCGATGCTGCGGGGCTTGCTCTCTCCAGTGAGCGCAGCAGTGTCGAAGGACGCAGATGACTCACCCAGCAATGTTCCATCCAGCGGTACACGTTCACCTGGCTTGACTCGGATAGTGTCTCCAACCCCTACCGTTTCAGGTTTTACTTCCTGAAATTGTCCATCGCGCAGTACGGTAGCCTGATCGGGACGCACGTCGAGCAAGGCTTTGATATTGCCTTTGGCGCGGCGCACCGCAGCGGTCTGGAACAATTCCCCGACTGCATAGAACAGCATCACGGCCACACCTTCGGGGTATTCTCCAATGGCGAATGCACCGACAGTGGCGATGCTCATCAGCAAAAATTCAGTGAAAACTTCCCCCTTCCCGATGGCTCCAAGCGCTTCTTTCAGCACGGGCAGACCGACGGGTAAGTAGGCGGCCAGGTACCACACTAAGCGTATCCATCCTGTAAACCAATCGGCTTTTAACCAATATTCAAGTGCGATGCCAGCCAGCAATAGCGCAAAACTTATAATGGCGGGCAGGTATTCACGCCAGGGGCTATGTGCCACTTCGCCCTCATGGTCGTGGTCGTGACCATCATCGTCACTATGCGGCTGCAATTGCGGCGGACCAGATTTAACCTGAATTTTTTCTTCGAGTGTGCAGCAGGTCATTCGGCCTTGCGCGTCGTAGGTGTGGACGTGTTGAGGAGTCAGCTGGCTATTCATATCTTTAAATTGCATATTTTGGTTAAGCCTACCCGCGTTAAAAAAGAAGCGAGTGGGAGGCCACTCTGATTATAAATTACTCCTTCTTCCCCTCTTCCTCTGCTGGGGCGCAGCACCCAACTGTCTCGCCACTTTTCAAAGCTGACATCAGGAAATAAGCCCCTTTTACGACCAATTGGTCTGTTGGCTTAATTTCTTGTGCAGGATTGATCTCTACCACCCCTGTACCTTCCGCGCCCGTTTTTACTTCTATCATTCTGTAAGCAAGCGGTATGGTATTCCCGGCTGCATCTTTGACCGTGTGTGGGTCTTTGCCCGGTACATTCGGCTTGCTGCACAACTCGTCATTGACCATAAAAACGTATTGCTTTTCGCCGGAACGAACGACTGTTTCAGTAGGTACGACAGCAGCAGCGTGACCATCCACATAGATGAATGCGTTCACAAAAATGCCCGGTATCAGGTCTTGGCGTTTGTTGTTGCGTATCTCAGCATACACCGCGATAGATTTGGTCATATTGTCCATCGCTTTGCCGAGGGTCACAATTCGTCCTTCGATTTCGGCATTGTCCTGATTGGGTAGTAAGATGCTGATTTTCTGTCCTTTTTTGATTTTGTAAAAATCCCGTTCGTACACATCGAGGCGCACCAGAATATTGGAATTGTCCACTACTTCAAAAAGCATCTTGTTGGGTTCGGCGTACGCACCGATACTACCATGCACTTGCGTGATATAGCCATGGATGGGCGACCGCAAAGCCAGCACGTTGGTAATTTTGCCTTTGTTCAATTCGGTAATTGAAATGCCCAACATAGACAGTTGGTTGGCAAGTGATGCCAAGCGCCCTTTTTCAACATTGTACCTTGATTCAGCCTCTTGAAAAGCCTTTTGAGGTGTCGCATTTGCTGCTAACAGTTCTTTCTTTCGTTGGTAATCCTGTTCCAGAAAAACCAGATTCCCCTTGGTACTGGTGTATTCCTCCTGAAGTTTCAAAAAGTCAGGGTGTTCAAGTGTCATTACGGTTTGGCCTTTCCTTACATAACTACCTGCTGCCACTTGAATAGATTTAATGATGCCACCCACATAGGCTGATATGCCTGCTTTATTTTGCGGCGGCACTTCAAGTTGGCCGGATACTTTGATACTTCCCGTAAGGCTGGTTGTTCCAAGTTTCCCCAATTCGATCCCGGCGGCTTTGAACTGCCGGGATGTAATGACCAGATCATTCACTTCTTCCTCAATGGTGTCTTTATGGGCATGTTTGGGAATGGCTTCTGCCTCTTCCGCCGGTGCAGCCTGATTGCATGAAGTAAATGTATAGAACCCTATAAACAGGGCGAATACTGAGATTGAAATTTCCTTTTTCATCCTAATTTATTTTTCAGTTGAAAATGTGTGCGATTTTTTCTCCCCGGAGAAGAGCATGTAAAGTGTTGGTAAAACCAACAGCGTAAGGAGTGTGGCAGAAATCAATCCGCCAATGACCACTGTTGCCAGAGGCCGTTGTACTTCTGCACCCGCTGAGTTAGAAAGTGCCATGGGTAAGAAGCCCAGCGAAGCCACTGCGGCTGTCATCAGTACAGGTCGGAGCCGGACACGCGTACCCGTAAGTACCCTCTCTTTAATATCGGTGATACCCTCCTTTTTTAGTTGGTCGAAATAGGCAATCAAAACGATACCATTCAGCACTGCCACGCCGAACAAGGCAATAAACCCAACTCCTGCCGAAATGCTGAAGGGCATTCCGCGCAACCATAAAGCCAGTACGCCGCCGATGGCTGAAAGTGGGATAGCTGAAAATATCAGGAGTGTATGCCGCAGAGAATTGAACGTAAAATACAGCAGTACCAAAATCAGTAAGAGTGCCACAGGTACGGCGATCATCAACCGTTTATTGGCTTCGATCAAATTTTCAAACTGTCCGCCGTAAGTCAGGTAATAACCAGGCGGCAGCTGAAGCTCTTTATCCAATTTCAATTTGATTTCTTCTACTACCGATTGCACATCGCGATTGCGGACATTCAGACCGAGGGTCATACGTCGCCGTCCGTCGTCCCGTGAAATCTGCATGGGCGCTGCCCCAAAATCAATTTTTGCCAACTGGTTCAATGGAATTTGTGCGCCTCCAGGAATTGGAATAGACAGATTTCGAATGTCGTCAATATCTGAGCGGAGTTCTTTACCCAATCGAACCACCATATCAAAACGTTTTTCCCCTTCAAAAACAACCCCTGCTACCTCCCCTGCAAAAGCGGTTCGGAGCGTCCGGTTAATGTCGTCAATGCTCAAACCATATTGTGCGATTTGTTCCCGGTTGTACTTCACGGAAATCTGTGGCAAGCCGGTTACCTGTTCTGCTTTGAGGTCGGCAATGCCAGGAATGTTTTCAATGATCCGGATAGCTTCACTTCCTTTTTGTGCAAGTAACTCCAGGTCATCGCCAAAAATTTTAATCGCTACGTCCGAACGTACTCCAGTCATTAGCTCATTGAAGCGCAGCTGAATAGGCTGCGATACTTCAAGACTCACTCCAGGCAGGTTAGAGATTTCCTTTTTTATTTTATCTGCCAACTCATCGCGGGTCTTAGCAGAAGTCCACTCTTTTTTGTCTTTCAATACCACAATTATATCAGCTACTTCAACCGACATTGGATCGGTCGGTATTTCTGACGCGCCGATCCGGGATACCACTTCTTTTACCTCCGGGAATTTCGACCTTATCATTCCTTCGAGCCTTGTAAGGATGGCGATATTTTGCGTGAGCGAACTACCTGCCATTATGCGGGTATTCAAAGCGAGGTCACCCTCTTCGAGGGTCGGGATAAATTCGCCCCCCATTCGCGAAAACAAAATCAGGCTACCTATAAATAAAACTATTGAAGTAAACACAACAGCCATTTTCCGGCGCAGTGCGAAATGAATCAGCGGATTATAGGCACGCTGAAACAAGTCCATCATCCGGTCTGAGATGTTGCGCTTATGAACCGTTTTTTTACTCAGAAAGAAGGCTGACATCATTGGCACGTAGGTCAGCGAAAGCAAAAACGCACCCAATATGGCAAAGGATACGGTTTGAGCCATTGGGCCAAACATCTTCCCTTCAATACCAGTAAGCGTCAAAATAGGCAAATACACAATGAGAATAATGATTTCTCCAAAGGCCGCAGACGTTCGGATACGAGAGGAGGCTTCATACACCTCTTCATCCATTTCGACTTGTGTGAGCCGATTCCTGCCCGTTAAAGTATTACTTGTGATACGGTGAACGATACTTTCGACAATGATGACCGCGCCATCCACAATAAGACCGAAGTCAATTGCACCCAGGCTCATCAGGTTACCCGAAACACCAAACATGCGCATCATCCCAAGCGCAAAAAGCATCGCGAGCGGAATAACCGAGGCAACTACCATACCTGCCCGAAGATTACCCAGAAATAAGACCAGAATAAATACCACGATCAAACCACCTTCTGCAAGGTTGGTACTGACGGTTTGAATGGCACGCCCAACCAAGTCGCTACGGTCGAGAAAGGGCTCAATGATGACTCCTTCCGGCAGGGACTTTTTGATAATTTCTACCCGTTCCTTGACCCCCTGCGCTACTTCTGCCGAATTTTGTCCTTTCCGCATCATGACCACGCCTACCACGACTTCACCTTCTCCGTTACGTGTAGCCGCCCCGTAACGGTTCGCATTTCCATACTGCACTTTGGCAATATTGCGTACCAATATGGGAACACCTTCGGTTTGCTTAACTACAATGGCTTCAATATCATGTAGATTTTCCACCATACCCATTCCACGAATAAAATAGGAATTAGGCCCTTTTTCGATATAACTGCCTCCCGTACTCTCATTGTTCTTCTCAAGTGCCTCAAATACTTCTTGAATGGTCACATTCATGGCCTTAAGCTGTTGGGCATCCACAGCAATTTCATACTGTTTAAGGTGTCCGCCCAACGTATTGATCTCCGCAATTCCCGGCACACTTAAGAGCTGTCTTTTGACTATCCAATCCTGAATGGTTCGCAATTCCATATCTGAATAAAGGGAGTCGTACCCCGGCTTTGTGTGCAGCACATACTGGTAAATATCACTCAAGCCGGTAGAGGCAGGTGCCAGGTCAGGACTTCCTACATCCTTTGGAATATGTTCTTCGGCTTCTTTTAACCGTTCGTTCACCAATTGCCTGGCTTCATAGAGATTCATTTCATCTTTAAAAACGATGGTGATAACCGAAAGCCCAAGTCTGGAAATAGATCGCATTTCAATGATGTCCGGTAGGTTGGCGCAAGCCGCTTCAATGGGTGCGGTTACATATTGCTCTACTTCTTGCGAAGCAAGCGTTGGTGCGAGCGTAATCACCTGCACCTGGTTATTGGTGATGTCAGGTAAGGCATCCATAGGCAGGTGTGCAAGCGAATAGCTGCCCCAACCTATAAGACCCAGGACAAACAGTCCCACAACCATCTTATGTTGAATGGAGAATTTAATAATCTGGTCAATCATGAATAATGTGCTTTAGAATTTTCAACTTACCATCAGCGGGCGACACACCATGCGCCGCCCGCTACATACCATCTTTACTTTTTCTTACAGCAATCATCCAGATTGTCATAGGCAGCAGGGTCTGCCGCCATGTCTCCTGCTGCAAACCCTGTTTTGGCTATAGCCGTTTTGATTTGCTGCTCGTTGATTTTGGCCGGATCATACGTCACAGCAATTTTCTTTTCGGCCACTTTCATCTCTGCCGAGTTAATGCCTTCAGTTGAACGTAGTGCTTTTTCCACCCTTCCCTTACAGGAATCGCAATCCTGACAGTGGTCACAAAAAATTTCGGTTGTTAGGGACAAAGCAGTGCCATTCTTTTCCTGCCCGCAGGACAAAGCGACAAAGGACAAAGCGACAAGCGAGAAAACGAATTGAATTTTTTTCATGATTGAGAAAATGTTTAAGTTGAAAATATGAGTGGATGTGTGATGGTCAAGTCTGAATTCCGGCCTATTGGTTCCGATTCGTTAAAAACTGAATTTCTACGCCTGCCAGATTCTTTTGCAACAGGTTCTCCAAATATTGCATTTCAATTTGTAAGGCTTGGTCAAGGTTTTGGACATGTTCTATATACCCAATCTCACCTTGCTGATAGTTCAGTACACTGCTGCGCAACAGCTCGTCAGCAATCGTTTTGCCTTGTCGTATGTAATAGTTTGTGAGTAGTTCAAAGCGTTGGAATTCAAAAACAGCGGCGGTCAGCCGGGTTTGTTGGGTAAGCAAAGCGTTCTGATATTCTGACTGCGCTATTTGCACACCAATACAGGCTGCTTCAACCTGCTTTTGCTGTGCTTTTTTGAATAAAGGCACATTTAACCCTAACTGCCAGCCTGGATATACTGCGCCATTTCCCAAATATTGACCAAACACTCCTGCCGAAAAAGTTGGCGCAAGTGCGGACTGTTGCACAGCCTGTTGCCCCTGAGCTACACCGACGACACTTTGAGCATATATGGAGTATGCCGAACTGGTTAATCGCGTAGAATCTGCCATTGAAAACCCTGTTGCAGTCAATGGATCAACAACAGCCTTAACCTGCTGGCCCAAGCCCAGTAGTTGACCCAGCGCAAATTGACCGGAAACAATCTCATTGCGAGCGGTCTCAATTTGTAACCGGATTTGAGCGGCTTTGTCCTGAACAGCGAACTTTTCGGTCTGTGAAACATCCCCGGTACGATAGCGCGTATCAGCTACAGCGTTTAAGTTTTGATAGATACTGTCGAGGCGAGCAAAAAGGATAATTTTGATTTGCAGATAACCCAACCGTTGATATTTCTCTTTTACTTGTCGCACCAAATCCTGCTGAGTCAACAGGGATTGTGCCTGGCTTTGGCGAATGTTCTGAGTATTTAGTTGGCGATTGGCGCGAACATTTTTACCGGAAGGAAAAGCCTGATTTACGCCAAAGCTCGTTGTGCCGAACATTCCCAAGTCCGGGTCAGCAGCTATATTGTTGAAGAACTGGGTCGGCTCCCAAGGTTTTACTGCACCGCCCAGTGTTTGATATTGCGTTACGCGGAGCGTAGCAGCTTGAAGTGCCGGATGCTTTATCAGCATTTCAATGGCCTGTTGTTCTGTAAGTGCAGTTTGCGCGACCGCATTCCCCGCAAATACAAAACAGGTAAGTCCAAGCAATATGGTCACAAAGGGCCTAATTGAGTGTAAAAGCCTACTGTTTTGAAAGTACAGAGGGTAAACAGGGAAAGAATTATTTCTATGGTTCATACCTGTTGCAGGGATAATGAATGTAGCCAAATAGGGAGCGCACCGTAAGCGATTGGCTCACAGTGTTCATTTTGAAGAATCAAAAATGGGAAGGGCTAATTCATACCCGTGGCGGCTGGAAAAGTGCCGTCAGGTGCGCCGAGGAGTTGGGCGCTTTATAATAGAAATTGACAGCTCGGGCTGAGTGGAGCCATGCGCGAGCTGGAAACACTTCATTGGAAGTATTTTTACAAAAGCCAGTGTGTGCGCCTGTTGTCCCGCAGTCGGGACAGTGACAATGCCCACAACCATCTGAATCGGGAGGGCAATCGTTACACGGTGAGTTTTCTACACAAGGCTCGCCAAATGCAGCAACTTGTTCGCCATTCGCGTTTGATGATACTGTCTTCTGGCACTCCCCTCCACTGCCGCACGCCCGTAACGTATCTGTTGGCAACGCAACGAGATAGGTAAGGAGCAGAAGCAATATGACGAGGCTGAATTTCATGATTCGAGGTAAAGGTATGGAAGGGGTTAACACCTTTTCACTTTTTTTGTTCAAAATCGCCCAGATATCTATTCACTTTTTATTTAAATTATATCAGTTTAATAATTTTTAATCATCTGTATGACAGGCACTTATTTTCACCATTTTTTATTTTGCAAGCGGGAACGGCGACCTCTGATCGCCGCCCCCTTGCAACAAGACAGTTACCTAACTCAATTCAATATTGCCGTGATGCGCATGACATGCTTCGGCACATTTTTGGCAGACTTCGGCACATTTTTTACAATGTTCATGCTGGTGTTTTCCGCATTCATCGGCGCAATGGCGGCATGCTTTTTCGCAGAGGGCCAAAAATTCGTGACCAAACTCACTGTCCCGAATCAACAGCTTGGCTCCCAAGAAGCATAAGTCTGCACAGTCCCGGTCCAGTTCAATACAATGAGCCATAGCCGTAACATCCGGCTCGTCCAGGCAAGACGCGGCACAGTTTTCACAGGCGGCTGCGCAATCAAGGAGCTGTTGGATCAACGCTCCATGTTTGTGCCCGGAATGGTGATGTTGCATTTGTGAATGTTCCATGTTTGTTTAAATTAAAAGTGAAATAATTGACTAACCGTAATCAGGTGTTTTTATGACTAATGCCCGTGCCCATCTTCTCCCACTTTCCCCTGCGCAGCTACGAAAAAAGCGCCTTTCAGCACCACTTGTGTCCCGGCTGGTAAAGTTTCCAGTGGCTTCACTTCTACAAAGGCATCATTCATCGCCCCCACCGTCACCGGCACTTTTTTGAAGCGGATGTTACCACTTGCCTCCTTTTCTTCTACCACAAGGATAAAATCCTGAGTACCGTCTTTTACCAATGCATCTTTGGGTAGTGCGTCTACACCTTTGCCACTAAGTTCGATCCGACCTTCCACATAGGTTCCATCAGTGAAGCCACCACTGGGCACCGCACCTGTCCGATCAATATCGGCGTGAATGCGTAATGCTTTTTTCTCCGGGTCAAGCGCTTTATCCATGCCCTTGATGGTAGCGGAATAAACTTGCTGTGGATTAGACGGGAAATTGAAGGATATTTTTTGCCCGACTTTCACTTTTTGCACATCCTTTTCAAACACAAAAAAGTCGGTATGAATTTTTGAAAAATCCACGACGTCTGCAACCGAAGTACCTACACTGAGCGCTGCGCCCACATTGACATTCAGACGTGTAACCGTTCCGGAAATCGGTGCAGTAAGCACGATGTCAGTTTTCAGATTGTCCGCTGTGAGTGTGGCAGGGTTGATTTGCATTTGGCGGAGTTTGGCTTCCCAAGCTTTCAAGTTGGTTTGCAATGAGCGCAATTCTGACTCGGCTTTCTGAAAATTTTTGGTAGCCGTTGCGTTCGCTTCCTTCAAATCCTTGTAGCGCTGGTACTCCTGCTCAGCATACACGAGTTGATTTTTTCCTGCTAAATATTCTTGCTGTAGGTCAATCAGGTCAGATTTTCGCAATACAGCCACTACGGCACCTTTATTGACGTGGGCATTGAGCGCGACCCGCATTTGCGTCACAATGCCATCAGTAAAGGCGCTCACCGTGGCTATGTGCTGGCTGTGAACATCCAGTTCTCCGTTCACTTTTATCACGTCGCTGAGGTTTTGGCGCGAGATAGTCCCGAGTTCAACACCGACGTTATTCATCTGCTCGGCGGTGAGTTCAAGCGAGCTTTCGGCATGTTCCCCATGTTCTTCACCTTCCGCGTGTTCACCCTCGGCGGTGGTTTCTTCCGCGCCATGATTGTGTCCATCACCGGGTTTGTGTTCGCCGCCACAGGCTGTCCAAAACAGTGTAGTAATGGAAAGCAGGATCAGCAAAAAAAGATGCTTGCTATTTTTCATTTTCTTGAATTTGAATGAATTAGAAATGGTTTCTGAAATTTGGCAAATTAAAAGGGCTTCCAGATTCGGTCTTGCGACCAGCTTAGTTTTGATTCGTCAAATACTGAATTTCAATTGCTATCAGATTACGTTGCAAGAGGTTTTCCAGATACTGCGATTCAATTTGCAGGGCTTGATCGAGGTTCAGCACATACTCGAAGTATCCGATTTCACCCTGTTGATAGTTGAGCGCACCGCTGCGAAGTAATTCACTGGCCACCATCTTCCCTTGCTGATCATAGTAAGCGGTGAGAGACTCAAATTTCTGAAACTCAAAAACAGAAGCAGTCAGCCGGGTTTGTTGATCCAGTAGCGCGTTTTCGTATTCCGATTGCGCCACCTGTATTCCAATACCTGCGGCTTGTACTTGCTTTTGCTGCGCTTTTTTGAACAAAGGCACACTAAGCCCGAGTTGCCAGCCAGGATAAACATCCCCGTTGCCGAGATATTGACCGAACAAGCCTGCCGAAAATGTAGGCGCGAGTAAGGCTTGCTGTACCTTCTTTTGCGCCTCCGCTAGTCCTATTGCACTTTGGGCATACAGCGCGTAAGCAGAGTTCACCAACCTTGTAGAATCGGCCAGCGAAAACCCGGTAACCTTCAAAGGCTCAGTAATTGCCTGCACCGATCGCCCCAAACCCAGCAATTGACCGAGCGCAAATTGGTCGGATACAATTTCGCGACGTGCGGTTTCAATTTGTAACCGGATTTGAGCGGCTCGATCCTGCACAGCGAGTTTTTCGGCCTGTGAAGCGTCCCCGGTACGGTAGCGGGCATCCGCCACCGCGTTGAAGTTTTGATACACGCTATCTAGCCTGGCCAAAAGTGTGATTCTACTTTGCAAATACCCTATATGCTGGAAGTTTTCGCGGACTTGACGCACCAGTTCGCGGCGCGTGAGTTGCAACCCAGCCTGGCTTTGCCGAATGTTTTGGGCATTGAGTTGACGGTTGGCACGGGTGACTTTTCCTGATGGAAAAGTCTGACTTACGCCCAGACTGGTCGTGCCAAACATTCCTAAATCCGGGTCAGCGGCGATGTTGTTAAAAATCTGGCCAGGTTCCCAAATTTTGACTGCACCCGAAAGCGTCTGTTGCTGTGTCACCCGAAGCCCCGCAGCTTGCAGCGCGGGATGGTTTTTTTCCAACATCTCGATAGCCTGTTGCTCAGTAAGCGTGGTTTGGGCTTGGACATTTTGTCCAAAAAGAAAAAATGCCATCACCAGTACCGTTGTGGCTGAGACGCCATGTTTTAAAAACCTGGTACGTTTGAAAAACAGGCTGTACAGCACGGGCAGTACAATAAGTGTGAGTAAGGTAGCGGTCAGCAACCCCCCGATAACAACAGTCGCCAGAGGTCGCTGCACTTCCGCACCAGCACCGGTAGACATGGCCATCGGCAAAAAGCCAAGCGAGGCCACTGCTGCTGTCATCAGCACCGGGCGGAGTCGAACTTTAGTGCCTTTATGAATGCGTTCCAAAACATCGGTCACGCCCGATTTTTCCAATTGATTGAAATAGGCTATCAATACGATTCCATTGAGCACGGCCACGCCAAACAGTGCGATAAAGCCTACCCCTGCTGAAATAGAGAAAGGCATTCCGCGCAGCATCAGCGCGAACACACCACCGATGGCCGAAAGCGGCACGGCGGTGAAAATCAAAAGACTTTCTTTAATGGAATTAAAAGCGAAATACAGTAAAACAATAATGAGCACGAGTGCCAGTGGCACAGCAACACCGAGACGTGCTTTAGCGGCTTTTAGGTTCTCAAACTGACCGCCGTAGGTGATAAAATATCCGGGAGGTAGTTTCAAACTGGCAAGTTTTCCCTGGATATCGCTGACCGCACTTTCCACATCGCGTCCGCCAAGGAGGTTCACACCGATTACTATGCGACGATTGGCATTGTCACGGCTGATTTGCGCGGGGGAAGTACGGTATTCTATGCTGGCGATTTCTCCGAGCGGAACATTTTGCCCTGCGTTGTCTGTACTGATGAGAAGGTTGCGCACGTCCTCGATGTCCTGGCGATTGTTTTTGGTGAGACGTACTGCAAGGTCGAAACGCTTTCCGTCCTCGTAGACAACCCCAGCCACCGCCCCGGCAAAGGCAGAACTGAGCACGGTGTTTACATCTTTCACATGCAAACCATATTGTGCAAGTTTTGCGTAGTTGTACTGGACGTTGATTTGCGGCAGGCCAAGGGTCTGTTCCACTTTACTGCTAACCCCCGAGACGGTTTTTATCAAACGGTCGGCTTCCGCTGCTTTCGCTGCCAGGGTATCGAGGTTTTCACCATAGATTTTCACGGCCACATCCCCTTTCGAGCCGGTCATCAGTTCGTTGAAACGCAACTCGATGGGTTGTGAAAATTCAATGTTGGCACCTGGTATGCCTCGCAGTTTCTCTTCCATCATTTCAACCAGCTCAGCTTTATTATCGGTTACTTTCCATTCTTCCTTGTCTTTGAGCAGGATGGTCACGTCGCCCGCACTCATGGGCATAGGGTCGGTGGGGATTTCCGCTGCTCCGATTTTAGTAACGATGCCTTCCACCTCGTCGGGGAAGTTTTTCATTAATGTGCCTTCAATCAACTTGTACCCTTCGATAACTTGAGTGAGCGAAGTACCCTGTGGGAAACTGCTTTCGAGCGCCAGATCACCTTCGTCCAACTGCGGGATGAACTCGCCACCCAGTCTTGAGAAGAAGAAAATAGCGATCAGGAACAAACCAAGTACGATGACAATCACTGTCTTTGGGATACGCAATGCACCTTCAAGCACGGGATTGTAAACACGCTGACAAGCCGCCATGATGCGGTCTGCAAGGGTTATTCGGTTGTCAATTTTTTTGCTAAAAAACAGGGCGCTAACCATCGGCACATAAGTCAAAGACAGCAACAAAGCACCTACCAAGGCAAAAGACACCGTTTGTGCCATCGGACGGAACATCTTGCCTTCAATGCCTACGAGTGCCAACAACGGAAGATACACGATGAGGATAATGATGACCCCAAACACCGACGAGCGCATGATACTGCTGGCAGATTTGTAAACGCTCTCGTCCATTTGCTCCTGCGTGAGCTGCACGAACTTGCTTCCCGCAGGGGGCTTGAAATGCGTATGAAAATAATATAGGGTAGCCTCCACGATGATGACTGCTCCGTCCACAATAAGGCCAAAGTCAATGGCTCCGAGCGACATAAGATTGGCAGAAACGCCAAACAAGTGCATCATCCACAAAGCAAAAAGCATGGCCAAAGGAATGACTGAAGCGATGACCAAACCCGCCCTGAAATTGCCGACCAACAGCACCAAGATGAAGATGACAATTAACGCTCCTTCAATAAGATTGCGCTTTACCGTGTCTATCGTGCGTTCCACCAATGCCGCCCGGTCAAGGAATGCGCGGACTTGTACCCCTTCTGGCAGCGATTTTTGCACTTGCGCCAGCCGTTCCTTCACGCTGGCGACTACGGCGGATGAGTTGTAGCCTTTAAGCATCATCACGATGCCCGTAACCACTTCGCCCTTACCGTTTTCGGTAACCGCGCCATACCGGGTTGCACTGCCAAAGCCCACTTCGGCAATATCGCCGATGGTGCGCGGCGAGCCAGCTCCGGCTCCTGCCGAAGGAGTGACAACGATGCGTTGCAGATCATCGAGCGAGCGCGTCACGCCTTCGCCACGAATAAAATAGAACTGGCTGTTACGTTCGATGTATGCGCCCCCGGTGTTCTGGTTGCTGTTTTCGAGGGCCGAGAACACGTCGCTGATGGTCAGCCCGGCGGCGTTGAGCCGCTGCGGGTCCACGGCCACCTCGTACTGTTTGAGCAAACCGCCCATGCTGTTGATTTCAGCCACACCAGGGATACCTGCCAATTGACGTTTCACGATCCAGTCTTGGATGGTGCGCAGATCCATGGCGTTGTACTTGCTTTCGTAGCCTGGTTTTGGCTCTACAACATATTGATATACCTCTCCTAAACCAGTTGAGACTGGTGCCAGTTCGGGTGTGCCGACCCCGGCGGGCAGGTTTTCCTCCACCTCCTTTAGTTTTTCAGTGATTTGCTGCCGGGCAAGCCAGATGTCTTTATCCTCGTCAAAAACGACCGTTACCACGCTCAGCCCGAAGCGGCTGATGGAACGGAGTTCAACGAGATCGGGGATAGTTTTGGCAGCGATTTCAATGGGAGCGCTGATATATTGCTCTACTTCCGCTGTTGCTAGTGTGGGTGAGAGCGTGATGATTTGCACCTGATTGTTTGTGATGTCGGGAACCGCGTCTATGGGCAGCTTGGTGAACGACCACACACCCGCCGCAATGAGTGCGAGTGTGCCGATGCCTATCACGAACTTGTTGTGAATGGAAAAATGAATGATTCGATTGATCATGCCTGTTGCAGGATAGTGAATTAAAGCCAAATGAGAGATGCACCGCAAGTGCTTGACTTACAGTGTTCGTTTTTGAAAAATCAAAAAACGGGAAAGGCTAATTCACGCCCGAGGAGGCTGGAAAAGAGTGCTCAGATGCGCCGAGGTGCTGGGCACATTATAACAGAAATTGGCAGCACGACGATCATACGACCAATCAGGAGCGGGCAGTTCAGTAAAAGTATTTTTAAAAAACCCGGTATAGGTCATACCGCCGCTTGTGCCGCAGCCTGGGCAGTGGCAATGCCCGCAATCATCTGTGTCAGGCGGACAATCCTGGCCGGGGTGGGTATCTACGCAATCATCACTGACGGATGCGCAATGTTCATCGGTGGTTTGTGAATCGGTTGTTTTTTGCTCTTGATTAACTTTGACATCGCCACAAGCTTGGGCTACCCCCGTTGGCAGGGCAACGAGGGAGGCAAACAGGAGGAATATGGCGAGGTGGAATTTCATAAAGCGTGGCAAAGGTAAGTAAACCCGTGTTAAACGCTGTTTTAAAAAATTAGTTGTTTTGGGTCAGTCAACAACAATCCTTCCCACCCGCCTGCATCGGCGGGCACTTCACTGTTCTATAACAGCAGTACACACAATTTTCAGTCTTCAATTTTAATTCGGAGCAGTTTGATAGAATTGATGAAAACCAAGGTGTCAGGGAGCAAGTGAATAGCAGCCGCCTGCACCGGTCCAATAATTCTCAATAAAACCAGGGTAATGCCTATGACGTGCACAACTCCGACTCCAACAAAGATGTTTTCCTTGATTGTGCGAAAAGCTCTTTTGCTGATGGCGCGGGCGCGGGCGATTTTTTCCAGATTGTCTTGCATCAGTACAATATCCGCCGCTTCCATTGCCGCTTCGGTGCCCATTGCGCCCATTGCAATCCCAACATTGGCCTGCATCAAGGCCGGTGCATCGTTAATACCGTCGCCGACCATAGCCACTTTTGTTCCACCTGCCTGCATTTCTTTGATTGCATTGATCTTATCTTCAGGTAGTAAATCTGCTTTAAACTCCGTTATACCTACTTTCTCCGCCACATGCCGGGCCGTTTCAGGATTATCGCCTGTGAGCATTATGATGTTCCGAATGCCGCTTTTTCTAAGACCTTCCACCATTTCCTTCGCGCCTTCACGGATAGCATCTGAAATATAAAAGAGACCTGCCAGTTTATTGTTTACTGCCAGATAAAGGATTGTATCGGTGCTATTGTCAAGCGTGGGTGATGTATCAATGTTATTCTCTTCCATAAGTTCCATATTTCCCAGCAAAATCGACCGATTCTGTGCCATTGCTTTTACACCACGCCCTATAATAACTGCAAAGTCTTCCGGTTCCTCATAACTGATTTTAGACCGATCTGCGTGGCTTAAAATAGCCTTTGCCAATGGATGGCTGGAGCGTTTATCGGCTATGGCAGCGAGTTCTATAATTTGCTCTTCCGTATAAGCACTGTCGATCACTCGTACTCTGTTCACCGTTGGACTGCCAACTGTCAATGTCCCCGTTTTGTCGAAAACTATGGTCGTTACTTTAGCAAGTTCTTCCAGAAATAGACCGCCTTTTACGAGAATGCCTTCTCTCGCAGCGCGGGCGATGGCGGCAATGGTTACTAATGGCGTAGCCAAACCGAGTTCGGCTGGAGATGTAAAAATCATCAACGCAATTACCAATTTGACATCGCGGGTATAGAAGTACACCGCAGCTACAAAAATGAACACTACGGGAATCAAGTAGCCAGCCACTTTATCGGTAAACTTTTCAATGGGCGCTTGCTGACTCTCTGCATCTTCCACTAAAGAAATGATGCGGGAAAAAACGGTGTCTTTTCCAGCCTTGGTCATTTCTATATCGAGCGCACCCAATTCCAGGATGGTTCCCGCAAATACAGGAGTTCCTACTTTCTTTTCTTCCGGTACGCTTTCTCCTGTGATGGGTGCTTGGTTTACGGAGCCGGAGCCTTCAATTACTTTTCCATCAACCGGAATTTTTTCTCCCGCTTTCACCAATACAATATCACCGATCTTCAAATCATTGATTTGTACTCTTTCTTCAAGACCACCTTTCTTTATCAATGCTGTTTTCGGTACAGAGCCTATCAATGCTTTGATAGATTCTCTGGCTCTTTCCCCGCTGGCACTGGCAATATATTCAGCGATCAGAATAATCATCAGCACCACCGAACCCGCTAAATATTCTTTGCCGAGTACGGATACAATCACCGCTACTGTGATAAATAATTCAGTACCTATTTTTCTTTCTTTTACTAAATCTAACACCGCAATTTTAACCAGCGAATAAAGACCGAAAGCCATAGCCGTTAATAAAACAGGCAATGGAATAAGGTCGAAATAGAATAACAGACTGGCTATCCCTACCGTAAGAATACGGACAATTTCCCAGAGAAATTGGCGTGAAAAAAATGTTTGTGAAAAGGTCATAGTTAGGTATTTAATCAAGTACGATAGTATTAAAGAAAGAAGTACAGGCCAGTCCATTTTGCCAGAAACGTGTTGCGCCTGCACTTCTTTCTTACAATCATTTACAATTGATATTTGTACAATTCCGTCAGCACCTCGGCCACTTCCCGCTCCAATTCCAGTAGCCGGTCGCGGCTTTCGTACAGAAGGGATTTTTCCACGAAGTATTCTAACGTAGTGATTTGCCCGGCTTGCAAGGCTTTATTGAGCAGGTCAAGATTGTTGAGCGACAACAAGTTTTGCCGATATTCCTCCAGACTGACGCCGAGGTTTTGGTACTTTTCGTAGAGCCTTTTTATTTCGTAATAATGCTCCGTGCGATGCTCCTCAATCTGCCCTGCGTAAAAAGCCGTTTGCAATTGCTGATACGCCACGCGATTTTTATTTTCCCAAAGTGGTATGCTCAAGCCGACGTGAAGGCCGTGAAATTGTTGCCCTAAAATACCTTGATAATGATACCCTGCTTCCATTTTTGGCAGGTTTAATGCTTTGGTCAGGGATACTTGTGCGTCGCCCACTTGCTTTTGTGTCTGCAAAAATTGCAAAGTTGGGTCGCTCGCTTCGATGGTCTGTTCCAATGTATCAAAAACAGGCAAACCTGTCGCAATCGGATAAATTGTGTCAGTGACTGTGGTTGCTATACCACCGTTCAGTGCTGCCAATTTGGTGAAGTGTTCGCTGGCTTCCGCCTCTAAAAGTTTCAGTTCGGCTTGAAGATTGACGAGCTGGTGGCGGGCCTTGTTGAGATCCAACGCAGTCGCATCACGGGCATCGTATTTTTTCTGGTAATCTGCCAAAAACTGTTGCGCAGCCGCCAGTCGTCGGGTGAGTTCCGTTCGGCGTTTATTTAAATAAATCAGTTGGATGCCAATCAGTTT
>CANJPT010000043.1 GCA_947476195.1 Lewinellaceae bacterium | reverse complement strand
GAAGCAACAGAAGTATCAATTAATCAAACGGGCGTGGATTGGAAGGAAGCGACTCTGAATGCCGACAAACTTACCGCTGGACCGATAAGTGCCACTCAAGTAACAGGCACCGTACAAGGAAGCACCGGAGCAAATGCAATGGACCTGAATGGCATTTTGGCTATCGATCTACCTGGCTTAAAGGCATCCGGGAATGTGCACATGGCCAACACAGGTTCAGGTACCCCAATAACGACCGAATTGACGAATGGCGCAGTCAATGGCAAGATTGCAAAGATCCTCGAGATTAACGTTACCGGCGTCAACTACTCAGAAACTGCCGGACTAACTGCAACCGCAGCATCCCTCGAGGCAAACCTTGGCCCAGTTGGAAACGTATCCGGAGAAGTAAAAGATGTAGCCATTAATCAAACTGGGGTGGATTGGAAGGAGGCGACCTTGAGGTCCGATACAACAATAGGTTTTGAAAACATTGCAACCATATCCAACCTTTCTGGTCATATTCTGGGTGCTTCTGGAAATTATGCAAAAGAATTGTCAGGCGAGGTCAGTTTTAGTCCAAAAGTCCCGGGATTAGGAAATATTGAAGCCTCTGGAGCAATCAAAGCTGCACAAAATTCCAATGCTGGTACTTGGACCTTTGAACTTACCAATGGAAGTATAAATGCAGACCTTTTTGGCTTCATGCATATTGAGGAATCCAATTTAGGCTATAGTGATGGCGAAATGACTTTGGAAGCCCCCACCATAACTATGGTGGGAAATGTACCTGGTTTTTTAAATGGTTTTTCTGTTAGAGGAAGTAAAATAGTGATCGGTAATGGGCTAATTGATTGGGCAAAAATAGAAGTAGGTTTGGGTAAGAAATTTGAATTAGGCCGAGGATTGTCCGCAACACTTCCTAATTTATTGCTATATGGAAGTGCAGGAAATTACAATATAGAATTTAGGGATGCACAAGCATCACTTTCGATTGGAGATGCTTTTAGTGCGCAAGGAGACCTTACAATGCGCTACGAGCGCAAAAAAAATCAATTGCAGATCATGTCTGCTATATTGAATCTGAGTGGAAAGTCACCTGAAATACCTGGCAATATTCCTGGACTATGGCCATTTAGCCTAGATTTTATTTTCTCCTTGATTCCTGCAGGTATTCCAGCTGAAGCAGGCATTGGAATTTATGCAAATGGCTCTGTTTCGGCAGGAATAGAGGGTGAAGTTCGTTATGATGAAAGTAACCCTGGTATATGGCAATTAACGGGAAGCCCAAGTCTTGCCGGCAAAATTGCTTTTGGCGTAAAGGCTTCAGCAGGGATTGGTAGCCGAGTCTTGGTTTATGTGGGGATTTATCTGGCTGCAGAAGCGGAGGCTAGTGCGAAAGGAACTGTTGATTTATCAACAGAAATTGTAATGAATGAAGATAATTTTGGGCTCAGCATGGCGCAATCAAAAGCTACTTATGAGATTGAGGCTGATTTACGAGCACTTCTAAAGGGTGGTGTTGAAGCACGGGCGCTTTATTTCTTTGGGACAACACTTTATGAAATGGTATTCAAAGAATGGCATATCGGCCATACCGACATGAGCGGAGAATTATCGTTAGCGAATGGCAAAACAACTAAAAAAAGCGCCTCTGGTATTTTTTCCGGCAACAAAGACGCTGTACCAGACCCTGCTAAAAGTGGTGCGATCCGATCACAGACAAAAGCTAGCGGTACGGCTTTCAATGCCTTAGCAAAAGCCCAGGAATTGCTTGGCAACAATGGAAATAGTGCTGAAATAAAAGCCTTTTTGGGTCGAAATGGCATTGCCAAAGAACAAGAGTTTAATCTGATTAAACAAAAGGTTGCTCAGAGTTTCATGGATAGTATCCGAGATGTAGAGCTGGCTAAAAATGTAGCTGAGCAGGAGTTGAGTACCATGCGAGACCCCGTCCAACAGGAAATTTTCAAATTGACGCAAACACTTGGAAAAATGAAGGATGATGGGAAAGACCGAATAAATGATACAAGTGGAATAATGGGCAGCATGTTTGGCAGCACCATTACCAAAAAAGAAGTTGAGGCTAAATTGGTTGCCAAGCGCAATGAACTTACAACGTTTGACATCCTGGAAGCACGTGCAATAAATGCTCGAAATGAATTGAATGAAATCAGAGAAACTTTCGGCAATCTGGAGCAACTCTTGATGTCAAGATCATCTGATTTAACAGGAACGAGCTTTGCACAGGATGTTTTGAATAAATCAGAAATGCTTGCCAAGTTGGATTAAATTATTATACCATATTATCCCATAAATTTAATAATTAAAACAACTTTATTATTTACCTTATATTTACAGCCAGTATTGTATTTGACCAGACTACTGAAAATTTTGACATTGACAATAAATTTGAATTATAAAAGCTTAAAAATCATTTATTTGCATAATTATGTCAAATGGCATAATTTTCAATAACTTCGTATTTGACAATACATATTTTTAATATATAAGAGATCTCATCGTGATATCCGAATCGTCGCACAAAGTCTCCGGAATTTCTAGGGTTCATTTTACCTCAAATTTATTCCAAAAAGTCTCTGCTGAAACAATCCGCACAGCCTCAAATCACCTACTTCAAAATGGCCTGTTATTTCTTTTTGGAACCCAGGAGTTGGAGTTGGATTCGATATATTGCAATAATCTTTTGCTGGATGTTGAAAGAGAATTGAATGCGAATCATGCCCTAACGGTTTTTAATATTCCGCTCAGTGAAAGTATAGAAAAGTCATTAGTCAGGCATGATGGTGTAGACATTGCTTCCCTCAAAAAAAAACCCTCGCCTAAAGGCAACAGAGTGGCCCTTTCCTTTGGAGGCTGTTCGGTGTTTTTTCAAGGGCTGTCTTCTGCTGAAATATCTACAGAACTATCCTATATTGATCAACTGGTATCCAATGGAGTATTGTGTTTGTTCTATTTCAATCAACTTGAAATAACCAATAATCTTGCGTCATTGGCACCGCTCTTAAATCGCTCCAGCCAATTTATACCCCATGCTGGTTGGGAGGGTGTTTTGTATTTTGTTGAAGAGGAATGTGCATCTCGTAAGATGATTTTGAGTCCGGCATGTAGGGCCTTAATATCTGAAACTTTACAGGAAACCAATATGCCGCTTCCCCTTGTGGCAGCGTGTATACATCAAGTTGATTTACTGCTTACGGAAAAATCATCCAAAGAAAGGGTCGTATTGCCGGAGCACTACGAGCAGGTTGGCGGGTTTTCCAGGGTACTACAGGTACAGGGAGATCGATTGGTTTCACAACTTTCGGCCAACATAAACGCCCTGAAGTTGAAACGCTTTTTCCAATGTTTTTTAAAACAGGATGAGCATGGCTTATTTTGCTCCATCCCATTATCAACAGAAGAAATATCCGCCAGAACCAATTTTTCAGAAAAACAAGTATCAGACATACTTCAAGTGACTGAACTGCCGGAATTTCAGTTTTTTCGCCAGAAAAATGGACGATATGAATTGGCTTCCAGGGTGATGCTCACCCACTGGGAGGAGATGAAGCAATGGGTTCTGGAAGAACAGGAACATATTAATATGTACCTGCGCACCAAAAAACAGGCCGTGTTGTACAGCAATGGCGAAGCTGAACTACTGACAGGGATCAACTTGGATGCTGCCCTATTGTGGCTTGAACAGGCTGATCCAACCTTGGCCTGGGCTACTCCCTATGCACCTGAATTTGAACTGACACTGGCGTACATCGAGGCGTCTTCCAAACAAAGACAGGCCTATCTCGTGGCCAAACAAAGACGTAGCAAACAACTTTTGAAGATTACCCGTGGCATTGCTTTTGTTATCGGGGTTGCTTTCATCATTTCTTCGCTGGCAGCTGTTTTCGCAGGTGTTGAGCGAAATAAAGCGATTGATGCAAAAACAACCGCAGAAACCGAGCGCCAGATAGCCGTCGAAGCCAGAGTACTCGCCGATCAAGAGCGTCAAAAAGCGCTGTTGGCCCGAAATGCTGAGCAAGAAGCAAAAGTTCGCGCAGAATCTCAACGTAAGGAAGCCCTTTGGGCCAAGGAAATCGCTGACCAGGAACGATTAAAGGCTGTCTCTGCCAGAAATGCCGAACAAATGGCAAAGGAAGACGCCGTACGCGATCGGGCCATCGCTATTTCTGCAAAGGACCAGGCTGAATTTGAACGACAAAACGCAATTTCTGCCCGATCAGAAGAACAAAAAGCGCTCGTGCGCGCCAATGAAAATTTCAAAAATGCTGAAAAACTTCGCATCCAACAGGAATCCAGGGCAAATGCACTCTCCGCATTTCAATATTACAAAAACAACCAGGCTATTACTGGTTTGAAACTCGCCCGAACAGCCTACACCACCAACCTCGCCAATGGTGGCAGCATTTATGAGCACGACATCTTAAAATCGCTGATCTATGGCGTAAATGCTCAACAACCAGAACAATATACACAACAGTTGAACCACCCCCTGCGAAACATTGCAGTTTCCCCCAACGGAGGTTTGACTGCTACCTGTTCGATTGGTGGACTCATCACCATTTTCCAAAATGGTTTCGAAAAAATTAGTGAAATAAAAATTACTGGTCAAAAGTTCCAATCTATGTGCTTTTCCGGTACCGGGCAATTGCTTGTGGGTACCACCAGCGGAGAATTGCTCACTTTTGACGCCAAGACCGGGGAGTTGATACTAAAGCGCTTAGTTTCTGATCAGCCTATTCGCTGCATCTCCCTCCTTGATCCAGAGCGGCAGATTATCGCCCTTGTATCGGGTCACGAAATTGTGCTCGTCAATGGCTTGGCTGAAACGTCTGAAATGTCCAAAAAAACAGTCTCGACTAAGGAAGTACCCAGTGAAATGATCTATAGCGTTTCATCAAGTCATTTATTCTTTTCCTTAGGCCGGTCTATTTTTTCAATTCTAGTTCGGAATGGCCATTTAGATGAGACCCAGAAAAGCATCTGTACAACAAATCAATTTGTTACCAGCATGGACGTTGCTACTTTTCAGGGCAAGGAATACCTAATGGCTGGAGATCTAAAAGGGAATGGCATTCTGATAGATGCATCCAATGGTGAAATCAAATTCACCAGAAAAATTCACTTGTCTAGTGTCAGCGGCTGTCACCTGGAATCCATAAACGATCACCTATTGATCGTTACCAGTGGCTATGATCAACGGGTAAACGTGTATTATGTTATACCGGATTCAGCCGGAAAGTTTGAACAGGAGAGTACCATCGATTTTGATTTCCACCAGGGGTGGGTAACGGATATGGCTGTTCAACCAATCAATGGAACGCTCCTTACATGTAGCAAGGATATGACCCTTCGCATCTGGCAGTTCAAACCTCAGGATATTTTCAGTCGCGTGGAGAAAATACTGCAAAATGAAAATTAGGCCTTCTATTCTTTAAATTTCAACGAAACAAAACGCCTTTGTGGCCCTTAACGTACATTACAACAAATTACATATGATGCGTATTTTTACCATTTCAGGATTAAAAATCTTGTTTTTCATCTTTTTTTCGGTATCCCATCTTTCAGCGCAGTGTGATTTCAATAAAATCAACCAGGCCATGGAACAGTATGAGATTGGAAGGTTTGATATCGCCAAATCATCCATCATCAAATGCGTCCAAACCAACGGTTTTACCACGCTCAACGACAAGAATAAGGCACTTCGGCTGCTGTCACTCATTGCTATTGCGGAAGACAGTATTCCCCTAGCAGTGTCTTATATTAATTTAATTATTCTAAATAGTCCGGAATTTAAGGCCGACCCCCATATCGTCTTCGATCAGTTGTTCCGGCAGCAATTGGCTGCTAACCTGGTAGTCAAAGTAAACTCAGTTTCCAAACATGCTGAAGACATACAAACAGCTCCAGCAACTGTTGTGCTTGTTACTCGAGAGGAGATTATTAGCCGGGGTTATGTCGATATTATAGATCTATTGTCTGACCTGCCGGGTTTTGACATTAGCAAGATATATTCAGCAACCTACGCCAATGTATATCAGTTGGGATTTCGCCAGGAAAATACAGAACGCACACTTGTCATGATCGATGGGGTGGAAGAGAACGATGTCTGGTCAAATATCGCCTACATTTCGAGACAGTATCCTTTGTCCAACATCAAAGCGGTGGAAGTACTTTATGGCCCCTCTTCAACCTTTTATGGTCCGCGGTCTTTTGTTGGAGCCATCAATATCATTACCCTGGGGCCAGGAGAGCGTCCAAACACGCCCCTTGAGAAGAAACCAAAAGAAGATGTACAACCTAATCCGGTATATGTAACCGCCAACCTCAGTGGGGCCTCTTTTCGCACAGCTGATGCAGATGTAACTATAGGCCTCAACACCGAGTCGTTCAAATTTTCTGCTACAGGGCGTTATTTCTCCTCAGATGAAGAGGATCTTTCTTTTGTTGATTTTTACGATTACGCGCCTTCCGACATTGACCGTTTGAAGTACACCGCGATGAATCTAAAGGGTGACTTTACAATTAGCAATGTAAACGGTGTAAAGAAAAAAATACCCCTCAGCGAGTATATTACGACTTTCAACATTCCACAAACGAGCCCTTACTACAATATATTTCACAACGCAAACAACGGGGTGGACAGTATTGTGTTGACAAGTGCCGGGGTAGAATACGCCCGGCAACTCGACAAAAATTTCTATACCGGCAACGTCAATGGCGCGCCTGCCGGTTTTTCCAACCATACTAAAGATTACTTTGTCAGTGCCAAGTTAAGTTTCAACAATTTTTTGTTAGGTTTCAGCTCCTGGCGCAATGAGGAAGGGTTGAATTACTATCAGGATATCTATTCCCCCGGCTCAAAAAATGGAAGTTTATGGGTTCCTAAGAATACGACCCTTTATGCCAAATATGAGCGGGATTTTGAGCGGATTTCTGTTTCCAATTTGACAACTTTTATCAGTCACAGCCTGGATAAAGCTACCGATCGAGTGAATTTTTTCCCATTCGGGCTCTCTTCAAGTGGTTTACACCTGGCGCACTTACTCAACCCGGACTCATTGATTATCAACAATACAGGCACATCATTTGTTAGACCTGGCTATACCAACACCTTTTTCTACTACGAGGGCAAGCAGTTTAGGAATGATTTCAGGGCTTTCTATACCGGAGACTGGTTTGACTTAACCGCCGGAGTGGAATTTAGAAGTAGCCTCATGCAGGGTGATTACCTTACCTACACTGATTTTAATTACAAAAATCCAATTGACCAAAGTCAAATATCATACGCCCAAGAACTTGGAACCGTAAAGAACCAGGACCAGGGAAGTAACTTTTATTCTATATTAGACCTTGGGGCCTATACACAAGGTAGTATTTCCATTATCCCGAAAAAATTGATACTCAAATCAGGTATTCGTTTTGATTATGATCGTATTCGTGCGAATGGGGGCTTTGGCTATGATTTGTCGCCCCGTGTCGTACTTATTTACAACACACCTAAATTTACGGTAAAGGCTATCTATACCAAGGGACTCCAGAATGCGTCTCAGTGGACAAAATTCTCCACGGGAGGTGGCCGTACGCCCAATCCAAACTTGGGAACAGAGAAAATTAAATTTTTTGATCTTTCGATGTCAGGCAAATTGGCAAAGCGGACTATTGAATGGGAGTTAACTGGTTATGGAAGTTACATCACTGGTGCGGTGGCATCTTTTACAGATTCCAACGGGGTTACAAAAAACCGAAACATCGGCTCTTACAAAGTATTGGGTACGATGGCAACACTTCGATACAATGCTTCCAATGGACGATTTAAGGCCTACATTAACCATACGTTTATATATCCACTTCTGACAATAAATGGGATCAACAAAGATTTTAAGCCTATACGAATCGGTGATATTGCCTCGCACCACGCCAATGCAGGCGCTACCTTTCGTTTTTCCTTAGGAGGACTTCACAACAGCATTGACATTCGTGCTAATTACGTCAGCGACCGGCCTGTTGGGCCAGGTACTACCCAGATTGGCAATTTGGGGGTGCCCGGCAACGTGGTCAAGGCCTATTTGATTTTTAATGGTGCATTTATAGTTTCCCATAAAAAAGCGCCCTGGATACGTTTGGCACTCATTGCCAACAACATATTAAACGACAATATTCTCGATCCAACCGACACCAGGTATTATAACCCAGGGCCACGTTCAGCATCTGGGTCGTACTCAAACATTTCAGGTAATGTGCCTTATGTGCCACAACGGTCGCGCTATCTGATGGCAAGACTAACCTTTGATCTTTAGAATAATTTCTACAATGACAGAAGATTACAACAGGCGTACCGTTGAATATGCGCATATACATGCCACCAGCCACATTCATTTTGATATCTTTTTTGACATCTTACGATTAAAGGAAGGGGAACGACTTTTGGATGTTGGGGGTGGTTATGGAGAAATATTTTTGGAGTATATGAAACGCAACCACGGACGTCAGGTCTTTTACGATTTATTAGAGCCTTCCATGGCACAAATTGAAAAGGGCCGTGACAGGATATCCACTGATTTTCCCGAAGCGGTTGTGCAGCAAAATGTTCGATTTTTTCAGGTTGACTTTTTGGATTTTCAGTCCAAGGAGCAATTAGATCACGTTCTACTTAAAATGGTGTTCCATGAATTTTCTTGGAACAAAAAAGTGGATGTTTTAAAAAAGGCCAAGGCCTTGTTAAAACCTGATGGAAAACTAACCGTCTGGCGTCCGTATTTGCGTGGTAGTGTGCGTGATTTTTTCTCCACCGTTATTCAAAAAAAGGATGAACTGGCCGGATTTGGCACCATGCAAAGAATTCGTCATTTTTGCTCAGAGGAGGAGTTTAAGTCGTTGTTATCTGAAGCCGGGATAACACCAAAAGAGCCCGTATTTCTCTTTGAATACATCTTTGACACCTCGCGACGGCTTGAGGCGGAGTTCAAAGGAGATCAAAATTTGTATCAACAATGGATTTCCCATATCCTTGGTGCATACGAAAGCGCAGATGATTCGGTGCGACAGCAAGTAAAAGTGGTCCAATCACCTGATGGACTTTTTATCAATTTTCAACGCTCTATTTTCAGATTTTAGCCTATTTTCTGATTTTAATAGTGCTTTGAATCCGTGCTTTTTTAAAATAAAAGTGCGTTTTGTGATTGGATGCATGGCTTTTATGCTGCCAAATAAAATCCATGTGCAGGCTTAGCGTTTGTTAATACTTTTCACTTTTTCAAATCGCCGGAATATTCACGGACATCGTAAATTAAACGCAACATGCAAAAAAGCGAACCATCCAAAGAGCGTCAAACCGTACTGATACTGGTGGCGATGTCCTTTTTTGTCGGGGTGTTTATATCGTATTACATTTCGTACATTTCAGCTGTTTTCGTAAAAGTAGCCGGGGTTGACAACCTGCCATTCGCCTATATCGTATCCGGTATAGGGGGTACGTTGATTACCCGATGGTTTAATACGCTGGAGATACGATTTAGTTTTGAGCGTGTTACCGTGCTGATTGTTTCCCTGATTGCCGGCAGTATACTACTCGTCTGGTATGCTTGTAAGGAATATGGTCAAATTCCGGCTGTTATTTTCTTTTCGTATGCCTGGTTTTGGATTACCGGCAATTTTATTCTGCTTGTTTTTTGGAAATTACCTGGCAAAATTCTTAGTTTTGGACAAAACAAGCGACTGAACGGCATTATTAGCTCTGGGGAAGTGGTCTCGGCTATTTTGGCCTACCTGTCAGTACCCTTGTTGCTCAGTCAAGGCATCATTGTACATGAGTCCAACCTTCTTTTAATTTCATTTGCAGGGTTATTGGCCTTTTTATTGGTTTTCAGTTTGTTGCGTTTTTGGTATTCTACCGTACTGGAACAAGCCGTAAAAACGACCGTAATACAGGATCCTATTCAGCCGAAAGAAACCTTTCAGGGTTTGATGCGTACGCCTTTTTTTCGCCTCTTGTTCTTTTCTGTACTGACAGCTGTAGTGGTACAGTCTACCGTGGATTATACCGTCATGGTTGTTACCAAAGAAGTAATCAAAGACACCAGGTCTATGGCTTCATTTTTCGGTTTGCTGTTTGGATGTGCCAAGGTGATTGAGCTCTTGTTGAAAACCACAATCTCAAACGTACTACTCAAGCATTATGGTGTACAAGCCGGACTAATCAGCTGTAGCCTGGTGGTCGGAATAACCACCATATTTGGTCTGATTTCACATGCTTTTGGTGCCCTTACTTTTTTGTTTATTGCGTCCTTGGTAAACAAAGTAATGGAGCGTTCGCTTGTTCGATCCGTGAATTCACCGGCCATCAATATCTTATTTCAGGTGTACACGGGTAAACTGAAGGGTATTGCTCAGAATTACGGGGATGGATATGGCAAGACATATGGCCAACTGGTTTCTGGTTTATTGCTGTTTTTGATTTCGATGTTTTACGCCTTTAATATCAAGGTAGCCTGTCTTAACACCTTGATATTGAGCTGTTCTGGCGTGCTTTTCTATTTGTCGTATAGATTGGTCCCCTTATACAAAGAATCGCTCAAGGTGCGTATTGCACAGATGATTCAGGGAAATGGATTGCCGAAAAAACAAGAAAAAGCAGCAGAAAATGACCTTAGATCGGTTATTATAACGGGCATTAACAAAGAGAGAGCGATTGCATCCAATACCAACAGCATTCCTGAACCCATCAAAATCTCTGGAGTGGAATCATTAGCGCAACTTACTGTAGCAGCTTCCAGGGCATTAGCCCTTCATCCTACAAACGAAAAAATCGCGGCGCTGGGCATACAAATGGATGGATTGAGCAAGGAGGCTTGGTCAGGCATCAACCCTAGTGTACAGGTTTATTGGCTGATGATTCCCGCTTTTTACCTTCGCACACGCAAACACTTCTCCGAATACCCGTTTGAGAAACTGGAAATGCTTGTGAGAGAAACAGATTCTTTTTTTCGCGCCCATCGGTATGAACGTCCGGAAGCTCAAATGGCCATGGTCACTTTGAGGGCCTTGTTGTATGAAAAAATAACGAAGGCAAACTCGGAAAAACATGTTACACTTTTGATGAAAGAGGACTCTGAGATGCTTAGCAGCCTGTTGCCAATCATGGGGCAGTCTGAGCACCAGTTGGTATCCAAAGATATCCATTATTACAACTTGCTCCAGCAATTTTTGGATACCTATTGTCAAACATTGTCTATACAAAACACCCTTCAGCACCAAGATTGCCCCTTACTTCAAAGATCCATCAGGCAAGAAACAGAAATTCGGTTGGGGCATGTTTTTCATATTCTGGCCTTAGTACATGATCAGGAAATCATTGACAACGTTCGCACCTTGATGGCCAGCCAGAATTCAGAAGACCAGATAATAGCCCTGGAAATTCTTGAGCTGATATTGGATGATCAGGAAAAAGGGTGGTTGATGCCTATTTACCAAGAATCAACCCCTACGGCTGTCCTGAAAAAGCTGGATCGTTTTTTCCCTGCTGCGATTCGCACTTTCCCAAATACCCTGGAATATTTGGTCTCTCTAAGTCCAGCAAAAATGGATTTGGAACCCCGTTATCTCGCTTTAGAAGCGCTGTGTGATAACGGAACATTGCGTTACCGGCAAGTTGTAGCAGCCTGTTTCTCCAAAGAGCCCTTGTTGCGCTTTAGGGCCCATATTGCTTTACAACAGCATTATCAGGCAGATTATTCATCTGTAGCTCAGCAAACTGGCTTTGTTGTGCCCGCGGAATCTGCTGAAAAAAAGGTGATTCAGGGTATAGAAGAATTGATGGCGCTGGATGTTCCAAATTATGTAAAGTCAAAACTACTGCTTTGTGTAAGTCCTGACTTGCAAGGAACTGCTCCTTTAACCGTCACAGACTTTAGTTTATTAGGCATGATTTTAGCCCATTATAATGCTTACAGTGAGCAGATAGAGCAAGCTTTGTTTCCATCCAAACAGACTCAAACAAGTAATTATCATCCAGAAATTTTGGTGTAGTGTTTCGATATGTATTTTGGCCTGATGGTATTGCTCAGGCATTAAACAGTGAGGTATTCCGATGTCATTTTCATCTTCAGGTGGTTACCACCCTGGAAGATTTTTTTTTAGTGGAGGAAAGTTTGCACGAATTGCAGGCACGCGGTATACTCCTTGAAGTGGTAATCCTCGCACCTCAAAAAGATGGCACCATATATACAACCAATACCCTTTTACGCTTAGTTTCGGGTGGTGCAAGGGTATTCTGGCATATTCAATCCAGCCTTTCCCTCGAAACAGAGCGTTTTTTTATCATAGACAAACAGGCTCTTTGGAGTACCTTTGAACTAAAGGAGCTTGATGAAGTCGGTGTAGTTTACCCTATACTTCAAAAAAACAAGCTGTTTGAGGAATACTGCAGGTCTTCAGAAAAGGTAATCAACAATAGTGGTAAAATAGAGATCAATTTTCAGTCTTCCAGGGATTATGTTCCTGTTGGCGAATTGGTTGACTTAGCTTGGGATGTACAAAATGCTGAAATTGTAGTACTTGAGCCTGGTTATGGAGAAGTGGATCATAAAGACAAATGTGAACGAATGGTGCTTCAAGACACTCTTTTTAGGATTACAGCCAGGAATAAAACCACGCAAGAGACAAAGTCGCTTTTCATAAAATCAATTCCCAATCAGGCAATTGTTTTTGAAGTGTTTGCCTACGAATCAGACATGGATACCTTCATTCCCGTCAGTAGCCCAAAGGGTTTTGACGGTTACTATGCTGCATACGCAGGACAACAAATCAGGCTTACTTGGAATGCTGGCACAGTTGGGAAATTACGCGAGACAACGGTAGGCGACCTGCCTTTACAGGGTGAACGGTTGTTGACTATTGATCAGGATATGTCGTTGTTTTATGAACTGAAAACGCTGTTTGGAACCAACCGATTTGAACTCAAATTTTTCGTAGTGGCAGAAATTGAGGAGCCCGTTTCGCTCGATGCGTACGAGCTGGAAGAAGCAATGGCCGTTCTAAAACAAATGTCGGCAGGCAATTCGAACAGCTCATTTCAATCCATTTGGGCATTTATACTTCTTTTCTTCGCAAGGCAAAAAAAACAACAAAAGTCATGAAAGAAGCGATAAGAGAGACAAAAATAGGCCAACTGTTGATTTTTTCAGCGGGTGTAAGCCAAGATATTCTCCGCAGCTGCCCCCGATCTGAGTATATAAAGTACAGCAGCATGGGAGCAACCGTTGTGTTCACGGCGCTTTTGGCGTTGCTATCCTCTTATTTCGCATTCTCACTCATTTTTTCAGGTGATTGGCTTCGATGGATGCTTGCATTCTTTTGGGCAGCCATCATCTTTAATCTCGACAGATATATCATCTCCAGCATGCGCAAAAAAGAAAAGCCCATGCAGGAGTTCTTACAGGCATTCCCCCGACTTTTGCTGGCATGCGTCATTGCCATGGTGATTGCCAAGCCCCTGGAATTAAAATTATTTGAATCTGAAATCAACGAATTCCTTACTCAAGATAAAATAGCACAAGTAGCCGCCGTTGAAAATCAGTACGCTCCTTCACTTGCAGCAATTGAACAGGAAAAAGAAAACTTAAAAGCTACACTCCAGCAACAGTTCGACATACGGGAGCGCTATTACCAGGAATATAAATGTGAATGTGATGGAACTTGTGGTACTGGCATTCGAGGCTCAGGATCAGAATGCGACCGAAAAAGAGAAAAATATGCCTCTTTTTTGATGGAATACAGCGAAAGAAAAACACAGGTAGACGCTGAAATTGAGCATTTGAACCAGCATAGGACGGCCATAAATGAAGCGGTGATCGCCCAAAAAAATGCTGTGACTGCATCTTTCTCCGATGGATTACTGGCCAGGCTACACGCCTTAAGCCAACTGCCTGGGATGGCTTCTTATGCCATTATGCTCATCTTTCTGCTTATTGAAACAGCTCCTGTAGTTACCAAATTGCTCTCCTCTAAAGGCCCATATGACCATCTTTTGCAGCAATGGGAATATGAGTATAAGGTGCAATATCTTTCGTCCGTCGTGGAACAAAATCAGGATTTTTACCGCAATCGCCAGTTGAATGAATTGGAAACTAAAATGCAACTCAAAGAAAAAGCGGATGAACTTCACAAGCAGCAAAAAGCCAGGGCACTGGCAAAACAGAAGAAAATGGAGCTGGAACTATACAAAATCCTAACCCGTCCCAATCGAAATGGTGCAAACAATTGATCCAACAATCTACATCCATGAACACTTCTAAAACCATTCATTTGCTGATGTTATCCCTATTCCTGATACTGCCTCTGGAAGGGTACTCCCAAAGCAATAACGGTGAATCGGGCAAGACTGAAGGTGAAAAACTGGTAGAGGATGCCTCGAAAAAAATTAAAACACTTGTCAATCCTTCTACCTTGCAAAAAAAAAGCGAAGAAGTAGTTACCCGTAAATTGAAAAACGCATTAGATAGCCTTACTCAAATATTGGTGACCAAAGGGAAGGTTTGCTTAGATACCGCTCAGCGCAAACTCGCCACTATGTTGAAGCCCCCTCCAGAGGATAGCGTAACCCTTGCAAACTTAACTATATCGGTGCTGGGCTCTAAAGTTCCCATGAGTTATCCATACAAAGTAGCAGAAAAGGACACCCTCAGCATCCAATTCAAACACTTAAAGGGATGGAAAATTGAACAATTCCGTATATCTGCGGATGGAGAGGTGATTTATGAAGCCGCTAACCTCAAAAGTGGAAAGGTGATCAAGGAGCGTTTTGTAGCAAAAAAATCAGGAACCATGACTGTTGAACTAACCAACCGTGGATATTTGCCAGCACGTGCAAAATTACTCGTCACCCTTTTTAAGCGAAACAAAGAAACTGTTGTAGTAGAAAAATCGGATACGCTGTACGAAGAAGTAAAAGAAGTGATCACCCTTACCGATACGCTCAGCGAATATTTCCTGGATAATACCCTGTCTTTAAATCCTAAAATTGATATTACCAGCTCACCAAACCAGCATTTCCAACTACCTTTTCCAAAGCTGGATCAAACAATCGGTTGGGCATACTGGGTGGGTGTAGGCAATCGTACAACTGAACAATATGTAGCAGCTACAGGTGGTGGAATGGATCCACTCGAAGCTTATGCCAGAGGCCGGATCAACTATCTACCCGAAAACAGAACCGCCGATGTTAAAGTTGCTCTCTGTGATAAGCACAACACCGAACGCTTCCTGCATGGAACTGAGTACAAACCTTACCCCCTCGCAAAAAACATCAATGCCCGAGATAATTACGCATACATAACATCCAATACCGCAGATTACACCAAACGCCCCATTCAATTCGCAGCAATCAACAACTCAACGCTGTATGACTATCCGGTATGGATAAAAGCGCTTGTCCTTTATACGCAACAGAGCATTGTCGAAATTACCTTGAAAAAACCAATCATCAACAAATCTCTTGAAATAACAATTCAGTAAAAATGAAATTTAATTTATTTTATTGGCTCCTGAATATTGTCGCATTAGTTTGGATCACCGCATGTGGTGACAACTCATATAATGAAATTCGGCGAAGTGTGCAAAGAACGCAAATGAAGACCAGGCAGTTTAAAGGCGATGCAACGATTTTAAAAAACACCTTAGGTCCGAACAAAAAAAATAACACAGTTTCCGAAGATTCTGTAAAGACTGAGGACACACGACCTCTATCATCTGTGGAGCAGGAAAATATGCTCCACAAATATAGCTATCTGTACGACTTTATCAACCCGGAAAGTATCAATAAATTCTCTTCTTCCAATATCTCTTGGGACTCCGTTCAAAACATCTATTACATTAAGAATGAAGCCAAACGAAAGCTAAACCGAAAATACGAAATATTCGGTTGGCACCCCTATTGGATGGGCAATGCTTGGAAAAGCTATTCGTTCGACTTGTTGAGTACCGTGGCATATTTTTGTTACAAGATCGATCCCATTGACGGTTCGTATACCAATGCCGATCAAATAAGGGAATGGCGTTCCACGGCCATGATTGACTCCGCAAAAGCGCACAATTGCAGGGTATTACTGACGGTTGCAAGTCATGGAATGGAACAAAATGCTACTTTTTTTTCCAATGAGTCCGCTTGGAGTAACCTCATTGATTCCGTTGCAATGCTTGTCAATGCAAGAAATGCGGACGGTGTTGACCTGAATTTTGAACAGGTACCTGTAGAAAACAGTCGTGCACTCATTCTGTTTTTGGAAAAAATGCGCACCGGACTTGATCAAAAAATACACAGTGGTCACGCTTTCATTTCAGCTTCGCTGCCATCATTTAGCAACCGGGAGTCCTTTGATGTGGAGGCCATGCAACGATATTGCGACCAACTGACGATCATGGGTTACGCATTCAACGCTGGACAACCATTGACAGGCGCAGTATCACCACTTCGATCCAAACAAGATGGAGACCCGTGCCTTTTGGAAACGGTAGAGTACTATATCAAACACGGAATTGATCCACAACGCACTGTACTCGCCCTGCCATATTACGGAGCGCAATGGAAGGGTACCCTCCTCAAGGACGGGCTTTATGATACCGAATTTGACAAAGAAATAACCTATCGGGAAGTCATGCAACTGTACGATAACCAGTTTGCGCCTCAGTACGATCCGATAAGTATGACAAATTACCACTTGATTGAGTTTCCAGACAGTACTTCGATGGAATGTTGGTACGATGATGAATACACGCTCAAAAAGAAATATGATTTTGCCTTGAGCCGAAACTTAAAAGGAATTGGAATATGGGCCTTGGGTTACGACAATGGTTATACCGGGCTTTGGTCGTTGATAGACCAAAAATTTACCAGCGATACTATTGTTGTAAAGGATCCAATTGCAGAAGCTGACGGCTATCCAATTCGAATGGGCAATTTTCTGCTTCGATACCGAGATGTTTTTATGGTCGCTTTTTTATTATTCGCTATGAGTGTTGTGTTGGGACTCGTGATTGCTTTCCAGGATTGGCGCGTCAGGGAATCTATTTTTGGCAATCAATTATTCCGTTTTATGCTGCTGCTTGTTATGACTATTCTCATAATCCCATTGTTGGGGTTACTCAATTGGTTTGGCAATGACCGGTGGCAATTGCTGATCGCTTTTTTAGTTGGCGCGCTGTCCTTGTACTGGATTATGCGCATAAATATTACGTTTCATTCCAATCGCCCTTAGTGAAACGGCAGGATCTCAATAATCCTTCCTGTCATTTTCTCTACTGAACCAAATCTCAAAAAAGTGATTATAAAAGGCTGCATGCTATGAAGACACTCCGGTTGCTCTCACTGCTCTCCATTTTATTTATTGGCTGTAATCAGACTTCGAACCCTGCTGGCAAACGTGCCTGTAATTCATCGGTAAGCGATGACACCATACGTGCAGCAACTTATAAAACAGTAAGAGGAGCCTTACTCGGATCAAGATTCAAGTCACTGGAAGAATTAAAATCAGTGATCCAAATTGAATATGCAATTGGCACGATTACGTCAGATAGCACAGCACCCGAAAATACTATTGTCCGAGTACGCCATTGTAGCAACGGCAAAGAAGTGGTGAATGAATTAGAGACCGGCACAAGTCAGGGTGATATGATGAAAGCGAGGTATGGCGGTAGTGTCTGGGACCGATTAAACTTCCTTTTTCGTTGCCCTTTTGCGGTGATAAATAGAAAAGATCTGGAGAAAGTTTTCAATCTGTCAAAGCGGAGCCCGGAATGGCGGGGAGAAGGCGATCCGGCTTTTTTTGATATTGCAGAGTCATCCGTACGGAATATCAATACGCCTGATATGGCTTTTAGAAATGTCCGGGATAGTACGGAAAAAGGGTATCTTAATTCATTTAACCACATCACGGCACAGGCATTCATTACGTCTTGTTTTTCAGAGGAAATATCTGATTTTATTGGTGATTCGCATGAACGGTATCGCCATCCGGAGTTAATCACTGGCAAATTTACCGCAGCACAAATTACCGATCTAGGAGAAGGACCGGTCGATAATTATGTCGATCTCATTAATAATGAATGGGGACAGGAGCTCGGTAAACAGCTAAAGGAGAAGTATCGTATTAACCATGAAACAAATTGGACCCCCGAATTGCTTGCAAATTATCTAAATGATCTACAGCGCTATTATAGCTGGGCTTTTCAAATTGGCTTTGAACCCTATAGACCGGGAGACAAAGTAGTGGTCAGATTTTCGAAGAAAATCAACGCAGTGATGAAAGGTGGTTTAAACCCAGATAAACGAGGCTGATATTTTTCAATTTTTTCTCAACCGATACAGCGGCCGTTTATCTATGGCAGAAAAAGTATCGTTTACAACAGAATACCTTTCTTGTAATTCTTTCACTCCGGCAGGTCGCCATTGGTTTAATTTTTCCAGCCATTTTTCATCTACTAAGGCATTGTCTAATGTCGCACCCAAGAGATCCGCTTCGCTTAAGTTTATCAATCTTAAGTCGGTCTCACGCAGATTTGCCTGACTCAAATTTACGTTGCTAAGATTGGCGCCTAATAAGTTAACACTTTTCAGATTTGCTTCGTTGAACAATGCTCCGCCTAATTGTGACCACTGCAAAGTTGCGTTCGTCAAGTCGACCTTGAGCAGCTGAGCATTGGTAAGGTTTGCTCCATTCAGGTTTGCCAAGGTGAGGATTGCTTGATTCAATTGAGCCCAGCTCAGATCGGCTCTTTTTAGATCTGTATGACTCAGGTTTGCCTGGTTCAATTTTGCACCCCAAAAATTTGCTTCGCCCAGAAAAGCCCCTTTCAGGTTTGATCCGCTCAGGTCAGCATCTTTTAAATTTGCTTCTTTGAGATTAATACCGGTCAAATTAATTCCTTTCAGATCTGCCCCATGCAAATCTGCCCCGGTAAAGACCGTTTTAAGTTTTATCAGGTTGAAAGATCCTGAATCAATTTTCATCAGTACCAATGCCTGCAAGAGCTGACCTCGCCCAGGGCTGTATGCCTTCTTTGAAAGGCTATCTCCTTCTACATATTTGTAAGGCTTGAAAGCGAAACTCAACGATGCTATCCTGGCGATCGTGGTATCCCGCAGTGTCCTGTCGGGGCTGCGCTTCAGTTCTTCCCTAACATCATCCAGTATGCTGTGCATCAGCGGCTCCAGATCAGTTTTCTTCAAAGACTCGAGCAAAGCCGCCATTTCCTGCAGCCTCTTATCCTGATGATGAATTTGAAGTTTGAAGGACCCGTACTGGCGGTAGACGGTCAATCCACCCATAACGCCTCCTGATACAAGCACTCCCGTCAGTATTATCCAAATGAAAGTTGGAGCCAGCGCCCCGGTGGAGTATCCTGCTACCGATTTCTCCCCAATCCGTCCAAGCAGAAAATTCGTGTTCCTTGCAGACAACAGAAGAAGCACGAGCGATACAAGTGACAACGCTGCTACAAAACCTACCCAAAAAGAGTAGTTCTTTTCTATCAGTGGCAGGCGAAGAAAACCCATGGCCCACCCGATGATTGTTCCGAAAACCAAGCCAATAAGAAGGTACCTTTTTTGTTTCATTAGTTGAAAAGATCCTAGCCCAGTTCAATATGAACTGAAAGGCGCAAATTATGAATTTCTAAAAAGAATTCGATAACAACAAATTGAAGGTCCTTTGGCATTCAATGTTTCCTGCATTTACCCTACCAGCAATACGGGAAAAATCAGGGTCGGTAAATTGGTATGAGGGCAACCGTTAATGCTCAAAGACAAGCCCCGATGGCAAATCTTCAACTGTCCGGGCTTTTTGTATTTTCACTCCATACCTTCGCACCATGCCGCTCACACCACTACAGGATTTCATCTGGCAACACCGCAACGACGACCCACGTCAATTGGCCCTTACCGCCAAAAAGTATCCGGCAATACAAATATCTTTGGCCGCAGCACAAATCCAGGCATTACAAAAAATTCGGCCAAAAATCCCCACCTGGTATCGGGAAGGCATGGAATTTCCAATCGCTATTTCACTGGAGCAGGCTTCTTCAGAGCGCACCGCAAAATTTAAAGCAGGATTGTGCTCAGGCCAAAAAATGGCCGACCTTACCGGAGGCCTCGGCGTGGATTCCTATTTCTTTGCGCAGCAATTTGAATCAATGATATATGTAGAACAAAATGCCGAACTACTGGCCGCAGCCCAGCACAATTTTGCCAGATTAGGTATGCAAAAGGTGCATTTTGAAAATAGTAGCGCCAAGGATTTTCTGGAAAGAACAACAGCATCATTCGACCTAATCTACTTAGACCCGGCTCGCAGGGATGAAAGAAAGGGTAAAGTATTTCAATTAGCCGATTGCTCCCCGAACATATTGGAGATCCGGGATCTGATCTTAAAAAGGTCACCTAAAGTACTTTTAAAGACGGCTCCACTGCTCGACCTCCGGCTTGCAGCCAATCAATTGGGACAAGTCAGCAGGATCTGGGTAATTGCCGCTGAAGGTGATTGCCGGGAGGTATTGTACCTGCTCGAACGCAAAGCAACACCGAAGGACAAGATCCTTATCTCGGCCGTTGCCCTTTCAGATAACGACCCAATAAGCTTTGACTTCACCTGGGACGAGGAACAACTTGCAGAAGCTCCGTTTTCCCCCCCGCTTCAATTCCTCTACGAACCCAATCCGGCCGTTTTAAAAGCAGGGGCCTTTCGTTCCTTTGCGCAACGGTTTGGCTTGGCAAAACTTCACGTAAATACGCATTTGTATACTTCAAAAGAACTTGTATCAGATTTACCTGCCAGAAGTTTTGTGATTGAACAGGTTTGCAAATACGATAAAAAGGTTGTGCAAACTTCCGTTCCAAAAGGAAAGGCCAATATCTCCTGTCGCAATTTCCCGGACAATCCCGATCATGTCCGTCAAAAACTTGGACTAGCAGATGGCGGTGAGGTTTATCTTTTTGCCGCTACAGCAGTTGAAAATAAAAAAGTAATCTTGGTTTGCCGGAAGGTTTAAACCTTCCTGTCCCCTACCCTTTCGTTCTTAAGCATAAAACAGCTATGCGACGTCACCTTTGGATCAGTTCCCTTTTTTGCCTTTTTATTTATGGCCATTGCCCAGCTCAAAACCTGGTCATAAACGGCAGCTTTGAGCGCCAGGCACCCAAAGAAGCGGGCGTTTGGCAAGTAGCTCCCAAACCCTGCCAGTTTTCCGGGGTATCAGACATTGTAAATACCAGTGCCGCAGGCTGGAAAACCTTTAAGGTGCAAACACCCGACCTTCTCGTCTGGGACTCCATAAATGGTTGCCCAACTTTTCCAAAACCCCACAAAGGCAATCGTATGATGGGACTAATCATGTATCACCCTTTTCAGGATGGTCAATTTGCTTTTGATTATCATGAATTGATACAAGGAACACTTGCAAAACCCCTCGAAAAAGGCACGACCTACCGACTCAGCTTTTGGGTCTACACCAACGATTCACTCGGTAGCCAGCACTTAAATAAGGTGTATGGTCGCACTACTGGAATACGCCCAACTTTTTGCGGCAATTTTGGATTTTATTTTTCCGACACGAAAATCACCACAGCAGAAAACTTCATGACCAGTCAGCTCGACTTTGCGGTGAAACCTCAGGTGAATCTGGCACAGATCGTAGAAACTCAGGGAAAATGGCGTAAGATTTCCCTGGCGTTTAAAGCAGACCGCGGCGGCTACAAATATTTCCTTTTTGGCAACTTTTTTTCTGACGCCATTACCGATATCAATATGGACGACGAAGCGCGCATGCAATTAGATGAAAAAAACCAAGCACTTGAATTCTGGAAAAAAACCAAACGAATCGGCTATTACCTCTTTGATGATTTCAGCATTGTGGCAGATGAAAACGCCCGCATCGAACAAGACCTTCTGGTAGAAAAGAAATATTCGATGCAGGATGCGCTGCTATTTGACTTTGGGAAAGCTGAACTTCATCCAGAGGCCGAACCTGCGCTGGAAAAGCTCGCCCAGGTGCTACAAAAAAACCTTTCGCTCCATTTTGAGATCGGGGGGCACACCGATAATATAGGCGATGAAGCAAGTAATCAGCTTCTATCCGAGCAACGCGCCCAAATTGTGTATAATGCTTTGTTAGCCAAAAATATAAGTGCCAACCAGATCAGTTATAAAGGTTACGGGAAAACCAGGCCTGTTTCCAGTAATGACACCGAAACCGATCGTCAGAAAAACCGTCGTGTAGAATGCCGATTGATGGACTAAGCGCTTGTTCTGAAATTGGTTTGAGCCGAAAGCGAGCAAATTTTATTTCAGTCAAGGCAAAATTGGTAGGCGTATGCGGGCGATCTGGCGAAAATTATAACGCTCAATCCACTAAAATTTGCCCCTTGCAGGCTAAAATCCAACTTCAGAACAAGTTAAGAATTAAAAATTTAAGATTTCTCATATTTTTCAAAAGTCTTCGCTTGGTTATTTGATAGAAGGCGTTACTTTTGCGTCCCTCTTAACCGCTATAGCCTCTTTTAGGCGAAAGCAGGTACTCTGGAGATATCAAAATTCCGTTTTTTTGAATCCAAATTGACGTGTTTGATAGGAATAAGCCACTTTTTTACAAAAATGTTGGTTGATTGACTAACCCGCCTTCGCCTTTAAACGGGCATAGGCAAGCAGAGCGGGCGTGGCGAAATTGGTAGACGTACCAGACTTAGGATCTGGCGCCGTGAGGCATGGGGGTTCGAGTCCCTCCGCCCGCACAACTTAACCCAGGGATTGATTTGTAATTTATCCGGTTTGAATTTCTTAGATTTGGCAAATTTTAAAAATTTGCCAAATCTTTTTTTTGTCAAAAACGTTCCTATCCGTTGGTCATTCCCAGACTATTGGACAACTTCTAAAATCGAGACCTATAAGGTTTTCAAAAACCTTACAGGTCTGGGGACAAAACAAAAATGTCCAGTAGTATGGGCCATTCCACATGTTTTCAAATCGGCCAAATTATCAAATTGACCACATTATCAAATTATCAAATTAACCATGGTCGTTCGTAAAGACATAGACAATTGTAGCGCTATCCTCACCGTCACGATTACCCGCGACGCACTAAAGCCCAAACTTGATGCTGAACTTAAAAAAGTTCGCCAAAGGGTGCCTGTAAAAGGCTTCCGCCCAGGCCAGGTGCCTTTGGACCATATTAAAAAAATGTACGGCTCATCCATTTTTACAGAGACACTCAATGAGATGTTCAGCGAAGAATTGGTAGCTTACTTACGCGAATCTGAACTCAATATCCTGGGGCAACCTTTACCTGCTGATGATCAGCAGATGAAATTTTCTATCAATATCAGCAATCCTGACCCGGAATATGCCATAGATTATGAGGTTGGCTATGTGCCCAAAATTGAAATTCAGGGCATTGATAAAGCCCATACCTATGAGCGGCTCACGATTAGCAATCTCGATGAACTCGCGGAAGAAGATCTTCAATATGCCCGCAAACGCGTTGGCAAACGCAGCAATCCTACTGATGGCATTGAAGACAACGATATCCTGCGCATTGCAGCCCATGAATTGGAATCAGAATCCGGTGAAGTAAAAGCTGGTGGATGGGAAACTCAAATGACCTTTCTCGTAAAAAATATCAAGGATGAAGTGCTTAAAGCCAAATTGCTCACGTTAAAAACGGGCGATTCGCTGCGCTATAATGCACGTGCGGTTGAAGCACACGAGAAAGAAGATATGCACCGCAAATACATCCTTGCCCTTCCTGAAGACGATAACCGGGAGGTAGGTGATTGGTTCGAAGGCATCATAGAAGAAGTGAGTCGGGTGGCAGATGCTGAACTTGACCAGGAGTTTTATGACGGCTATTTTGGCGAGGGCGTCAACAATAAAGAAGAAGCCATCGAAAAATTGAAAGTAGGTATCCTTCAATTCTACGATGTTCGTTCAAATGCATTGCTCTTCCGCACCCTGCAAGAGCGCCTGTTGGAATTGAACACAATTGAACTTCCAGACAACTTCCTGAAGCGTTGGCTCGGCGTAACCAATCAGGGAAAACTTGGTGCTGATCAAATTGAGCGCGAATACCCAGCATTTTCAGCTAATCTTCGTTGGTCAATCATCCGTGAAGACCTAATGGAGGCGTTTGGTGTAGATGTTTCTGACGCTGAATTAAAAGCTGAATATGGCCGCCGTGTTCGCAATTATTTTCAGTCCAATCTTCCAGACAATATTATGGAAAGCAGCATTGAGCGCCTCATGAAGGACGAAAAAGACGTAGAAAACACCCGTCGTGAACTCGAATCTGATAAATTGCTTGAAGCAGTTCGTGGACAAATAACACTGGCCGATAAAGCCGTTTCATCCGATGAGTTTCACAAAATTGTGGAAGAGGTGACCGCCAAGGCAAAAGTAGAGCAATCTGAAGATGTAGCCATGCGCACTACACTAGACGAGGAATAAACAATTAACGTAACCTTGTGGCGTTATAATTGTTTCCTTTACCTCACAAAACAAGCGCACCGGCCTCTGATTCAAAAAACTAAAGAGCTACTGCGCTAAAAACAGGTTTCAAAAATGTTTGACAAAAACGAATTTCAGAAGTATGCCACGAAGCATCTTGGCATGAGCACCATGCACCTTGAAAAATATATGGGTGCTTCGGTACCAGGCATCAAGGCGTTCACGCCTTATGTCATTGAAGAGCGACAGATGAATGCAGCATCTCTGGATGTATTCAGCCGCCTGATGATGGACCGCATTATTTTCATGGGTGTTCCCGTTACAGAATATGTATCCAATGTAATTCAGGCGCAATTACTTTTCCTTGAAAGTACTGACCCAAAGCGTGACGTACAAATGTTCATCAATAGTCCCGGCGGATCAGTAATTGACGGCCTTGGCATTTATGACACGATGCAATACGTGGCGCCGGATGTGGCCACTATCTGTACCGGACTGGCAGCATCTATGGGGGCAGTATTACTCGCAGCCGGCGCAAAAGGTAAGCGCAGTGCATTGTTCCACAGCCATGTAATGATCCACCAACCATCAGGCGGTGCTCAAGGACAGGTTTCTGATATTGAGATCTCCTACAAGCTCATCAAAAAAATGCAAAAGTCGTTGTACGACGTCATGGCGCATCATACGGGTCAGCCCTATGAAAAAATTGAAATAGACTGCAATCGTGACAATTGGATGAGCAGCCTGGAGGCCAAAGAATATGGTCTTGTAGATGAGGTTTTGGATCGCAACAATCCCAAAAAGGCAAAAGAGTAGAATACTACAGCCGATTGGACATTGACCATTTGACAGCCCCGTTTCCACAGATTATTACTGTGGAAACGGGTTTTTTTTTAAAAAAATCTGGAGACTCTGCCCAACCAGATTCTGGAAATGCGCGTCTTTGGGAAGTTAAATCTTTCGTAAAGCGTGTCTTGACAAAACCCTGACAAAAGATTGAACCTTACTTTTGGCTACTATTAAGGAATAGTTTAATCACAACTTGTTAGTTTCACCCAATCCTGAGCACAAAATACTACCTGAACTATGAAAAAAATCTTTGCCTTATCTGCCATTCTCAGCTCCTTTCTGGTATTTAGTTGCCAAACTGACGATTTCAGTTACTATTATTACTCGCCTGATGAACTGGCTGTTTTATCCCAAAAGCTCAATCTGCCCGAACTCCCCACTGATTATAATGTAGTGCTTCCCAATTATTTGTCTTTTACTGGCAATGGCGGGTTTGCACAAGCATCAATACCAGCAGCCGTTGTGTTGGGACGGGTCCTTTTCTACGATAAAAGTCTTTCCAAAGATGGCAAAATTGCTTGTGCAACCTGCCACAAACAAGAATTAGCCTTCGGCGATAATGCCGCTGTAAGCAAAGGTGTATTTGACCGTGACGGCGTACGTAACGCCATCGCTTTGAGTGCTGTTCCTTCATTTTCAGGCGCTTATGAAAACACCGGCAATTCACTTTTTTGGGACAACCGTGCTAAAACAGTTCAGGAACAAAGCCGCGCCTCCCTCGCCAATGTCAAGGAAATGGATATGTCCATGAGCGAGGTAGTTGCTGCCGTGAATAATCAGGACTATTACGCCATTCTTTTCAAAAAAGCATTTGGGGATGGAATTGCGACAGAAGAACGGGTAACAGAAGCCATTCAGAGCTTTGTTCATGCCCTTTCCTCTTTTCAAAGCAAATTTGATGAAGCGGCTCAGGCACAGTTTGAGGCCAGTCAACAAAACATTGGCTTTGAGTTTCAGGCATTTGCAAAGTTTACTACAGAAGAAAATTTAGGAAAAAAGATTTATCTGAACAACTGTGCTACCTGCCATACCTCAACGTTGACGATACCTACAGTACAGTCTGCATCAAATGGTCTGGATCAAAATCCTACGGATACTGGCGTTGGCGGAATTACAAATTTGGCTCAAGACATGGGCACTTTCAAAGTACCCGCCTTACGCAATATCGCGCTCACTGCACCTTATATGCACGACGGACGTTTTGAAACCTTAGAGCAGGTGGTGGATCACTACAGTAATGGCATTAAATCGCATGTAAACCTAAGTGATAAGCTCAAAAACCCCAATGGCACGCCTAAAAACTTCAACTTCTCTTCAACAGAAAAAGAGGCCTTAGTAGCCTTCCTTCGCACCTTGCGCGATGAAAAAATGTTGGCAGATGTACGCTTTGCAAACCCTTTTAAATAAACAATTTCGCTTTCTATTCAGCATTAAAAAACCGGAATTATAAAAAAAACAATACCTGTTTTAGTTTTATTTACCTTCTTTTTGCTGGTGGGAGCCTATAAATCTGACTTTTCGTACTACTTATTATTCAAAAGAGGAGACCTAATTGCTCTCGGAATATCTAAACCTGCCCGAGCTTCCAGATGATTTATCCACGATGGCCGCTTTGCCAGTCTGAACGAAGTCCTTGACTTTTATAGTACAGGAATCCAAAATCACCCCAAACTTCACGGGGACTTGCAGACCAATGGTCAACCGAAGCGCATGAATTTTTCGGCCAATGACAAATCTGACCTGATTGCATTTTTGAATACACTGACGGATAACCGCTTGATTGAAGACAAAAAGTTTTCCGATCATTTTAAGCAGTAAACATAAAAACCTTCGATGTATCCGCAGCCCAGTAGCACTAGATTTGAAGTGCTACCGGGCGCGATTTATTGATTAATCAGCCGTCTCTGACCTTATGCGCACACTTCTCCTACTATCTATTTCCTTGATTTTTTTTGGTACAGGTTGCGTCCATTACTATTACGCTCCCAATTCTCTTCAAACTCCTTATATTGAAAAAAAAGGAGACGGCGTTGTCACGGCAGCTATAAGCGGCAATCCAGGAACACTTAATGGGGATTTTCATGCATCCTACAGTCCAATCAAGCAAGGCACCGTAATGCTCAATTATTTCCATACCCGAAACAGTTTTGAAAACACCAATTTCTTTAGTGGACCTACCTATGTTCAAAGCTCAGTAGGCTATCTCATAGAAGCTGCCGTAGGTGGGTACAGGCCAATCGCTTTTGGTACCGGAGCACTTTATATGGGATGGGGACTGGGAGAGATGCAGAATAATTATGGTATTGATCGAATAGCTGATATCAGATTACAACGCTTTTTTGTCCAACCTACCTTTACGTTTAAAACCGATTGGTTTCGGCTTGGAATGGGTATGCGATTGGTGCGACTTAGTTTCCCCTCCGGAAATATCGATTATCGCATAGAACCTTCAGATATCCAGGTTATACAAAATTTAGATAAAAATTCTCCCTTTTGGTTCCCAGAGTTCGGTGGAAACCTTGGCTTCCACTTTAAACCTTTCACCATTTCACTCAATCTTGTCCTTCTGGCTTCCCAAAGTGCCTCAGAATATGGGTTTGATTCATCGAACATGGGCTTAGGTATATCTATCGAATTGCAGGAGTTGTTTAAAAAAAAGAAAATACAAAAGGCAATCAAGGGGGATAAACAGTATTAAATTTATGAAAAACAATCTCCTCCTTTTTTTCATTGTTTTAACCTTGCCTATAGGCGCATTTAGCCAGACATACAATTATGCACCCAATATGCTGAACATCCCCTGCCTTACTAATAAAGGGGATGCTATTCTTGGTTTTGGTTGGGGACGAGGTCTCGTTTTTCAAGCCCTGGAAATTCAGGCCGTGTACAGTCCTGCTAAGCATCTGGCTGTGATGGCCAATTACTTTGGCCCACGGAAAAAAAGTGTGCGAAACCATACTGATGTTGGCACTGATTTCTATTTGTGGGAGGCTGCCGTAGGCATCTATGAAAAATTACCAAAGGGGGCTGCAAGTCTGTTTGCTGGTTTTAGTTCAGGGAATCTATGTAGCCATTACGGAGCAGATCGAACGGCTGAATTTGAAATGAAGCGTTGGTTTATCCAGCCTGGCATAAATTATCAAAGCCATCAATTCCAGGCTGGACTGGCACTTCGGCTTTCAAATTTGGTATACCGCAAAGGATTGGTCTCTTATACGATTGACGCGCAGGATTTCTTATACATCAAAAATCTTGAAAAAGATTCTCCCATGTTCCTGCCAGAAATAGGCGTGCAATTTGGAATGCACCTTAAACCGGTGACCATTAACCTGAATGTCACCTCCATTTTCCCCAATACAAGCGATTGGAACTTTAGTAGCCTGAATACCGGACTTTCTATCGCGGTGAAATTTGGAAAAAAGAAATGAACTGCGTACCCGAGACTTCATGACGGCCTTATATAATTTTTCCGCTATGTCTATGTGTTGGATCTGGTAATACTACATAGTATACATACACGTCTTAATCAGATGCAAACCTTTTTTAAATATAGTTGTGTCAACACCTATATTTGCAACATTAAATAAGTATTTGAAAAATGAACCGCATCGACTTTCTCAAATCCTTGGCAATGTTGCCCTTAGCTACCATCAATATGAAACTTCAGGATTTTCAAACCATGATAGAACCTTCTATTGGCGCGGCAAAAGCGGGTAAAATGCCGGCCCTTTTTGTTGGTCATGGCAGTCCGATGAATGCGCTGGAAGACAATGATTTTACCAGAAGCCTGAAAATACTGGGTGCTGAATTCAAAAAAGACGGTAAAATACCTTCAGCCATTCTGGTCGTTTCAGCCCATTGGCTTACCCGGGGAAGCTTTGTGAATGTGAGCGAAAAACAAAAAACGATCCACGACTTTGGTGGCTTCCCACAGGCCTTGTTCGATATGGAATATCCTGCACCAGGTTCTCCGGCCACCGCCAAAGAAGCAGCGCTCCTGAGCCATCTGCTGCATGAAACCAATGAATGGGGACTGGATCATGGCGCGTGGACCATCCTTCATCACCTCTTTCCAGAAGCGGATGTACCCGTGTTCCAGGTAAGTATCGACTATTACCAGCCGATGCAATACCACCTTGACCTTGCTAAGGAATTGCGCTCCTTACGCGAAAAAGGCGTACTTATCATTGGCAGCGGCAACATCGTGCACAACCTGCGCATGAGCATCCCAAAGCTTCAAATAGGAGACAACAAACCATATGACTGGGCCATAGAATTCGATACCTGGGTAGCTGGCAAGATCGCTTCAGGCGACTATGCGGCCCTGGCCAATTACGAAGAGATCGGCACCGCCGGGAAACTAGCTGTACCTACTACAGATCACTATATTCCGATGCTGTACACCCTGGGCTTGGCCGATGGCAAAGAAGAAATCAAACAGGTGTATGAGTCGGTGGAATATGGGGGCATGAGCATGCGGACTTTTCAGGTGGGGTGATTAGGCGACAACTTCAGACCAATAAACGTATAAGGTTGGATGTGCTGCAAGAAATAGTTTATACTTGCGCATTAAAACAGCCTTTTATGCCCAAAATCATTGACAACCAATCCCTTCGGCTCACTGATGAACTTCGTGCAACACTCGACACATCAAAAAGGGCCGATTTCTGTGTCGGATACTTCAATCTACGCGGTTGGCAGCAATTGGCAGATTTGATAGAAAACCTTCCCGGTGATACCGTATTGGAAACAGAAAAAGGCGATGCAATAGGAAAACACCGTATTTGTCAACTGCTTGTAGGAATTCACAAAGCACCGGACGATTTGCTCCGCGATTTTTTCCATGAACCAGAGTCCATTTCAAACGAACAAGCGACCCGTTTACGCCAGCAAATGGCGCTGGAATTCCGCCGACAACTTACCATCGGCCATCCAACTACCCGCGATGAAGTTTATTTGAATAAACTGGTTGACCAAATCAAAACTGGCAAACTGGCCATCAAACTGTACCTGAAAAACACCCTTCACGCCAAACTTTACCTCGCCTACACCACCCAGCGAAACGCACCCATCGTTGGCTTTGTCGGCAGTAGCAACCTCACTTTTTCGGGTTTGAGCGCACAAGGGGAATTGAACGTAGATGTCGTGGACGGTGATGCCTCCCAAAAATTAGCCAATTGGTTTACCGACAAATGGGACGACCGGTGGTGAGTAGATATTTCAAAAGAGGTAATCGAAGCAATCCTCGCGGGTTGGCCTACCTCAAAATCGCCTTATCACATCTACCTCAAAATCGCCTACCACCTGTCACAAGAAGCACGGGCTGGCCTGAATGAGTTTCGGCTACCCAAGATATTTGCTGACCGGCTGCTGACTTTCCAACAACAAGCCGTAAAAATAGCGGCTTACCACATTCAAAAACGCGGTGGAGTAATTATCGGAGACGTGGTAGGCTTGGGCAAAACCATCACAGCAGCAGCAGTGGCGAGGGTGTTTCAGGAAGATTTTTTCTATAAAACGCTCATCATCTGCCCGCCCAACCTTCAAAAAATGTGGGCGGAATACAAACAGGAATACGACCTCCACGCTGACATCGAATCCTTGGGGAACGTGCAGCGCAAATTGTCAGAACGAAAACGGTACAAATTCGTCATCATTGACGAAAGTCACAACCTCCGCAACAGAGAATCCAAGCGCTACAAAGCAATCAAAGAGTACATTCAGGAAAATGATTCCAAAGTCCTGTTGCTTTCAGCTACGCCTTACAACAAATCCTATACGGACCTGGCCAACCAACTAAGCCTGTTCATTCCCGAAGACACCGATTTGGGCATCAGCCCGGAAGCCTATATTCAGAGCCTCGGTGGTGCAACGGACTTTGCTTCACAACACCCGGAAACCTTCGTGCGAGGCATCAAAGCCTTTGAACTTAGTCCATTTTCCGATGACTGGCGGGAATTGCTGCGGCATTTCATGGTGCGCAGAACCCGCAGTTTTGTTAAAAATAATTACGCTGAAACCGACCCCGCCATCAACCGACGATACCTCACTTTCTCCGATGGCTCACGCTCCTATTTCCCGGATCGCATGCCCAAAAAAGTGGAGTACCCCTTTGATCCGAATGACCTGACGGATCAATACGCCCAATTATATTCTCAAAAGGTGGTGGATATCGTAAATGAATTGAACCTGCCGCGTTACGGATTGGCAAAGTATATTGATGGAAAAGCAGAAAAGACGGCCAACAATGAAGAAAAAATTATCCTTGAAAACCTCTCGCGGGCAGGCGAGCGACTGCGTGGTTTTTGCCGTACCAACCTTTTCAAACGCCTGGAAAGCAGTGGTTGGGCCTTCCTTTTATCCCTGAGCCGCCACATCCTGCGCAATTATGTGGCCTTGCAGTCCTTGCAAAATGGCAAACCAATGCCCATCGGCACCCATATCGCCGATGTGTTGGATGACTTTATCGAAGACCAGGATACTGACGACAATCCGGAAGACGAACAAGAAGAAAAAATTGGCATCCACATCACCGCCGACAACTACGAGCGGGAAGCTGCAAAAGCCTACCAGCTTTTTGAAACCAAAAAGTACAAAGACAAATTCGATTGGATTGACACCCGGTTTTTCAAAAAAATCTTGGTCGGCGACCTAGAGGCCGACAGTAAAAACCTGCTTAAAATCCTCGACATCGCCCGCAAATGGACTTAGGAAAACGACCGAAAGCTGAATGCACTCGAAAACCTCCTGAGCAAAAAATACCCCGACAAAAAAGTGCTCGTGTTTACTCAATACGCCGACACCGCTGCCTATCTCTCGGAAAAACTTAAAAAAAGGGGCATTGTCTCCATGGAAAGCGTTACTGGCAACAGCATCAACCCACATGAATTTGCCTATCGGTTCAGCCCGGTCAGCAATAACAAACGTGAGGTAGTGAAAGGCAGTCAGGAACTCCGGGTGCTCATCGCTACCGATGTGCTTTCGGAAGGGCAAAATTTGCAGGACGCACACATCGTCGTCAATTACGATCTGCCTTGGGCCATCATCCGGCTCATCCAGCGTGCGGGGCGTGTAGACCGTATCGGGCAGCAATCCGACAAAATCCTCTGCTACTCCTTCCTGCCGGAAGACGGCATCGAAAACATCATCCGCCTGCGCGCTCGCTTGCGCACCCGCATCGGCGAAAACGCCGAAGTGGTCGGCTCCGATGAAGTGTTTTTTGACGGCGACCCGGTGAACATCCACGACCTGTATTCCGAAAAATCAGGCATCCTCGACGAAGTGGACAGCGATTTTGAAGTGGATTTGTCGTCTTATGCCTACCAAATCTGGAAAAATGCCACCGATGCCGACCCCAAACTCAAAAAGTTGATCCCCGACTTGCCCAAAGTTTCCTTTTCCACCAAATCGCCCAACGGCGAGGATCCGCAGCGCGGCGTCATCCTTTATGCCCACACCGGGCGAGAAAACGATGCGCTGATCTGGCTCGACGAGCAAGGCAAAACGGTTACGCAAAACCAATTCCGTATCCTGAAAGCGGCGGCTTGCAACGCCGAAGAACCTGCGCTCGAACGTTTACCCAATCACCACGATTTGGTAAAAATGGGCCTGGATGAAATTGCCATCGAAGAACGAAGCATGGCGGGCACACTCGGAAAACGCACCGGCATCAAATACAAGGTTTTCCAGCGCCTCACCTTATTCAATGATGAAACAAAGAACACACTGTTCCAACCACCCGCAGATTTGAAACGCGCTCTGGACGACATCTTTCGCTTCCCCCTGCGCGAATACGCCCGCGAAACCCTCAACCGCGAATTCAAACTCGTGAATGACGAAAAACTCGCCGAACTCGTGCTCTCGCTTTGGGAACAACACAAACTCGTCATCCGCGACGAAGACAATAACCAGCCTGCGGAACCTCAAATCATCTGCTCACTCGGCATCCGATAACCCATGAAAAAAGACGCATTCGCCCGACACATCCAGGCTGCCGAGTTCCGCAACCTGTTCAACGAACTCGGCTGGGACCACAAACCGCTTACCCGAACCTTGAGCGCCGGAGAAAACGCCTTTGCTTTGCAAGCCGTTGCCGAAAAACGCGACTTCTACGTCCTGCAATGCAGCCCCGACGCCAACGGAAAAATACCCGACCAAAACGCCCGCCGCGCCATCAGCCGACAATTTGAAAAGGTAAAAAACTATCACGTCATCATTTTTGCCAACCGCGACGGCTCGGAACAGGTTTGGCAATTTGTGCTGCGGCTGCCCAACCGCCCACCCAAATTCATCGAAACACGCTGGCAACGCGGGCAGGATGTGGAACTGCTCTACCAGAAAGTGCGCGGGCTATTTTTTGACCTCGACGAGGAAGGAAACATCACCATCGTGGATGTGCTGACCCGGGTACAGGAAGCCGCCGGAGCCAACGCTGAAAAGGTCACCAAAAAATTCTACGACGGTTTCAAAAAAGAACACTCTGCTTTTCTCGGGTTTATAAAAGGTATCAAGGCACAAGGCGACCAGGAATGGTACGCCTCACTCATGCTCAACCGCCTGATGTTCTGCTATTTTATCCAGAAAAAACGCTTTCTGGACAACAACCCAAATTACCTCAGCGACAAACTCCGCGAAGTGCGCGAACAACAAGGGAAAGGCGTCTTTTACAATTTCTACCGCCAATTCCTGCTAGTGCTCTTCCATGAAGGGCTGAACAAAAAAAGCGACAAACCCGCTCTGATTGGTCAGGTGCCCTACCTCAACGGCGGGCTTTTTGATGTACACGAACTGGAAGAGCGTTACCCCGAAATTGCCGTTTCTGATGAGGCTTTTGAACGCATTTTCGCGTTTTTTGATCGATTCGAATGGCACCTCGACAACCGCCCCGGCCGCACAGGCGATGAAATAAATCCCGATGTGATCGGCTATATTTTTGAAAAATACATCAACGACCGCGCCGACATGGGCGCCTATTACACCAAGGAAGACATCACCGTTTATATCTCCAAAAACTGCATCATCCCCTTCCTGTTTGACGAAGCCGAGCGAAAAGGCGCAGCCTTGAAACCCGCTTTCCAACTGCTCGCTGCCGATCCCGACCGCTACATCTATCCCGCTGTTCGGCACGGCATTACCTTTGACTATCGCCGAAACGAGCCGCTTGACCAGTCCTTCCCGTTGCCCGAAGACGTGGCAGCAGGCCTCTACACCAACCAACCCAATCTCCCCGAACGCCGCAAATGCTGGAACCGCGAAGCCCCACCCGAAGCCGGGTTGCCCACCGAATGGTGGCGAGAAACCGTGGAACGCCGCCAGCGATATCAGGATTTGCGGGCGAAAATGACCGGTGGTGAAGTCCAGCATATCAACGACCTCATCACCCTCAATCTCGACATCCGGCTCTTTGCACAGGATGCCCTCCGCTTGAACGAGGACCCGCCATTCATCCGGCATTTTTTTGCCGCGCTCGAACGCCTGAGCGTGCTTGACCCAACCTGCGGTTCAGGGGCCTTCTTGTTTGCCGCGCTCAATATCCTGGAGCCGCTATACGAAATCTGCCTCGACCAAATGGCCGATTTTACGGCAACGCGGCCCGGAAAATTTAAAGATTTTGAAAAAACGCTCGCAGACGCCAACGACCGCGAGCGCCACCCCAACCGCGACTACTTCATCTACAAACGCATCATCGTTCAAAACCTCTATGGCGTGGACATTATGCGCGAAGCCGTAGAAATCGCCAAACTGCGCCTGTTCCT
>CANJPT010000042.1 GCA_947476195.1 Lewinellaceae bacterium | reverse complement strand
TCAAACAAAAATGATAAATGTCCGGATGAAAAAGGAACAGAAGCCAATATGGGGTGCCCGGAGAAAAAGGATACCGACGGAGATGGCGTGCCTGATGAAGAAGATTTTTGTCCGGACAAGCCTGGGACCAATCTCGGTTGCCCGGACACGGATGGTGATGGCGTAGCCGATAACTTAGATAAGTGCCCTGACAATTCGGGTACTGTTGCTAATAATGGCTGTCCAGAAGCCAAGGATTCGGATGGTGATGGTATCATCGATGAAAAGGACCCATGCCCTACGCAGGCAGGCCCAGTTAATGGTTGCCCAGACGCAGACGGTGATGGTACTGAAGATAACCTTGATAAGTGCCCTAACAATTCGGGTCCTGCTGCTAATAAAGGCTGTCCGCAAGCCAAGGATTCGGATGGTGATGGTATCATCGATGAAAAGGATTTATGCCCAACCCAGCCAGGTCCGATCAAAGGTTGCCCGGACGCTGATCGTGATGGCATAGCTGACAACCTCGATAAGTGCCCTAACAATTCGGGTCCTGCCGCTAATAAAGGATGTCCGGATGAGAAGAAGCCAGTGGTTAAACAGGAGGAAAAACCTGCCCCGATTGTTGCAGTACCGGTTACGGAAGAGAAAAATGAGATCAAAGAGGCGCGGGAAAAACTGGCTACTGCTGCACGTGCCATCCAATTTGAAACGGCAAAGGCTATCTTAAAAGATGCATCCTACGATGTCCTGGACGAGGTGGTTGCCATAATGCGTCAAAACGGGTCGTATTCGCTCTCCATCAGTGGTTATACGGATGATGTGGGAGATGATGAGCAGAATCTGAAGCTTTCACAGGATCGTTCCAAAGCCTGCTACGATTATCTCATTTTCCGGGGAATAAAGGCTGATCGTATCCGTTTTGCAGGATTTGGAGAAGCTCGCCCCATCGGAAGCAATGATAATGAAAAAGGTCGGGAGCAAAACCGCCGTGTGGAATTTGAATTGATACTGGAATAGATTGATAGGTGGAATGGTTTGCCCAGGCTTAGTATGCTTGCAGGCCTGGGAAAACCATTCCATCAACCGCCAATCCATCAATCAATACTCAACAATTAAGCGAAATTCTTGTTATAACTTTCTATGCGGCGCGACTACTTTTTGCTGAGCGGTCTCGCTCTGCTATTTTTCTTCCCATTTTTGGGGAGTGTACATCTATTTGATTGGGACGAGATCAACTTTGCCGAGTGCGCCAGGGAGATGGTTCATACGGGTGAATGGATGCGGCCTCAGATTGATTTTGAGGCTTTTTGGGAAAAGCCGCCTATGTTTCTTTGGATGCAGGCGCTTTCCATGAAGCTTTTTGGTGTAAATGAATTTGCCGCCCGTTTTCCGAATGCTGTTTGTGGTTGGGCTACCCTTTTGCTTGTTTTTTATATCGGCAATCGTCTGCATGACCGAATGTTTGGTTGGCTGTGGGCTCTTGCCTGGTTGGGTAGTTTACTTCCACATCTATATTTCCGGAGTGGAATTATTGACCCCTGGTTCAATTTCTTTATTTTCACAGGATTATATGGGTTTGTTGAATTTCGTTGGAGGTTCTATTCCCAACAAAAATCACAATCTTTTTGGGTAAAATTTCGGCATTTATTATGCGGAGGCTTCCTGATAGGCTTGGCAATTCTGACGAAAGGCCCTACAGCATACCTAATTGTAATGCTGGTTTTGATGCTATATTGGGCGAAATATCGCTTTAAGGGCAAGGATTACTGGCTTCATTTGACCTATTTTTCTTTTTCAGCGGGTCTGGCTGCATTGTTATGGTTTGGAGCGGAGGTGTGGCAGCATGGGCCATGGTTTGTACAGGAGTTTTTGACCTATCAGATCAGGCTGTTCAGGACCGAAGATGCGGGCCATGGCGGGTTTGTGGGATACCACTTTGTGGTATTGTTACTGGGATGTTTTCCGGCCTCTGTCTTTGCCATCTCTAATTTATGGGGAGACCATGAGTGTGAAGATGAGATGTTGGAGACCCATGCATTAGCCTCTTGTCGTCGTTCTGATTTTGGCACCTGGATGCAATTGCTTTTTTGGGTTGTACTAATCCTGTTCAGCCTAGTAAAGACCAAGATTCTACATTATTCTTCCTTGTGTTATTTTCCGCTTACCTATTTGGGGGCTGTTACGTTGTGGCGTGCTATAAAGTGGGGGGTGTTGCCCAAAATCACGACCTGGCTGCTCCCCACACTTGGTGTTATGCTTGGTTTGGTTGTAGCGGCACTACCGTTTTTAGGACAAAATCTTGAATGGATTAAACCACTTTTTACGGCGGATCCATTTGCTTTAGCTAATCTGGATGCCGATGTAAAATGGGAGCTTTGGCAGGGGATTTCAGGACTGGTATTGGCGATATCCAGTATTGCAGGCGTATATTTTTGGATAAAAAAACGAGCATGGCAGACTGCTCAAGTCGTATTTGCCGGGGGAGCACTTTTTGTGGGAGGCACCCTGCTTTTTGTTGTGAGCAACATTGAAAGATATTCCCAAGGTGCAGCTATTGAGTTTTATGAAAGCAAAGCAAATGAGGATTGCTTCATTAAGCCAGTCGGATTCAAAAGTTATGCGCATCTTTTTTACGCTGACAAACGAGATCCCGGCCCCGATAAGACCCTGGATGACCTTCCAGGGATGTATTATAACAAGCCAACTAAAACGACGTATTTTGTAGCAAAAGTGAATCGATTGAACCCAATACCTGAGTTTCCTTACATCAAGGAGATTTACCGGAAAAATGGCTTTGTGTTTTTTGAATGGAAGCCTTAGTAAATGGTAGGTTCTTTTGAAATTGTCATGTATTCCAAGCTCGAAAAACAAATTTTGTTACTTATTGTTACCAGAAACGTTCTATTTTCGCCACCAAATTTTAGGATGGCAGAGATATTGAAATTTGAAACTCTTAACTTGAAACAATTCTAATGATGTACCCAATAGCACTTACCACTCCCATGGCTCAGGATTTGACCGAACATGGTTTTGAACCACTCAGCACACCAGACGCAGTAGAGCAAGTTCTTGAAAATCAAGAAGGTACTGCGTTATTGGTTATAAATAGTGTGTGTGGTTGTGCAGCAGCCATGGCTCGTCCAGGCGCTAAACTTTCGCTTGACAACAGCAAGCAACCGCTCAAACTTTATACCGTTTTTGCCGGGGTTGATACGGAAGCTGTGGCCAAAGCCCGCGAATTTCTTGCTCCGTTTCCACCTTCATCCCCCAGCATTGCTTTGTTCAAAGATGGGCAGGTGGTTCACATGCTGGAGCGTCGGCACATTGAGGGACGTTCTGCTCAAATCATTGCAGACAACCTTCGGGCTGCATACGATATGTACTGCTAAACACCTCATTTGCAAGGGTTATTAACCAGATTGTTCACATAGCACACATAGTTGACCTACTTCAGGTTCTTATTACTATTTGTGCTATGTGAACTTTTTGCTTTAAAATAAGCGCTGCCTTGAAAAAATTACACAAGCCGGTCCTAATCCTTGTCCACTTCTGAGTAGTGTAAAAACGCAGCCCTTCGTGGTGCAGGCATTTCTGCGTTTTCCCCCTTGATTACTTTCCACAATACTTCGTTGAACTCCAGGTCGGGCACCCGATCTTCTCCCGACATATCAAAAGCGTCCGAACGACGTTGTAGCTCATTGTTTACGGCGGCGTTCCGGTCATCAAGATTTATGGAAGGTATTCGAGCTTTGTAGGGACTTAAATCTGCCTTTTTCGAAAAGCACCGCCACATAGGTGTAGCTGCTGCATCGTGCTGGCTCATGGGCTGTAGACCCAGAATAAGTTCCATGGTACGTAACATTGAGTTGGTGGAGTACATCGTGTGGTCCACAAAATTTCGTTTCGTGTATGGGCTGACTACGAAAGCGATAGACCTGTGTGCATCCACATGATCGGCGCCATTTTGTGCGTCATCTTCGAGCACAAAGACAGCTGATTCCTTCCAGACCGGACTTTTTGAGAGATGTTCGATAAACAGACCAAAAGCCAGGTCATTGTCTGCTATATGGGCAAAAGGGGTATAGGCACCCTTGCTAAATCCATCTGTATGGTCGTTGATGAGCCGGAGAGTGTTCAAATGTGGCAATGCATTAGCGTTCACCAAAGAATCAAAATCTTGTTTCCACTGTGACACCCGCGTGGTGTCTTTGACCGAGGTATCCCAGGAGGTGTAATAGGGGCAATAATGGTCTTCAATTGCTGGAATATTTGCCTTGTAGTCATCCGCGAATTCACCGTACGTGCGATACGTGATTCCTGCCCGTTTGCAATGATCCCAGATAAAACCTCCTTTAGGCCAAGCGGTTCGATTTTGCCCTTCATACACATAATCGCCGCCTCGTCCGCCATAACTCGTTACCCAGGTTTTTTCAGTAAAATCATTCGCGTAAGCGGCAGTGCTCCAGTTGTGTCCATCTGCGCTGACTTCGGCATCGACATAGAAATTATCCAGCAGCACAAAATTGCGGGCTAACGCGTGATGGTTGGGAGTGATTTCTTCTGGAAACAGGCAAAGGGATGTGTCGCCGTTTCCTGCTGACATGTCTCCCAAAACCTGATCATAGGTTCGGTTTTCCTTGATGATGTAAAAGACATATTTGATGGGGGAGGGGTCACCAATGCGTTGTGGAATAGGGTTTCCCGGTTCACCCTCTGCCATTTTTTCTCTTTCTTTGGTGTAAGGAGAGTTTTGATAGACTTGTTTGGTGTATTGCTGCAACCTTACCTGTCCAGGAGTCATGATCATGCTCATCGTTCCTTTCATTAAGCCTCCGATGTATTGATCATTGTCTTCTTCACCTTCTTGATAAGCAGCTTTAGTTTGTTTGACAATAGGATTCGGGCCCTTCGGATTAGGAAAAGAAGAAAAGCCTTTGCCGTTGGTAACATAAAGTGTTTTTCCTATGGTTCGTACGCAGGTAGGATACCAGCCGGTGGGAATAAAGCCAAGTGAGCTGCTTTGAAGTGGATCCGACACGTTAAATACGGACAGACAATTATTATCCGCATTGGCGATGTAAAGTGTTTTTTCATCGGTAGAAAGGGCGACACTGTTAGAGGTTGAACCCGTAGGTGCATCAGGGAAAAGGGTAGCGACCAATGTTTCTACTACTTTATTCTGAACCAGATCCACCACGCTTACGGAGTTATCATCAGCACAGGCAACATAGGCCAGGGTGCCTTTTTTATTGATCGTCAAGTCATTGGGGTTATCACCAACCGGGATTCGGGTTTTGATCTTGCGGGTTTCGGTGTTCCAAACGATCAATTCATTGCCGCCCCAGTGTGTAAGATAAAGTTGCTTTCGATCGGGGGAAAGCACGCAAGTATAGAGCTCATTCCCAATTGAATCGCGATAGAGGACTGCTTTGCTACGGGTGTCTATTACGTAGAGGCTATTGTTTTCTTTGGTAACCACATATAACAAGCCCCGCTTGTCATCCACACAAAGTCCACCGGGAGAAATCCGTACTGGCCATTGTTTGCCCAAACTCAGGGTATCCTTCAGGATCAGTTTTTCCTTTTCAACGGAGTACCGCAAAATTGCGTTGCTATTGCCCCCCGAAACATAAAGGATTTTCGAGTCATCGCTAAATGCAAGGCCAAGCCAGGCCACCGGAATTTCCATGGACTGAAGTACGATGCCTTTTTTTGCCTGAATCAGTTGGAGAGAATGTTTCCCCTGACCGTTGTTGGTGACCGCCAGGTATTTTTTATTGGGTGAAACGGCTATGTTTAAGGGAAGGTCGCCCAATGGAAGAGCGTTTCCAGCGGGTGTTAGCGACCAACCATTTGGCAGGAGCATGGATTTGTGCTGGTCATTTTGTTTGCCAGGTTTTTGAGCAACCATTACCAGGCAAAAAAAGAGTGCAAACAGGGTGGTGAGTAGGATACGCATATGAGTCAGTTGAAAATTTGAATACGCTTAGCTATTTGATACGTCGAAAGGTTACATCAACTGGTTAAACCAACCCATGCTTTTCCAGCCACTCTGGAAGTTCCCGAATAGATCCAAGCAATCCGTCATGAACCAACACTTCCAACGCTGACCTGGAGTGGGTTCCGTTTACGACAGCAAGTGAGGCGGCACAACCGGCTTTACGGCCTTCGGCCAAATCTACGGGAGTGTCACCAATTTTGACAACTTGTTTTGGATCCTGGATCCCAAAAACATCCATTGCCTTTTGAATCATATAAGGTTCTGGCCGGCCCTTCGGCACCTCATCACTTGCTATGGAAAAGTCTATGATAGAACCGGAGCCCCCTACATATTGTGCGTCTAAGCCAGCCAGCCAGCCCAATTTATTCAGTATAATATCGGTGACCAATCGATAAAAACCAGTGTTGAGCGCCACCTTGATATCACGGTGGCGCAACCATTCAAAGACTTCCAGGGTACCCTCGGTTGGGATCACAGGTTGGCTGCGGTAGTAGTCTTCCAGAATTTCGCAAAAGGCCAGGAAACTATGCTGTGCTTTGGTCTCAATGATCTGTTGTTGGATTTCTTTACCAAGTACTTCACTCCACAGAATTTGAAACACTTCGAGCTTTGAAACACCCATGAGGGCATTAAGCCGCTTATCCTCTACGAGCAGACCTTCCTGCTTGCAAGCGGCGGCGAAACAAAAAAGCACTTCGTCATTGTCCTGGACTGTAGTGCCTGCCATGTCGAACATGACCAATTTGATTGGTGTATTTTTTAACATTTTGCCCTGATTTTCAGGCAAATGTAGCGGGGCGAAAATTAAGCAGGGGTTAAGTTTTGGGTGTTTTTTGTAGCAGGTTGCGGAAGCGATTTTTGAAGGATGAAATTGCGAAATTCCAGTCCGTTTTTCAATTTTTGATTTTCATGAAGCAACTTGAATCCAGCTTTTTCAAAAAAACCAAGGGCCGTGATACTGGCTTCAGCAGTCAGGCATTCAAATCCTTTTTTTTTGGCAAGTCTTTCTAATTGCTTCAGCAGGTTACTGGCGATCCCACGTCCCTGAAAATCTTTGTGTACATAAAGAAGATCTACCCATCCCTCTTGGGTCAAACTTGTAAAGCCCACAATTATTTTTTGATATTCTACGATAAAACAATGTTGGGTATCCAATCGGGCCCAAATTTCCCGGTCAGGATCTGTTGGGGCCCATATCATTAGCTGCTCAGGCGTATAGTCATGGGCGTTCACAGCATGCACTGTGTCGAAGAATAATTGTTGTAATTGTCTTTTGTCGGAAGGGCGATATGGTCTTAGAAACATGGACTTTACAAAATAGTTACTTATCACAAAGGAAAAGCATAGCAGGTTAAGCAATGGTTAAGTAATTGTTGTATTTTGGGTAGGGTTCAGGCTTAAAATATTGAATTAAGTGTTGTTATTGGTTTGATGGAGTAATTTCGCACCGTCTTGAATCAAAAAGTTAGGATTATGAATAAAAAGAACCTGTTGCTTTGGATAGTTCTTTCGCTTGTTTTCAATGCCATAAAAGCTCAGCCATCTGTTGCCCGCCAATGGAATGAAATGGTTTTGGAAGCTATCAGCGGTGATTTTGCCCGACCCACGGTACATGCCCGCAACCTGTTCCATATTTCTGCAGCCATGTATGACGCCTGGGCAGTTTATAACCCGAATGCAGAGACCTATTTTTTGGGGAAAACGGTGCATGGATTTCAGATTCCTTACCACATGGTTCCACCAACCGCTGAGGTGCATAAAGCACAGGAAGAGGCCATCAGCTTTGCTACATATCGCTTGCTGCTTCATCGTTATGCTAAATCGCCAGGTATTGATACCCTAACCAGAGACATCAACAAGTTGATGAAAGCCCTTGGGTATGATCGGTACAATACTTCTACCAACTATAAGTGCGGCCCGGCTGAAATGGGCAATTATATTGCCCTGAAAGTCATAGAATACGGCTTACAGGATGGTTCGAATGAAGCAACTAACTACGCCAACCAGTTTTATCTCCCTGTAAACCCTCCCATGTTCCCCAGTCAAACCGGCAATCCGTACATTGAGGATATCAACCGCTGGCAACCGTTGCAATTCTCGACATTTGTGGATCAGAGTGAACATTCCTTTACAGATTTAGTCACTAAATTTCAGGCAGCAGAATGGGGCTGGGTCATGCCATTTGCGCTTCAGGAATCAGATGCAAGTGTCTTTCAGCGCGCCGGATACGATTACAGGGTTTGGCTCGACCCAGGGCCACCACCCCTGTTGGATACGGCTGCCATCAATAGTGAATCGCAAGAATTTCAATGGAACAATGCGCTTGTAGCGGCATGGAGCAGTCTCCTTGATCCGAAAGACGGCGTGATGGTGGATATTTCGCCGGCCTCAGTTGGAAACAATCCGAATTACCCTTCAAATTGGGCCGATTATCACAGTTTTTACGACTTTTTTGAGGGAGGTGATTCTGGAATGGGACGTTCCAATAATCCTAAAACCGGGCAGCCATATACGCCACAAATTGTTCCCCGTGGTGATTACACCCGGGTTTTGGCAGAATTTTGGGCAGATGGTCCGCGTTCCGTTACTCCTCCGGGGCATTGGTTTGAAATACTGAACTATGTAAATGATCAGCCGGGAATCGTACGCCAGATCCGGGGAACCGGGCCTTTATGCGAAAACCTGGAATGGGATGTGAAATGCTATTTCGCGCTGGGTGGGGCCATGCAGGATGCCGCCATAGCCGCCTGGAGTATCAAAGGCCGTTATGATGCATCCCGCCCTGTAAGCGCGATACGTGCGATGGCTGAATTGGGACAAAGCAGCGATCCGGGCCTGCCCAACTATCACCCTGGAGGTTTACCACTCATCCCAGGTTATATTGAGCTCGTTCAGCCCGACGACCCGCTTCATGGAATCAACAACCTGAATGTCGGATCGGTGAAACTCAGATCCTGGAAAGGTCCGGGGTCTATTTCAAATCCCAAAACAGATGTCGCCGGGGTAGGGTGGATCCTGGCCAAAAACTGGTGGCCATACCAACGGCCAACCTTTGTTACGCCCCCGTTTGCAGGGTATATTTCGGGTCACTCTACGTATAGTCGTGCTGCAGCCGAATTGCTTACAGCATTGACCGGAGACGAGTATTTTCCTGGTGGAATGGGGACTTTTCACTGCAAAAAGGATGCGTACCTGGTCTTTGAGGATGGCCCAAGCGTGGACATTACCCTTCAGTGGGCCACCTACCGGGATGCTTCGGATCAATGCAGCCTTTCCCGAATCTTTGGTGGTATCCATGCACCTATGGATGATATCCCGGGTCGCCTGATCGGAATGAAAATTGGTCCCGACGCACTGGCTTTTGCAGAGCAGTATTTTACCAGGAGCAGTCCTCAGGACAGCGTAAGCGCCTTCAATATCTTTCCAAACCCAACAACCTGTATGGTACAGATCGAGGCTGATTATGAGGGTACCTTGCTCGTACAGGTCTTTGGAGCTGACGGGCGCTTAGCGGTGACTGCGGACTTGGATTTCCAGGACAAGACCACCTTGTTGGATCTGACCAATTTAAGCGTTGGTGTCTACATCGTGGTTGGAATGGATGGGGCAGGACAGCGTATTTTCCAGGAAAAAATTGCCAGACTTTAAGTCAGGGTTAAGTAATAGTTGTGTTTAAGGTAAGACTTGGCAGGCAGGGATTTGCAGTCCTATCATTGTGTCGTTCTTCCAATTGAACGGCTAAATCATGCTGCATTCCAAATCTTTTGCCCGCCGTATGGCCTTTGCCTCTCCGACTGTATTTATTGCGGTTGCAGGGCTTTTTTCTTTTGTGGCCTATTGCTGTATTTATGCTTTTCGCAAGCCTTTTACGGCAGGGACGTATGCAGATTTGCAACTTTGGGGCATACAATTTAAAATCGTTCTGGTAACGGCCCAGGTGGCAGGGTATGCCTTATCCAAATTTATAGGGATTCGAATTATTTCGGGCATGACGCCAGAGCGGCGTAGCACTTATTTAGTAGGTTTGGTGGGTATCGCCATGTTGTCATTATTAGGCTTTGCACTAACACCCTTCCCGTGGAACGCAGCTTGGATGTTTATCAATGGTCTTCCGTTGGGCATGGCCTGGGGCCTGATTTTCGGTTACTTAGAAGGTCGAAGGGTAACGGAAGCATTGGCGGCAATACTGTGTATCAATTTTATCATCTCCTCTGGTTTTGTAAAGACTACAGGTAAATGGCTACTCACATCCTATGGGGTTAGTGAAACGTGGATGCCTTTTACCGTAGCAATGATCTTTCTTCCCCTATTACTGATTTGTATCTGGGTCTTGGCCCATTTGCCGCCACCTACGGAGGCAGATAAAGCACAAAGAGCACCCCGTACGAGTATGACCACTCAGGATCGGAAGGCCTTGTTTCAGCGATATGCGCTGGGGTTGATCTTGTTGGTAGCCTCCTATTTGATATTGACTATTGTTCGGGATATACGCGACAATTTTGCGGTAGAAATTTGGGATGAACTTGGCTTCAAAGGCCAGGCTTCTATTTTAACAATGGCAGAAATTCCAGTGGCCATTTTTTCGCTTTTAGCGGTTGGATTGATGATGTTTGTTAAAGACAATTTTCAGGCTTTATGGCTCAATCATGCACTTGCTGTTTTCGGTGCGCTGCTTTTGTTTGGAGGGACCTTTTTATTTCAGCATGGTATGATTTCTCCTGTAATTTGGATGATATCTTCCGGTTTTGGTCTTTTTTTGCCCTATATATTGTTCAATGGCGTTTTGTTTGACCGGCTTATGGCCAGCTTTCGGGAACGAGGCAATGCAGGCTTTTTAATGTATTTAGCTGATTCTATTGGCTATTTGGGCAGCGTAGCGGTATTGATCTGGCGCAATTTCTGGGCAGGCGGGATGAGTTGGCTGGGGTTTTATATGGAACTTTGCAATGTAGGGGCTGGACTTATTTTACTCTTTACAGTAGCTTCATACGGGTATTTTTTAAGGAAAAAACAAAGGGCGTTTCCACACGCTCAGACTTCAATAAATGTTTATCAACAAAACTATGATTGACCATAAATTTGATGTAGCCGTCATCGGTGCAGGCATTGTGGGCCTTGCAACAGCTTATGCGGCAGCTCGTAAAGGGCTGAAAACCATTGTATTTGAACGTAACCCACGGGCGATAGGTGCTTCTATCCGTAACTTTGGACTATTGTGGCCCATTGGCCAACCCGCTGGTCCAATGTATGACAGGGCCATGCATAGCCGTGAGATCTGGTTGGATATTGCAGCAGAAAGCGGCGTACAGATAAAACAAAATGGTTCCCTTCAGTTGGCTTATCATGCGGATGAGGTGGATGTTTTGCAGGATTTTTTTAATAACGCCGAAAATGCCGGGTATCAGGTAAAAATGCTGACACCAAACGAAGTTGTGATGCATAGCCCTGCAGCAAAAACCGATGGCTTAAAAGCAGCACTCTGGAGTGGTACGGAATGCACGGTCTCGTCTCGACAGGCCATTCCACAACTCGCGGAATATCTGGAAAAAGAATTAGGCGTGACCTTTCGATTTGGTTCGGCAATTACCCATGTTGACTCAGGAATTCTCTCTGATTTTTATGATATCTGGCAGGCGGAGCGCATTTTTATTTGCTCCGGGGCTGATTTTGAAACCTTATATCCACGGGTTTATCGCGAAAGTGGCATCACAAAATGTAAGCTTCAAATGCTTCGAACGGGTACTCAGGCAGCTGACTGGCAACTAGGGCCTTCGCTGTGTGCCGGACTTACACTATTGCATTATAGTTCATTTGCGCACTTGAATAGTCTGGCACCCGTGCGAGAACGCTATGACATTGAAAACCCTGACTTCGCCCGCTACGGTATCCATGTACTGGTTTCTCAAAACCATTCTGGCGAAATCATCCTTGGCGATAGTCATGAATATGGCTGGGATGTTTCACCTTTTGACAGTGAAGCGATTAACCAACTGATCCTGGGTTATTTGAAAACATTTGCACATTTTCCGGATGCGGCCATCGCGGAAACCTGGCATGGGGTTTATCCGAAATTGCCAGGCAGAACGGACTTTGTGAAGGAAGTGGAGCCAAGCGTGTGGATCGTCAATGGCCTGAGTGGAGCAGGAATGACTATGAGTTTTGGATTGGCTTCCGAGTTGGTATAATTATTTTGACTTGCCTTCAAAAAACTGGAGCATCTATTGTGAAAAGTCAAACAAAATCTGCTTACTGGTGTTTGTATTCTTCAAAATACAATTACAATCATGCAAATTAAAATTGCACTAACCCTGGTAACAATCTCCTTTTTTACGCTTTTATCCGCCTGTTTCAACGCAAATCAGGTAGCTAGTCGCCCGGTACAAGTGCCCACCGCTAAAAAAATGTCTACTTCAATTTTTCAATTTACGGTCAATGCGCTGGATGGCAAACCAGTATCTCTTGAACAGTTTCGAGGCAAAAAGATTATTGTACTTAACGTAGCTTCTAAATGTGGTTTTACTCCACAATATGCTGATTGGGAGAAATACTATGCAGCAAATAAAGAGCGAATAGTCATACTTGGCTTCCCGGCAAATGATTTTTTAAGTCAGGAGCCAGGTTCTTCAGAAGAGATCGCAGTGTTTTGCGAGAAAAATTACGGTGTAACGTTTCCCATGTTTGAGAAGGTCCATGTCAAAGGTGATGGGATCGCCCCAATCTACCGTTGGTTGACCGATCCAGCCCAAAATGGCTGGAATAGTCAGGAGCCAACCTGGAATTTCTGTAAGTATCTGGTCAACGAGAAAGGGGAGCTTACTCATTTTTTTGCCTCAAATGTTAAGCCGGATAGCCCTGAGTTTTTGAGCGCGTTGGAAGGGAAATAATAAAAGATTCTTATCAGTGAGGGTGTCTCTCATGTCGCATATTTACCGCAGAGACGCGGAGTTTTTAATAATCAAGTTATTAAGACTCTGCGACTCTGCGGTAAATATGCGAACCTCTGCGGTAAGTTGTCCAGCTCAATTTCTACCTCGAAGAAAGTCTTCTACATTATCCAGTTTTGGCGATTCCAGGAGTGATTTCCAATCAAATTTTGCATCAAATGGCGTGAGTAATTTCTGCGGGTTCAGCACTCGTGGGTCCACAGGCAATGCCGAATACGGCGTAAAATCTGCCTGGTCGGTAAACAAATCGCTAAAATCCGTAGCCGCGGCATCATATTGATTGAGGTATGGAACACTCAAAATGTTCCAGAAGGTCTTGAAAATGCTCCCAAAACTGGTATGATTGTGGCTGACGTAGTTTTGCTTAGCATACGGAGAAATGACCATCAATACACTCCTATGTGCGTCTACATGGTCCTGTCCGTCCTGTGCATCGTCTTCTGTAACGACAATGGCCATTTCTTTCCAGTAAGGTGTATGCGATAAATACTCGATTACGCGCCCCAAAGCGAGGTCGTTGTCGGCCATATAACTTTCTTTGTAGGGATAACCTGCCTGTGGGCGCTCCCCGGCTCCGTGATCTTGTGGCAGCATCAACGTGATGACCTCAGGCATTTTTTCCTTTCCAGACAACCATTTTTCCTGAAATTCCTGCATGAACACATCCGCCCGAAATTGATCTGGAATCGCCATATTAAAGGTCGCATATTTTTCAGACGACCGGTTAAATAGTGGCCCGGGTATCGGAAAATTGACCAACACCTTTTGACCAAAGTATTTCATGGTGGAGTCAGTCAGGTTTGATCCCATTTCTGTTCCGAATCCAAAATTATAAAACGAAAGTTTGTTGCGTTCCAGGTGATCCCAAATTGAACCAGCTTCGTTGTAATCTTCCGGGAAAACGGCACCAGCTCCACCAGTCCAAGCGTATTGCCCCTTTGCCTTGCTGAAGGCTTTTCCATCTCTATGCCCCCCGTATTCAGCTGATACATTGGTTTCCATCCACTCATTGGGATAAGTATTTACCAGCCACCGGTGGCCGTCAGCAGAATGGTCGCTGTCAACATAAAAATTATCTGATATGCCAAAACGCTGCGCCAATGCCAGGTGGTTGGGCATGATGGTTGCCTTTTCTACGCTGGAGGTTTTGGTGTTATTTGAGAAGGAGCGCTCGTAGCCATAACGGGCAATTGCAGGGTCGCCGTCACCTTTTTTTACCTGTCCAAATACTTCATCATAGGTGCGGTTTTCTTTGGAAATGAAAACGATGTGCTTGATGGGACTTTTTTTCTCACCAGGGTATTGCGGGATGGGGTTTTTGGTGCGGCTGTCCTCAATACTCATAATCCGAAAATTATTGTCCAACACTTGTTGTGTCCATTTGGGCAAATCAGTGTCGGCCGGGATGTCCAACATGGTCACAGATCCATGCATAAGGTTGCCAATGTAATTACCTTCTGGACCTTCTTTAAAGGTATATCCGCCATTTGGGCCGCTTCCATATCCTTTTGCATTGGCTACGATCAGTTTATTGCCGTCTGGCGAAACTGCCAATTTGGAGGGAAACCAACCAACGGGAAGGTGGCCGATTACCTTCGCTTGAGCGTTGACATTTTTTGAAAAGGTGTCACCTCCCGACAAGTCAATCACTGCCACTGCATTGATGCCAGCTTCGGCGACGTATAAACGCTTTTTGTCCGGAGAAAGGGCCAGTCCAAATGGAATCACCCCGCGATGCTTGGACAATTCCGGGAGTGTTTTCAGGAAAATATTTTGTACTACCTTTCCTTGTAACGGGTCAATAACAGACACGCAGTCATTGTTCCCATTGCTGACAAAAACAAATTGATCTGAAGCTACCAGGGAGTTTGGACTTGCGCCACCGACGGCGGGAATACCTTCGATTTTTTCGCCGACCAGATAACCGGTTTTGATCTTATGGGTTACTTTCGGGGTATTCCCCGAAACATCCACGGCCCATACAGAGAATGATTCAGGCGCGTTGGGGTCACCAAGTGCCGGAACATCGAGGCCATTTTTCTTATATCCTTCAAGCATTTCTTTCGAGCCGAAAGCTGAAGTTGGAAAGTCTGCTCCAGTACCTTTTAAATCGTTTACTTTCAGGTTATTAAGCGGGGTATATTCAAACATTCCAACATTGGCTACATACACAGTTTTCTCATCAGGAGAGAGGGTAACCCCAAAAGGATACCGACCTACCGGGATGTAATGCGTAACCTTTCGGGTTCGGGTATCCGCTACAAGGAGCCTGAAATTACTTTGATCGCAGATATAAAGGGTACTGCCGTTTCGGGTAAGGGCAAGGTCGCCCAGGTAACCATCTGGATTGTCTTTTTGCGCGCACAAGATGGAATCCAGTTTCAAGCCAGTCTTCAGGTCATAACGAAAGACTTTATTGGATTGTCCCCCAGCCACCCAGACGGAACGGTTGTCGGAGGTGATTGCGAGTCCCATGAATACATCTTCGAGCAAATTTGGGTCGTTCACAGATCCTTCGGGTACCTGTCGGACCTTTGGTTGGCCGCTGTTTGGATCAGCCAAAATTGTGATGGAAAATGGCTGGTTGCCGGAATTGGCAGTTACCGCAATTGAACCATCTGGTGAAAGTACCAAACCGTAAGGGTGGGGGGCGATGCGAACCGTGTTGCCCATGGGTTTTATTATCCGGCCATTGGGAATAATAGATTCACCAGCGGGATTAATCTGGCAGTAGCGGTCTCCGGCAGGCGAGGTGATGCCCCCTTTGCGGGTAATGTTTTGGGCATTTTTAGGCGTCTGGCAGGCTGCCCAGAGCAGGGCGACAGTGAGGAATAGAGAAATCGATACTTTCATGGATGCTGTTTTAGCCCGAAGTGGGTGTGAATTGTGCTGAACCAATATTTTTAGATGAAGTGATTGTGATGTAATTGCTGCCGCAAAAACCAATGGGAATTGCTTTTGAGGGATGGGCTAAATGCTGCGCTTTACCAGACTATTTTTACGCCCAACCGCCCCCAGGCTCCGTAATACTCCAATTTAGAGGGGTGATTCAGATCTCCCGTGAAGTATCGAAGTGGCGTATTTAAAAGATTCATCCCTTCTGCAAAAACAGTAAAGTGAGGGCTAATTTTGAAGCCTAAGGTCGCATCTAATTGGGTTGAAGCCCCATAAATCAATTGACTTTCAGCATCTTCTGGATCGGCGGCTTGTAAAAGAAAATCACTTTGGACATTCAAAGCCAATCGACCAGACCAGCGACGGTGATCATACCATAAAGCCAAATTGCCCGTGTGAGAAGCTTGACCAGGTAAACGGAAACCCTCTGCTTCTGGCTCCGAAGGCGCAGTTCCATCCGGCTCGACTGCTGCAGTTGCATGCGACCAGGTATAGGTGTAATTGGCAAAAATACCTAATCCAGACAAGGCTCCGGGTAAAAAACCGAGTCTCTGTTGCCAGGCCAGCTCTGTTCCTGCCAGCCAGGCTACAGCGCCATTGATGGGTATTGTGCTTACTACATTGACCGGACTACCGCCCCAGGTGCGAATGTCTCTGCTTTGTTGCGTGAAAATGAACCGTTTGATGTGTTTACAGAACAAAGATGCTGAAACGGAACCGCCGCCTGAAAGTGGTTTTTCCACCGCAAGGTCCAGATTCCACGAGAATGCAGGTTTCAGGGTGGGGTTTCCAGCCAGAACAACCCCATCCAATTGATTGAACAGTTCATAAGGTGCCAATTGGTCAAAACTTGGCCTTGAATAGGAAGCACTAACGGCAGCCTGCCACTGAAATCCATCTTTCCCAATATATTTGGTTTGGACAGAAGGTAACAGGTAAGTGTAATGGCCTGAAAAATGCCGGCCGGAGGGATAACTGGATAATTGACCTAAGCTATCAACAATAACCTGATCTGCAGTATAGCTGTATTGCGTATGCTCTAACCGTGCTCCTGCAAGCCATTTCCAGGCGCCTAATTCAAAGTTGGCCAGGACAAATGCGGCACCTGTATTTTCCAGGATGTCAAAATTGCCCGCAGTACTTTCTTGGGCACTTTCAAATGCATTTAATTGAAAGCCCGTAAGGTTTGCGTCAACTGTTTCATTGGTTTTATTCCATTGCATGCCCTTCCCAAAAGCATACTTATTGCCCAGGAATGAACGATCAACTGGTTCCAAAAGGTCTGTTAAGCGTATGGGTAATGTCCCGGAATATTGATCATAAATTCGTTCGATGGCCCGGGTGCTTTTTTGACGAAATCGGACTTTGGCTCCAAATTTCAAGTAATCGTTGGCTTTCTGAAACTGTCTTTGTGCATTAGCTTTCAGGGTAATGGCACGGTCCGTTGATCGATCACTTTCCGCTTCCAATTCATTCAACATGAATTTATTATAGGCCATTTCATCTTCTCCGTTTACAACCTTGAATTTGGGAAAACGAAGCGATTTATCGGTTTGAAGCAAGTCCATATCGGGCAACAAAAACTCGAGTTGGCGTCCTTCCGGTTCAGATTCAAGGCCAAAAGAATAGGCTGCTGAACCATCTAATTTCCAACTTTTAAGGCTATGTTCAAATCCAGATTGAAACGCGGCAAATCGTTCGGTTTCATGCGTAAACTGAATATCCCTTCCAACACTTGCCTTGTAAATGGTGTCAGTAAAAGAACTATAAATCCCAGCTCCAGGGCGATACCGAAGCCGCTGGCGGAGGTTTTTTTCGTCAAAATCAAAATACATTCCACGGAGGTAGGCACTTGTATTTTCAAGATGCAGCGGGAAAATGTATTCAGCACTCAGGCCAATTCTACGGCGGGAGATTTCGAAATGTCTGAGTTCGAGGTCTTGGATGGTCAGGGTCTTGTTTCCACCAACCTCCGTTATTCCAAAAACAGTTTCCAGGTTGTCTGTCGCGCGGTGGTCTTGCCAGAAACTGCCGTTGATAACCAGATTTTTGCCAGTATAAGAAAGCTGGGCCTGTTCGTTGGGAAGCCCTGCCTGGGGTTTATACCCTACTGCGATGGCCGATTGCCAATTTGACTTGCCAGCGGCAGGTTTACGGGTAAGCATATTGATAGAACCCCCTATCGCATCACCGTCCTGATCGGGTCGGTTTGTTTTCCACACTTCTACGGACTTCAGTTGGTCAATGGGCAGAAGATCAAACTGCAGAAACCGGTGGTTGGCTTCTGGTGTCACGATTTGTTCTCCATTAACCTGGACAGTAGTAAACGATGGATCAGCACCCCTGATATGAACGAAACGTCCTTCACCCTGGCTTCGCTCTACCACTATTCCGGGCAGTCGTTGAAGGGCTTCTGCGGGATTAAGATCCGGGAAGCGGCCTGGCAGATCAAGATTGAGTACACTTACGATGCCGTTGGCTGACCGTTGTTGTTCCAGTGCTTGCAAGTATACCGGGAAGTTGCCAGAGATCACGGCTTCAGGCAATAGGCTGCTTGAGGTGTCTATTGCGGTCTGTGCAAGGATGGATGTATGTGCTACAAGAATTAAAAAGAGGTTGAAGAATACTTTCATGGATGTAGATGAAGTACTTTAAATTAACAGGTAAAAATGTTAAATTAGCACCTACTAAACCTACAGTTTCAGACGTGAAAAGCCGATTAGAAGTGCTTAAAATTAATCAGGAGACGAAAAGAAACCAGCTGATAAAAAACAACAAAGTGTAAGGATGAAATAACGACCGCACGATTTGCTGGCATATTGTGTTGATCGCCAGTTGCGTAGCCCCACTATACGCCTTCCTCACGACTTAAAGGCCACCAAACTACCCAGTTCTAAATCGGGCGGTTGTTATTTTCATTGGTACTTAATTTATTTTCTCCCAACAAACATGAAGTAACTCCAAAGACCTCCATAAGCCTGGTGAACTTCCAGTTGAATTGGAGTGAAATGTTTTTTCAGGACCGGGAGTAGATGGTTGTTCATGCGAACATGGTTGTGTCCCATCCATCGTTGAAAAAACGTATAGGGTGAATCCTGAAAATCAACCACAGCTATCATGCCACCCTCTTCTAAGTCGTCATAGGCTCTTTGCAGCGCATCCTCCCAGCCTGGATTGATCATGGTTAGGCAATAAGAAAACAGAATTACATCGGGCTTTCCAGGCAATTTCCAATTACCTGGTTCGTAGGATTTTTCCAGAAAAAGCACTCGCCTGGAATAGCTTTCCAGTCTTTTTGATGCTATTCGTAGCATTTCAGGGGAGATATCCACGCCGATAAGCCGCAAATTCAAATGAAACTTTGCCAATCTGGACAAGTTGAATCCCGTACCACAGCCCACTTCCACCACTGTTTTTTCACTTAACATGGGCAGATTGAGCAGATGGAGGAGCGACTTTCGGCCAAACAGAAACGACCAACGCGTTGCCTGGTAGAAGCTGGCGTGCACCTGATAATAATTTCGAATAGTTTTGACTTGTGTACTTTCAACTATCTGGCTCTGTTCTGTAGTTTCCATATTGTGCTTAGTTTACTTCTCCAAACAGGACACTGGCGTATGTTCCAACCCGATCGATTTGCGTGGCAAGGCGGGCCTTTGTTGCGTCAAATGTTACTTTTTGATATACAAAGTCCGGAATGAAATCCACTTGAATTGCAGCAGAACGCATCAGGATTTTGGCATTAGGTGCACTGTTTTGCAAAATCAATTGCCACTCTTCCTTCAAGGCTGGCAAGTCGTGCGCAGCCATCCAATCCTGATGATCCAGGAGTACAAAGTGGGTAAATTGTCTGGCATTATTTTCAAGGAATTGGCTCAGGGTGGAGGTGTATGTCTTAATGCGGCCAACCCTGTTCTTTAAGGTTTCAAAGTGTACTTTATTCAAGTAGTTTGGACAACAATTTTCTGAGTATGCACCCAGGAAGTAAACTTTCCAAAAGTAGTTGTCAGCAACACTAATTTCGGTAAATACTTTTCGAAAGCACTGTTTTACATAGCCAGCCATGCCGTTTTTGTAGGTAATTCTGGCCAGATTTTGTTGTGCTTCCGGCACACCAAGCATACTCTGGAAAATATGACGGTTGAACAACCATGAAGTGAATGAATTGATTAGACGAGGTTCCAGTAGCGTATATAGTTGTTGTTGGGATTCGAGGTCCTTACAATCAAATAGTTGATGAATGAGCTTTCTGGTTTTCGGGTTGGTTTCTAAAACATTTTTTACCAGAAAAGCAGCTGATCCGGTAGTTCCATGCCAGTAAAAACTTTTACGAATCCCCGTTCCACTAAAAAAATGCAGGTTGTTTTCCCAGTATTTTTTAGGATAGTCCTCCAGATTTGGTTTCAGAATTTCCTGGAATATGTCTTCAGCATCCTCATGCTTTCCTTCGCCAAAAAATTCAAATAAGGTCTGATGATCTCCATATTGTATCAAAGCTGATTTTAAGTCGAGCAATGCATTTTGGCGGGGATTCATATCTACACAATCAATGGATGCAGGATTGTCCAGCAGATAATCCAAGGCATTACAACCGGCAGAGGTAAGCATAAGGACCCTACTGCTTGCATCCATTTGGAGCAGCTCACGATCACAACGAGGATCCTCCCAACAAGTGTTGTAGACCAGATTCCCGGTGTGTATTTTTGAAAAGACCTTGTTTTTGATTTTCGCGATCATGACCTTAAGGCTTTGTTGAAATGCCCTTGCATCAATTCCTCCAGCCAGCTTACGTCAGGTTCAGGTTGTCCGACCATTTTAGCTTGTTCGTCCAGTCTGCGTAATGCTATGTGAAGTTCAAACAAAGGATCTTGTTCAAATGCCTGTTGTTCTTCTTTGGAAAGCAAACCGCCCTGTTTGATCAAAGTAATTTTGCTTGCCGGAGAAAGTTCAGCGAAATATAGGGGGCTTGTACTAACCAAATAGCGTTTGGCATACACGTGGTTTTTGACCAGCCGGGTGATTTTATTTGAAAATCCCAACATACGAAGCGTGCGCGCGCCTACCTCCTCATGGTCCCAGGTTCCGTAACCATCCATATCGCCCAGGTCGGTTTCGCAGAGGTGTCCGAAATCATGTAAAAAAGCGGCCAGGATAAATTCAGCATCATTTGGGTGACTTATTTTTGCCAGTTCGGCTGTTTGTACGGCGTGTTCGAGTTGACTCACGGGTTCACCATGATATTCCTCATGGCCGCGGTTACGGAATGTAGAAAAGACCTTTTGGATGGATTCGTTTGTCATAATGTCAATCAAGTAAGTGTGTAACTAAGTGCTTTTCAGCGAATTGGATTTTGGCCTGTAACTGGCTTGCTTTATTTTATCCAGGTTAATAATTTTTCGTTGAATTTGACGAAAAAGACTTTATTTTTTTAGTTTTATGAAATAAAATTTGTATTATTTTAGATAAAACAAATTTTTATAACAATATAAAGCGCCAGAAAAGTGTAAAAAATCTAACTTAAAGTGCGCCTGGGCAGTAATTAAAAGAAAGGAAAACGGCATTTCGCCGTCTTCCTTTATCTAACTCATTATTGTATGAAGCTCTAAGTACGCAATGAATCTGTTCTACTATTCATGGATCATTTCGCTGCAAAGGTTGGGCGTATTGATTTAAAAATTGGAAAGCTGGAGTTAAGTTTGGATTAAGCGCTTGTTATGGAATTGGGTTTTGGCCTGCAACCGGCCTGCTTAATGTTATACAATGTTATGATTTTCGCCGGATCGCATCTGCAAACGACTTCAAATTAGACCCGTCAAATCTTGAGCTTGTTAATTCATCAGTACGAAGGGATTTTTTGGAATAAAAACGCCGAGGCAATTGCCCCGGCGTTCCGATTTTAGTAGTCTAATCTATTAAGTCCATTATTTTACGATCCAGAGTTCTCCATTAATGCTGTCGTCGTTGTTATTGAATTGACGACTTAAAGCAGCATTGTAATTAGCGTTGTTGTTATCACGCTCACTGGTTGGGTATTGGAAGCGACGTGGGATAACTCCAGAGTTTCCAGTGCCAGGACCGCCTTGGAAAAACGTAGGTGTGCTGGTACGGCGCCAGTTGTAGTAACCTTCAAGACCTGAATGCTGAGCCAAAGCGAGGTATTTTTGAACCAGAATTTGGGTAAGGCCATTTGCATTATTGCCTTTGTATGCAGTTTTTACGGCACTCAAATAACCAGCGATAGCAATATCGTCATTGATACCGTAGAAGTTCATATTTGCAGAAATACCTTTGTCATACCAGGATTTGGCATCACCAGAAGCCCAACCACGGTTGATTCCTTCAGCAATAGCAAAACACATCTCAGAATAACCGATCTGAATGCTTGGTTCAGCCTGGTAGTTACTGAAGTAACGAGCTTTGTTGATACGGGAATAGATACCAGCTTGCACTTTTGTCGCCATTTCATCCAAGCCTTCATCTGAAGGAGCGCCAACGTAAGCTGCGTAGTCTGCTGCAGTAAGACCTGCAGCCAATTGTGCAGGAGCGGGCTCTGCCACGGCAAATACACGCGGGTCTTCTAATGAAGCCAAGGTGCTTACGTAGGTAGCAGAGGTATTATACCGGTCAGCAAAAAAACCGAAGTTGTCCGGATTGAAAGGATACTTTTCAGTTACGTTATTAAACAAGAACTGAAGGTTATCATCATTGCCTTCCATCAGTGGATACTTGGCTTGATCCCCAATGATTTTTGCAAACTCCTGTTTAAGGTTCAAATCAGAATCAGTCGATTCCTTTTTGCTCAATTGTACCAACACGCGCAATTTCAATGCATTGGTCGCTTTCTGCCATTTGCGCAAATCGCCATTGAAATAAATGTCTCCCGTCAGCGTATTATCGGAAGCCGAAATACGGCTGGCCAATTGTGTGTTAGCCTCATCCAACCAAACAATGATCTGCTTAAAGATATCTTTTTGAGTGTCATAGGCTGGAGCGGTATTCTGACTTCCAAGCAAAGCCTCGGAGAGTGGCAGGTCACCAACCTTCATGGTCATATCATAATAGAAGTAAGCACGGAAAAACTTTCCCAGCGCACTGTAAGCATTCACTTCAGGAAGTCCGATACGGGCAGCTTCCTCTTCCATTTTTTGAACATTTTTCAAGGTAGTAAAGCGAAGATTCGCGCTACCTGTCCAATATTCGTTGTTGTCATAGTAGTTGTAGTTGGAGCACCAGTACTGATTCCAGCGTTGTTCATCGCCCCAGGGAGCATTGTACATGTCAACCAATACACCACGCAATACGAGGGAAGGTGGTACAGTTGTAGAGCGGTTTGGGTCTGCCTCCAGGTCATCAAACTTTTGGCAGCTGTTCGCAACAACCACGAGGAGAAAGACAGAGATGATATATTTTAAATACTTCATTTTCAATGTTTTTAAAACTATGCAGGAAAAACTATGAATCATAAGCTTACGGAGCATTCACAGTTCACTGTTCATAGTAAATTTAGAATGTGATGTTCAAATTAATACCGTAGCGTTTAGCAGTTGGAGATTGAAGGCCAGAGTAGTTTGAGCCGATGTACTGGTCAAGGTCGATGTCTTTCTTTTCTGCGAAGTAAAGCAGGTTACGACCTACAAGTGATACGCTGGCACGTTGAACGAGACTACCACCTTTAAACCAGGTTTTTGGCATTTCATACGTAAGGGTCACTTCACGAAGTTTCGAGAAGGTCTTAGACATCAGGTTTGGCTCAGACATCGAGTACAAGCGGCTGATGTAATCCTGTAGGAATGTTTTGGTCGTATTTGGGGCAAACTCCAATTGATCATAGTTGTTGATATTGCCTGCCTGATCGTAGGCAATAGTCCCGGATACAAGGCTTACACCTTCTCCTACATAGTTACCATTTACCTGTGGGTTGGTGTAGTTGCCAGCTTTTTGGTTGAGCCAGTCCTGGTAGCGGGCCTCGCCCATTGCACCTTGCGTAGTAAGGATATTGCGACCGCCACGGAATGTTTGGCGCTGAATAAAGTTGGTAATGACACCACCTACACGACCATCAAACTGAAAACCGAAAGTCAGGTTTTTATAAGAAACTTTGTTGTAAACGGACCATACCCAGTCTGGATTAGAATAACCCAATAATTGAGCGACCGGATTGCGAATCGGGCGACCACTGGCATCGTTGATGTAGTTGCCTTGTTGGTCGCGGATAGGGGCAGAGTCGTAGTATTTGTCTAAACGGTCTCCTTTGCGATAGAAAGTGTTGATCACATCAGTTCCCTCAGGAAGTTCTGCCAAGGTCTCTTTATAAGTACTCCAGTTGGCCAAAACATCCCATGAAAAGCCATTTTTATTTTTGATAGGCGAACCCGTTAAGGAAACTTCCCAACCTGCTTTTTTGGTTTTTACAGCATTGATCAACTGGTTATTGTAACCAGAGGCTTCTGAGATCGGCTGCGCAAAAATTTGCGGACCGTCAATATACTGGAAGTAGGTTAAATCAAGACCGATACGGTTGCGGAGGAATTTTGCTTCCAGTCCGCCCTCGTAATTGGTACGCGATGAAGGCTCCAGATCTGCATTGGCAATCGTGTTTGTAAAATAAGAGCCAGGTTGGTTATTATTCACCAAAGGCGAGCTGTAAGCAGAAGCATTCGAGTAAGATGGGCCGTCATAGGTAGAAGAATAGTACGAACCATATTCAAGTGGGTATGAATCTGCCGGAGTAGCGCCGATGTAACGCTGAGTCAAGGCCTCTTTTACATTGGCGTAAGAGCCACGAAGTTTCAGGAAAGATACAGGGCCAAGGTCAAAAAGTTGAGAGATCAACAAGCTGGCACCTGCACTTGGGTAATAGAATGTATTGTTCTGTTTTGGCAGCGTAGACAAGTGGTCCACACGGCCTGTGTGCGATAGAAACAAAAAGTTTTTGATGCCAAAGTCGACAGAGTAGTAGCCGCTTTGTACCTGCATTTTGGATCTGTAGTTGCTGGCATACAGTGGATTCGCAGTGTTGGAGAAGGCGTAGAGACCTGGTACGTTCAGGTAGTTGGTCGTTGTGTAGCTTGACTCGTAATTGAAAGAACGAAGGCTTCCTCCAACCAGAGCATTCAGACTAAAGTTGTCGTTCAACTTACGGTCATAGTTCAGGTACACGTCAGTATTGTTTTCAAACAAAGTACGCTTATCTTCACGGTAGTCGCCCCGAGCTTCTTCACGGCCATAAACGGTAGCAGAGTAAGGGAATTTTTCGTTGCGGAATAAGTCATAGGTCGTAATGGCCGTACGGGCTTTGAATTGTAGACCCTTTGCGATTTCCCAGGAAAGTGCGGTCTGACCATAGATGTCAGATTTTTGGTGACCACGCAACCATTCATGCGCCAGGAAATTAGGGTTGTTGTAGCGTTGGTATTCAGCATAGATCTGCTGAACGCCTTCTTTACCAGGCTGCCAGTAATTTTTGAGCTGATCAACATCCCAATCTGCACCACCCCAAATCGTGATGTTGTAGATCATCGAGTTTGGACCATAGTTTACATCAGGGATATTGTCCGTAAACTGACGGTTGTAGTTCAGATTACTTTCCAGTTTGACTTTTTTACTGAATTTCAAACCATTGTAAACGTTGAAATTCGAAACATTCAATTGGGTGTTTGGTACCATACCTCCTTGGTAATTGTAGGAAGTACTAAAGCGCATATCCATCTTTTCCGTGGATGAGCTTACCGAAATGCTGTTGTTGGATTGAACACCTGGGCGTAAGAAACGCTGAAGATTGTTCTTACCACGTGCTACCCAGGGAGTGCCTTCACGGACTCCTGTTGCAGGGTTGATCGGGCTGTCGTATTGTGGGATCAACTGTCCTTCAAAACGTGGACCCCAAACGTCATAGTCGCCATCATTGATGCCACCACCACGGCCATCCGCAAAGGCATAGCGACCGTGGTCGCCAGGGCCATATTCATCATTAACATTTGGGATTGCATTAAAGCCTGATTCAATCATCTGACTGGTATTAAACTCCACGCTGACACCACGCTTGTCTGCAGTCCCTTTTTTAGTTGTGATCATGATCACACCGTCTTTTGAACGGAAACCATATAGTGCAGCAGCAGCTGGCCCTTTCAAAACGGTAAACGTTTCGATATCGTCAGCACTGATATTCCAGGTATCCGAGTTTACGGGCACGCCGTCAACTACAAAAATCGGGTTGGAACCACGCAGGCTAAGATTTGGTGCCCCAAGAAGTTCGGAAGAAGCTCCTACGGTCAGACCAGCCACTTTACCGGCCAAAGAGTTGATCGCATTTGGTTCGCGAGCCTTCAAAAGATCGGAGCCTTTTACGTCTTGCACGGAATAGCCGACTTTGGCTTTCTCTTTGTTCAGACCAAGTGCTGCGATGGTAACCTCTTTCAGTACGTTGGATGGAGAAAGTTTAATCGTTAAAAACATTTCGCCAGCAACTGTAATGTTCTGAAGCGTGTAGCCTACCAGTGAAACAACCAGAATGTCGCCTGAACGCGCATCAAGGTTAAATTTCCCTTCAGCGTCAGCCGAAGTGCCACGACCAGCATTCTGAATTGCAATGGTTGCTCCAGGCAATGACTCATTGGTTTCAGCATCCATAACCACACCCTTAAGTTGCTGGGCGTTTGCGGTCACTATGGACAAAAGGGTAAGTGCAAGGGCATAAAAAATGCCCTTGAAGGAGAGGTAATTAACCTTCATAAATTGAAATGTTTAGTATTGAAGAAGAAGTCAGATTATTGATAGCAGCGTGTTCAGGTAAGTACTTGTGTTGGAAAGCGTGAGGTCATGTTACTGACCTGTTTCCACACTTTATTTCACGCTGCAAAAGTAAAGCGGCACTTTCCAGACGGAGGGCCCGTGTAGTTTAAGTATTTATTAAGTTACTTGTTATCAGAGACTTATGTAAATTTAAAGTAAATGTAAAGTAAATTATAGGTGCTATATTGGCATGAAAATAAAAAAGGCCTATAAGGTCTTTTAAACCCCATAGGCCTTCAGGATGAAAATCCTTTAAGTCCTCAAATAAATCGACTGATCTGTTTTACTACGGTTTTCCAAACGCCGGATTGGTCAAAAAAGATGGCTCTGAAAGTGTTTTCAAAAAGGCAATGACATCGGCTTTGTCTTTAGTGCTCAGTCGGCCTCTCACCAGCGTGAACATGGCAGGGTCCGTGTAAGGGCCCAGGTGAAAGCCAGTGTTGTAAAACTCCATAACATCATCCAGGGTAGCAAAGCGGCCATCACTCATATAAGGAGCGGTGTACTCCACATTGCGCATCGAAGGAACTTTGAAAGCGCCGGTTTCTGAAGGTATGCCAGAGATCGCAAAACGACCAAGGTCGTTTGGAATACTATCTAAGCCATTATTTTTGAATTGGAAATCACTAAAAATAGCGCCAAAAGAATGACATTTCTCGCAGCCTCCGCGATTAGGATCCCTGAAAATGGCCATACCCAGCATCTCGGATTTATCGAGTGAATCCAAACCAAGTTTCCATCGATCATATTTTGAATTAAAGGAAATTAAGGTTCGTTCAAACTGCGATAGCGCCTTAGCGATCAGGACACTATCCACTGTTTCAGTGCCAAATGCCTGCCAGAACATTTCTGTATATTCCGGGATTGCCTGAAGTTCAGGAACCAGATTGGCCATGGTTTCGTGCATTTCGATCGGGTCTTTGATCGGGCGCAATGCCTGATCCTCAAGGCCTACTGCACGCCCATCCCAGAAAAGGCGGTGCTGCCATGCGATATCGGTAAGGCTCATGGAATTTCGCTTTCCTGAAATCCCATCAATACCTACACTAAAACGTCTTGGATCGGTAAAGGCATTTTCCTGGCGATGGCAATTCGCACAGGCGATCGTATTGTCGCCTGACAGGATGGGATCATAAAAAAGTTTACGGCCCAATGCAATACCTTCCAGGGTGGTCGGGTTATCCTCCGGATCATGGAAGGGCGGAAAATTTTCCGGGGACTGATATTCAAATAGGGTAGGGGTGGGAGGAATTGGTTTGGGCAAATCATGGCATGCTGCTGCGATCAGTAACGAACATACCAAAAAGTATTTGTACCGCATTTTACATGTGTTTTACTGCTTCAGGCAGATCATAAAAAGTAGGGTGTCTGTATACTTTATCGTTGGAAGGGTCAAAAAACGCTTCAGGATCTTCGGTTGACGCATGGATATGTGCCGATTCAACGACCCAAATGCTGATGCCTTCATTGCGACGGCAATATACATCCCTCGCATTTTCGAGTGCCATTTGGGCATCTGCTGCATGAAGGCTTCCGACGTGTTTGTGACTAAGGCCTTGTTTAGAACGGAGGAATATTTCCCAGAGTGACCAGTTTTTCATAGATGAATAAAATTTTGAAGTGTTATGAAGTAATGGTTGCTGCTTGTATTGAGAATGATATGGCTGTTCAAACAACACAAGGCAAGCATGGTGGAAGTTCTTAATTTGGGCAGGTTGTTCGGGAATGCAAAGGTAACACGCAACAGGTTTTCAGAATGCTGTACTTTTGACCATCCTAAGACTGATTGGGTTAGGATGAAGACAACGAATCACCGGGTGCAAATTAGGCAAATTTGCCCGTCAAGTTGAGATTTTATCTTGATTTTCAAATATTTACACAAAAATGACAGCACAAACAATCCACACATTGAAACAAACTATAGTCGTTCTCTTGCTCTTATCGGGTGCTTTTTCGGCAAACGCTCAACTCAAATATGGCTTTAAAACCGGACTTAATTTTTCGCGGATAAACGGACCGTCTGAACTTAATGACGCAGGCGAGGCGTTAGAAAAATGGGATAATGTAATTGGTTTTCACATCGGAATGACCTTTGCGTATAAATTTACAGACAACTTTGGGGTGCGTGGAGAGGCTTTGTTTTCTAAACACGGAGGAAAATATACCTTCGATGACCCAAAAGGTGGGGGTGGGCAGTCCTTTCGGAATTTCGTACACTCCACCGGGACCGTGTACACTACCGGCAAATCCAGGTACTTAATTAATGTAAACAACTCATACATCGATATTCCTGTGATGGCTTTTGGCCGTTTAGGTCATTTTGAATTTTCCGGGGGGGCATACATGGGTATCCTGGTACAAACCAGCGGTGAAGGCTCTTTGCGTTATACGGGTACAACGGCATTGGGTAATGACGTTTATATATACCCGGATAAATCGATGACAGAATTAAATTTCAACCTCAATTATAGTTACAGGAAAGACGATCCGGGAGCCGGGGCTGCAAAAACGGACGGCGAAGCACCCATTAATGTCCGGGTGGATGGGTTTGTTTCACCAACACCTAAAACGCTGGGTGCTTACTACGACTATCCAGAGGGCGCTCGACAACTTTACAAAGGGCTTGATTTTGGATTGATCGGAGGTGTCTCTTACTATATCAGTAGCGCACTTTACCTGGGTGCGCGCCTTCAGTATGGCCTTGCAGATATCACCAATCAAGCTGGTGATCTTACAAAAGCCCGGTTAGACGCTAATAAGCAGCTGATCTTCAGGGATGACAAGGATCAGAATTTTGTGACGCAGGTCTTTGTAGGTTTTGGTTTTTAACGGAAAAATTCCGGATCAATGCCGTTAAGATTGGGTATCCATATTCACCTATCGGAAAACAAATCATGAAAAATGCTGCATTACAGGAATCCTTCGATGAAAATGGCCAGCGGATCAGCCCCAAGCTGGCTGCCAGCATAAAAAATTACCTGATTGATATTGATGGGACCATTTGCGACGACGTTCCCAATGAAGAACCTGAGCGTATGGGCTTAGTAGAACCCTACCCGGATGCAGTGGAATTTCTCAATAAATGGTTTGACGAAGGCCATATTATTTACTTTTTTACCAGTCGCACAGAAGCCCACCGACCAATCACTGAAGCCTGGCTCAAACAGCATGGATTCAAATATCATGGTATTGTGTTTGGAAAACCGAGGGGAGGGAATTACCACTGGATAGACAACCATATTGTGCGTGCTACGCAATTCAAAGGTAAATTCACAGATTTAGTGCCCCAAATGGGAGAAATCGAAGTTTTTTTAGCTTGACCTTTATTCATTCTTTAAGATGTACAAACTACCCATCATTACCTTCGGGCTGGCCTTTCCAGCAATAGTCCTTTGCTTTTGTAATCCGCAACAGCCAACTGCCAGGCCGAATCCCACTTTTGCCCTTGTAAGTGATTCGCTGCCGTATGATTTGCAAAATCCCGCGCTGACTATCAATCTGGAGAATGTGGAACTCAAAGAAATTTCCGGACTTAGCCCCACGGAAACAGAAGGTATCTTTTTGGCCATTGCTGACGAGCGAGGGGAGGTCTTTTTTATAGATAGTAAAGCAGCTGGAGCGGTATCAAAGCGTGTTTTGTTCCGTGAAAAGGGTGATTTTGAAGGGGTGGAAATGGTAGCCAGGAGCATCTGGGCTTCGAAAAGCAATGGCGATCTTTTTGAAATTACAAACTGGGAAAACAATCCGCCACAGGTAGAGGAGTATAAAACAGCGCTTAAAAAGTCCAACGATGTAGAAGGCCTTACCTACGATCCCTGGCGCAAGGCCTTATTGCTTGCTTGCAAGGAAAAGCCCGATAGCCTCTATCTTCGGGAGATCTATGTTTTTAACCTGGAAACCAAAACCTTAGATGAATTACCAGCCTACACCATCGATCCGGAGGATGTAAATCGTATGGTCCCCTACGGTCCAATAGAAAAACACGACTATTTTAGTCCTTCCGGCCTGGCGGTACACCCCTTAACAGGTGATATTTACGTCATCTCCACGGCCTTGAAACGTTTAGTGGTGCTTGACTATAAAACAGGCAAGGTCAAATTTGCCAAACATCTGGACCGAACTATTCTTCCACAACCAGAAGGTATTTCCTTTGATGCTGCGGGCAATTTGTTCCTTAGCAGCGAAGGGAAAATGGGGGAAGGTCTGATTTTGAAATTCGATTTTAAAAGCAATAAATAAGATAAATTTGGAATATGTTTCAGGTATCAAGTTATAATTCAATCGTTTCTGAACCAGGATGCCCGCAAATTGTTCCTAGTGAGATTCTTTTCAAACGCCTACTTTTGCCCGATTTTCGGCCATTGGCACAAAATCGAAGTATTCTCACACCTTGTTAATCGTTCATCGTTAGAAAAATGCCAGTCATTGAACTGAAAATCCCCAATCTGGGCGAATCCATCAGCAGCGTCACTTTTTCCAAATGGCTTAAACCCAATGGAACCACCGTTATACTTGATGAGCCACTTTGCGAAATTGAAACCGAAAAAGCAAACCAGGAACTTTCCGCTGACAGTGTTGGAAAACTCACCTGGGTAGCCAAAGAAGGTGAAGATCTGGCAGTCGGGGCTCTTTTTGCTACCATAGATACAGACGCTTCAACTGCTGTGGTGGCTGGAGGGAATTCCGCAACGCCTTTAACAGCATCCGCGCCAGAAAAAGCTGCCGTTTCTACGGGAACTTCAAGTTATGCCACCGGCACTCCAAGCCCGGCTGCAAGCAAAATCTTATCGGAAGCCAACGTTCCACCGGCCAATGTAAATGGCACGGGGCGGGATGGCCGAATAACGAAAGAGGACGCTGTGAAAGCAGCTGAATCAGAAAAGACTACGGCTACCTTAGTTAGCACCTCGCCTCAGACTGCGCCCGCTATGGTCAAACCACAACCGCCGACGGTTCAAAGTTTCTCCCGAAACGATCGCAGAGAGAAAATGAGTCGTATGCGTCGTACGATTGCCAAACGTCTGGTCAGTGCAAAAAATAATACGGCCATGCTCACCACCTTTAATGAGGTGGATATGACTGCGGTGATGGCGCTTAGGGAAAAATATCAGGATGCTTTTGTTAAAAAATACGGCATTAAGCTTGGCTTTATGTCCATTTTTGCCAAAGCCTGCGCCAAATCGCTGTTGGAAATGCCCGATGTAAATGCCGCCCTTGAAGGGGATGACGTAATTTACCACGACTATGCCGATATCAGCATTGCGATTTCGACTCCTACAGGTCTGGTTGTGCCGCCCATTCGCAATGTGGAAAGTCTTAACTTCGCTCAATTCGAGTTAAAGGTCAAAGAACTTTCTGCCAAAGCCCGCGATGGCAAACTTTCGCTTGAGGAGATGTCTGGGGGAACTTTTACCATTACCAATGGCGGTATATTTGGAAGTTTAATGAGCACGCCGATCATAAATGAGCCTCAGAGTGCAATTTTGGGGATGCATGCCATCAAAGAACGCCCGATCGTGGTGGATGGCGAGATCAGGATACGTCCTATGATGTATCTGGCGCTGAGTTATGACCACCGGATCATCGATGGTTCTACCTCCGTCACGTTTCTGGTAAAAGTAAAAAACCTGATTGAAGACCCCACCAGTTTGTTACTGGACCTTTAATCGGAGCGTTATATTTCAAGATTTTTACAACCCGTCCTGTGATTGAAATCATAGGACGGGTTTTTTAGCCAAAACCAACCATGCAACAATTTATCCCAGACGCCACAAAAACAGCCTTCCATACAACGCCCGGCGATCCGATCCAGGTACAAGAGCACACCCTTGCCAACGGCCTTCGACTTTTTTTGACCATCAACAAAGAAGAGCCGCGCGTGTATACCGAAATAGCCGTTCGGGTTGGTTCCAAGCATGACCCGGCAGATACCACGGGATTGGCGCACTATTTTGAACATATGATGTTCAAGGGCACAGACCGGCTTGGTTCACTGGACTGGCTAAAAGAAAAGGCTATTCTTGACGAAATTGAACTGCTATTTGAGCAGCACCGTGCGGAGCAAGATGCTGACAAAAAGAAAGTGCTATATGCTGAAATTGATCGGCTAAGCTTTGATGCCGCTCAATTTGCAGCAGCAAATGAATACGATAAACTCGTGAGTGTAATGGGCGCAAAAGGCACGAACGCTTACACTTGGGTGGAACAGACCGTATATGTGAATGATATTCCCTCAAATGAATTGGAACGCTGGTTTTCGCTCGAAAGTGAGCGTTTTCGCAGACCAATCCTGCGCTTGTTTCATACGGAATTAGAGACCGTTTTTGAGGAATATAACATCAGTCAGGACAAAGATTTTCGCAAGACCCTCAAGGCAATGCAGGAGAGCTTGACTCCAAGTCATCCGTATGGCACCCAAACTACCCTGGGCCGCGGGGAAGATTTGAAAAATCCCTCCCAGACGAATATCTACAAGTTCTTCGATACCTATTATGTGCCTAATAATATGGCTATAATTATGGCTGGCGACTTTGATCCGGAACAGGTAGTGTGTTTGGCAGAGCAGTATTTTGGTGGCTTTGAAAAGAAAGAACTACCTAAATTTAAATTCAAACCTCAAGCAGAAATAGTCACCCGTACCCATCGCGAGGTTTGGGGGCAGGAATCTCCCTGGGTTGAAATGGGTTGGAGATTACCAGGTGCAAAATCTGAGTCGGCCTCGATATTTCTCCCCTTGATAGCGAGTATTTTGCATAATTATCAGGCAGGGCTTTTTGATTTGAATATCATCCAACAGCAGCAACTTTTAGAAGCGTACGCTTATCCGCGGGTTTATGAGGATTTTTCCTCCTTGCTTTTGATGGCAAAACCAAGGGAGGGACAGTCGCTTGAAGAAGTTGAGCAAATTCTGTTGCGTGAAATGGGAAAATTGAGGCGAGGGGAATTTGAAGATTGGTTGCTCGAAGCGGTATTAAAGGATATGAAGCTTTCAGAGATCAGGTCTTTTGAGAAAAATCCTGGCAGGGCAAATACCATTACGAATGCTTATATATTGGGCATAGAATGGTCCCAGGTTGTGCGACGATGGAAAAAACTGGCTAAAGTAACGAAGGCGGATATTGTGGCCTTTGCGCAGAAGCATTTTATCGACAACAATTTTGCAGTGGTGTATAAACATACCGGAGACGATCCTTCTGTTATGAAAGTGGAGAAGCCGCCTATCACGCCAATTGAGGTAAATCGTGAAGGTGCCTCTGGTTTCGCCCAGGAGTTTTTGAATTGGGTTACTCCGGATGTAATCCCGGAATTTGTTGACTTTAAAAAGCTGATCAAAACCAGCACGCTGTCTAAAACCCTGAAACTTCGTTCGGTACAAGATAAAAAGAGCAAATTATTCCGACTGCATTATTGCTTTGACATGGGTAAATTGAGTGATCGTCGCTTGGCAGTGTTGTCTGGTTACCTTCATTTTCTCGGGACTTCCAAGTATACCCCAACGGAGGTCCAACAGGCCTTTTACCGAATAGGTGCAAACTTCGGAGCAGAATGCCAGGAAGAGCATTTTTACTTTTCTTTGACGGGGCTTGAAGAGTCATTTGAAGAAGCCGTGGCATTGATGGAGCACTTGCTTGCAGATGCTCAGCCAAATCCGGAAGCTATGGCAAATCTCGTGGCAGATACCCTGCTTCGCCGTGAGAATGATAAAAAAGACAAGCGGACCATCCTGTCTAAAGGTATGTCCAATTACGCAAAATACGGCCCTAAAAATCCTTTCACAAACAAACTAACCGCCGAACAGCTTCACGCGCTTTTGCCTTCCGATCTGACAGATTTATTGAAAGATCTGAGGTCTTTCCAACATGAAGTGTTTTATTTTGGTGCTAAAAGCGCAAGTAAAGTTGGGGCGATATTAAAAAAACATCATGCGGTGGCCGAGGCGGTTAAGAAACCACTCCCAGCCTTTAAATACCCTGAAATAGGGGTTAAAAAGGATATCGTGTATTTTGTAAATTTTCCATCTGTTCAGATCGAGTTGCTAATGCTTTCTAAAGGAACGCCGAAGTTCAATCTGGAGGAATTTGTGTTTGCAGAGTGGTATAATCAATACTTTGGCTATGGTCTTTCGAGTATTGTTTTTCAGGAAATTCGGGAATCAAAGGCCCTTGCATACTCAGCGTATGTGCATGCGGGAAGTCCGTCTAAGAAAAATAAAGCCCATTGGCTTCAAGGCTATGTGGGTACACAACCTGACAAGATGAGCGATGCAATAGATGCATTGCAGGCTATTATGGAAGAAATGCCGGTCTCACTTCCACAGATGGAACACGCTCGGCAGGGGGTTTTGAAACAAATCGCGGCAGGGCGAATCTCGCAATCGGAACTATACTGGGCATGGCGCAGCGGCCGCGACAAAGGTTATGCCAACCGCGATCTTCGGGAAGATGTCTATAAGGCGATTGAGCAGGCAGATGCTTCAGATTTGCTCAATTACCAGCAGAAGCACGCAAAAGGCCGACACTATACCTGGCTGGTCTTGGGCGAACGTGAAAGTATTGATTTCAAATACCTTAAGAACATCGGAAAGGTTGTAGAACTGAACCTTGAAACAATTTTTGGATATTAGCGCCGGACGCGGCACTAGTGCCGCGCCCGGCCATTAAGGTATGAATTGGGGAGGCAAATTTTTTCTTTATCAAGGCGTGAGAAGGGCGCAATGCGGGACATTTTAACCGACGAACAACGCAGAGAAAGGAAAAATCAGACCGCCATATTCACACCTTAATG
>CANJPT010000041.1 GCA_947476195.1 Lewinellaceae bacterium | reverse complement strand
GCCATTAAGGTGTGAATATGGCGGTCTGATTTTTCCTTTCTCTGCGTTGTTCGTCGGTTAAAATGTCCCGCATTGCGCCCTTCTCACGCCTTGATAAAGAAAAAATTTGCCTCCCCAATTCATACCTTAATGGCCGGGCGCGGCACTAGCAGGGTGACCTATAAGGTTTTTGGAAACCTTATAGGTCTGGGGGCAAAACAAAAATGTCCAGTAGTATGATAAAAAACATCCCGGCGCACATAAGCAGCAGGAGCAAATGCAATATATCTAAATAAAAACCAACCGGCCAAATATCTATAAGAGATTTAACGTTCGGAGGCCAGATTTAGCCTTCCATTTTCGCCTCACAGGGTGTTCAACCCGCCGATCCTGGTAAAATAAATCCTATGCCTCCCGGCAGATATTAAACCAACGCTGCGCTTGTGCCTTTTTTGTTTGGCAGGGTGGGTTGTTCATACTGTGGTTTAAGCCTACCTTTGTAAAAGCATCAGGTTATTTCAGCACAATTCAGGAATAACCTGCAATACACCGTTTCAACATTATGAATATTCCACGCCACACCCGTATTCTCTTGATTGTCAACACCATCTTCGCCGTCGGCTTTTTGGCGTTTTTTGTTTTATCCTTTAAAAAGGAAGTAGATCAACCTGACCAGCGGGTGCGTTCGGTCAACCTCGACAAGGACTTTGATCTCTGTGGAGAAAAATTTCCGATGGATAACTGGGATGTGCGCCAAAGGCTGGATGCAGAACTGTTACGCAATGTTTATTTCCATTCTCAAACGATCCTGGCCATCCAGCGTGCCAATGCCATATTCCCCATCATTGAACCGATCATCAAAGAAGAAGGCGCACCAAGCGATCTGAAATACCTGGCCGTGGCGGAGAGTGCCCTTTCCAATGCCCTTTCACCAGCCGGCGCCCGGGGGGTCTGGCAATTTATGAAAGATGCCGCAGCGGGGTATGGACTGGAGGTGAACACAGAAGTAGATGAGCGCTACAACCTTGAAAAAGCAACCCATGCTGCCTGCAAATATATGTTAAAGGAAAAGGAACACCTTGGCTCCTGGACATTAGCTGCTGCCGCATACAATGGCGGACCCGGTCGGATCATGGAAGAAATGGCCAAACAACGCGCTAAAACCTTCTTCGAGCTCAACCTTGCCGCCGATGAAACCATGCGGTATCCATTCCGTATCGTGGCCATTAAGGAAGTCATGGAACACCCCGATGAGTACGAATATACGATAGGAAAAGAACACCTCTACCCTGCCCTGACGGAATATAAAACCGTGGAAGTGAAAGGCGCCGTGGCCAATTGGGGCGATTTTGCCCGCGAACAGGGCACCAATTACCGGATGCTAAAACTCTACAACCCTTGGCTGATTGATAGTAAACTTACTAATAAGGAGGGGAAAACTTACCAGATTCGGATACCAAAGTGAATGAGTGAGTGAGTGAATGACCACACTACTGGACATTTTCTAAAATCGAGACCTATAAGGTTTTTGGAAACCTTATAGGTCTGGGGGCAAAACAAAAATGTCCAGTAGTATGGTGAATGACTCAATGAGTGAATGATTATAGGTGCCAGGGCTTGATATTTGTTATTGGTCTGAAGACCATAGTGACTTCCAAGCCCTGGCACCTATAATCACTCACTCACTCCATCTTAAATACCATCCCGATCGTGATCCGTTGAATTCTGCTGGTATTCCGACCGCCGAGGATGTATCCGCCACTGAGGTAGCATCCATTTCGCCCATTGTCGGTGTAAAAAGCGGTGCCGCCCACCTGAGTATAGGAAATCCCGTAAGCCTGCGGCAGATCCGGCACATTCTGAACATAATCCGCGCCACCGTTGGTGTGCTGCCATTCTGCCCAGCCGTCCAGATAAAAGTGTTTTGCAGGGAAACCGACCTTTACTAAAAAAGTGGTAAAGTCTTGTGGTTCAATCGGTTCATATTCAGGTCTTTTCTTTCTAACAAGAGCGATATCCGCTTCCTTCAAGTCGTCGATCCTGAAATGATAGCCCCCGGTCAGATTAAGGAATAACCCAAGGGGACTTTCCCATTGTAGTATTACCCTTGCCGGTACGGTGAATGCATTTTGTCCCAGGGCACCGGTAGCGGTTGGTTCGTAGTTTCCAATTGGAAAGCTTGCGCCGGTTCCAAAGATCACCCCGAGTTTTCCAGCTTTACCGAGTTTGACCTGAACAGGGCGATATTTTGCAAATAGCCCGCCATCCTGCAATCCACTTTGTATGGGCGTGAACACTGCAGCTGCGACCGCGACCAGATCAAATTTTTCGGTCAGTCCGTATTCCGCAAACAGGCTGAACATCTGGCCTTTATAGACCTCATCGTAGATTTTTCCATTGGCCCCCTCAAATTTCCGGGCCGAATTGAAGGAGATCGATGGAGCCAGGTCAAGCACGCCCTTTCCTTTCATATAGCCATCGAGCGGGCACTGTGCCGCTGCAACCAAGGGAAAAAGAAGGACCGCGAAAATACGAATTATTGACATTTGAAAAGTAGCTATTAACTGTCTTACGGATCATTTTTCAGACAGATCCTGGTCGAAAATTGAAGACTTTTGGTTTTAATAGAACGCAGTACTAGCACCGAATGTCTGTATACAGACTAAAAAGGCCGGCAACAAAACCAAATGTTTCATTGTCGGCCACTTCTTGAAACTTTCAACTTGGAACTCCCAACTTGAAACTTAATTACTTCTTCTTACTCCAATCCGCAATGCTTTTGTCGTTCATGCGGGGATAATCTTCGTTGGAATCTTTTCTAGCCAGTTCACTACTTTTTTCAGCCACCATAATAGCATCCTTGTAACGACCCAGCTCTGCCAGAATATTCGCTTTTTGGCGAAGGATCCAGTATTTTTCGCCTCCTAATTCGATGGCTTTGTCCACCCACACCAATGCCTGCGCCATGTCTTTCTTCTCTTCATAGTAATAGCGAGCAGCAGCATTATAGTCACTTGCACTTGGGCCAGCCATCGTGGCTTCGATTGCCTTCATCACTTTGCCGTCCGTATCAGTCATGATTGGGACAAGTACTTTGGTGTTTTCCCAAATGATCTCAAGATCACCACCATTGTTACGCAAATTATTGATTTCCAGGGTTAATGTTTCCCTAAAGTCGCGAACCGGAAGTGAAGCAACCGTAACACGTGCCTGTACATCTTCTTCTTTGAAATCCTTGGTTTCCGGTACTCCCCAAAGGGTGGTATTTTTGTAAAAAATTATAGTCCACTCTTTTTCACCCGGGATGGTATACAGCGCGTAAGTTCCTTTTGGCAAGGGCATTCCACCTACTTTTGCATCATCTGAAACGGTTATTTTAGTGCTGGCATTTGCACCCGTACGCCACAATTGGCCGAATGGGACAAGGTCTCCAAAAATCTTACGGCCCTTGGCACTGGGACGGGAGTATTCCACATCCACTTTGATGAGACCTACCTCTTGGCTGAATTTGCCTATAGGGCTAGGTGCAGGGGTTTTGATCTGGGCATTGGCAGTAACGAATACTGCGAGTAGAATTGTTAGGGAAATGAGTTTTTTCATGGTAATTAATTTTTTTTTCTAAAACAAAAGCCTCCCCCAAATGGTTGCTAAATTCATCAAATATTCCTACCTCGCAGCACAATGCTTGTGCTAGAAAGGTTGTTATAGGTAGACTAAAATCCAATTCCCGAACAAGCTGTAAGTGACGCCTGGATTTTTTCTTCGTTTATTGCTCAATACAGCTGTGTAAAAAGTCGTTTCTTGTCCTTTCAGTTAAGATTAACCTATTATACACCTGGGAGGATTTTCCAGGTTACCGCAAATCAAAACTCAACGCTTATGTGGAAGAAAAGCCTGTTTATACTTGGGCTTTTGACAACCGTTTTTGCTTGTCAAAAAACAATTTTTACAGGGCGAAAATCCCTGAATCTTATTCCGAATGCTCAGCTCAACCAAATGAGCCTGGCAGAATACCGTCAATTTCTTACTGAAAACAAGCCCGTGACTTCAGGCAAAGACCTTGACCTCGTGCGCCGTGTGGGCAATGACCTAAAAGCTGCTACAGAAGTGTATTTTAAAGCAAAAGGGCTTCAGAATGACCTCAAAGACTTTGCCTGGGAATTTAATGTCGTGGACGACCCAACGGTAAATGCCTTCTGCATGCCTGGAGGCAAAGTAGTGGTCTATACCGGAATCCTGAAAGTGAGCCAAAATGAAGATGCCCTGGCCGTAGTCATGGGGCATGAGATTGCCCACGCCTTGGCAAATCACGGCAATGAGCGCGTGAGCCAAGGATTGGTGGCGCAACTCGGCCTTACCGCACTCGACCTCGGACTCGCCATGTCAAATAAACCCGAAGAAACACGTAAACTCATCCTGCAAGCAGCAGGCGCGGGCACCCAATTGGGTGTTTTGCTTCCCTTTAGCCGAAAGCATGAGTCAGAAGCGGACGAAATCGGTCTTTACCTGATGGCAATGGCTGGCTACAACCCTAATGAGGCCGCACCATTCTGGGGGCGAATGAACAAATCGGGTGGTAGCCGGCCGCCAGTATTCCTCAGTACGCACCCAGACCCTTCCAGGCGCAGTGAAAATTTAAAATCCCTCGTACCAAAGGCTAAGGCTTATGCGAGCCGATATCCCGTGCCCATGAGTTCGAAGCGGAAGGGATCATAGGGGTCAAAATACTTCCGCCAGCGGAGGATAGCCAAATGCTTGTCCACGACTCGTACCATCGTATCGAATGAGCAGCTTGAAATCGCCCGTTTCGAGTCGGTTTTCCTGCTCAAAAATTTCAAGGTCAAAGCGGAGCGGCAGGGCTAAAAACCTGGCTTTTCCTGGTCCGATTTTGCGGGAACCTGACTCAAATTCCACGATCATCGCTGCCTTTTCATCGGCCCCGAGCTCTGTCAGATACAGTGGTCGGGGTCGGTTTTTTTGATACAGGCAATAATCAATCTCGATCAGTTCGGGTAAGATTGGATCGTCCTGATACGCACTTTTTACAAAAAACAGGATCCGTTCATATACATCAACCAACTTGTACTGGTGATAATCATACTGCTCGCCAAAGCACTCGCCGAGTCCAAGCATAAAATCAAAAATGCTGTATCGGGCGGTCACGTATTTCAGGGTGCGGGGTGTTCGGGGCTTATTCCAGAAAATTTCCAGTGCATGCTCGACCACCTCAAGACGGGCGAGTTCGAGCTTCGAGAGGTAATTGCTTTCTATAATCTGATACGGAGGTTCCGGGTCAAAAACAAAACCGTATTGTTCGTATTTTTCGCGGACTGGTGTGCCTTTCAGGAATTTTAAAAAGCCCATTTGTAGCTCAGGCGCGAAGAGTTTGAACACCTCTTCGAAACTGAATTTAATATCCTCCCAACGCTCCAGCGGAAGACCGACAATAAGGTCGAGGTGCATTTCAACCTTATCAAAAAGTTGGAGAATGATGGCTTTGGTTTTGTCGAAATTCTGCTTGCGACTCACCTCCAGGTTGGCTTTCTGATTGACGGTTTGAATACCGATTTCGAATCGAAAAAGCCCTACAGGCACCTTTTCCTGGATAAACCGGATGATATCGGGATGCAAAATATCTGCGGTGATCTCAAATTGGAACACATTTCCAGGTCGGTAATTGGCCAAAATGAACGTGAAAATATCAATGGTAAAGTCGCGCTTCATGTTGAACGTACGATCAAGAAACTTGATCACACGTCCATGCTCCATGAGGTGAAGCAGGGTTTGTTTGATATGTTCGTCGGGCAGATAGCGTACCTTATTGTCAAGGCTGGCCAGGCAGAACTCACATTTATAGGGACACCCGCGAGAGGTTTCAACGTATAAAACCTTGCTGCGAAGGTCTTCATGCGGGTCATTTTGCCAGGGGCGGATATGCCTGTAATTTTCAAGCTCGAAGGTGACTGGATTGGAGAAATAACGAATTTCGCCGCCGTCCGTTTTGCTGACAAGATTGGCCAGATGTCTGATCTCAGGCCAGGCATACAAAAACTCCCTGAAAGGTGTTTCGCCTTCGCCTGTGATTATAAAATCAACCTCTGGGCGGGCGATCACATCCTGCCAGTCGTAACTGACCTCCGGGCCACCAAGCAAGATCTTGACAGATGGCTTGAGGGTCTTTATTTTTCGGGCTACCTCGAGTGTTTGTGTGATATTCCAGATGTAACAACTGAATGCAACGACCTCAAAATCAGCACAAAAACGCGAGATCTCTTCCCGGTCCTGATTGATGGTAAATTCACGCCATTCCAAGCCCGGCCATTCCCGGTTCAGCTCATAGAGTAAGCGGATGGCAAGGTTGGTGTGTATATATTTTGCGTTGAGTGTAGTAAGGAGAACCTTCATATTTATAGTAGATATCCCCAAATTTTTCGCTTCTTTTTTGCGCCATTTTTGGTCTTTTTCACAAACGTTGGATCACTGTTATTGCCTCGTACATTGGCGCGGTTGAAACCCACAATAACATACGTGTAGTACTCGCCTTCAATGGCTGTATAGTCTTCAAAATACCACTTGTCCGCATAGAAAGGGGTGAGTCCCAAAAGGTTGCGGGGATTGTCTAATTTTCCGACGCCCTCCCCATCGAAACGGTAGAGGGCGAAATAAAAAGGCATTTCATCGGCAGAAAGTAAGGAGCATAGATTCCAGGTAAGCTGTACTGTTTTGGAGGTGCCTTTCACGCGGCAGATGGTGGCCGTTGCAGGTGTAGCTTTAGAAAGTAAAGGCATGGGAGGTACCAGTGCCGTGTTTTTCCAAAGGACATTCATCAGCGTATCCTGCACACCGAGCGGATTGCGCAGAAGCGGTTTTACCGAAAAAAACAAACTTCCACTTACATTCGGGTTGGCGCGATTGATGGCGATCTGTTTGCTGATTTCCTCCTCTTTTTGCCAGTTTGGATCGTTGGTGGAATTATTGATCTTATAGGCTGCCTGGCCGATATAGAGCTGTTTACCATAAAGGTGTTTGCTCCACCAATCTACCAAGATCTCATAGTCTGCTGCAGGAAACCCGACGCTCCAATAGATTTGAGGAGCAACGTAATCGATCCAGCCTTTTTCCATCCACAACAGCACATCGGCGTAAAGGTCGTCGTAGCTGGTAATACCTGCACGGGTGTTAGAGCCTCTAACGGGATCACGCTCCTTATTGCGCCAAACGCCGAATGGACTGATTCCAAACTTGACATAGGGCTTATATTGTTTGATGGTTTTCGATACGCCTTCTATAAAGATATTGACGTTGTTGCGTCTCCAATCGTTGATGTTGATAAATTTGTGATCTCCAGAGGCGAATGCGTTGTAATCATTTAGTGCATCATCGAGGCTAAGGTCATTTTCCTTATAGGGATAAAAATAGTCGTCGAAATGGATGCCATCTACATCATACCGTAATACAATGTCTTTCACCACATTGGTCAGATATTGCCGCACAGAGGGGCTGGCTGGATTAAAATACCACTTTTTACCATAGCGAAAAAACCACTCAGCCTTTCGGCGGTCGGATAAGGACCGCAACGGGTGTATCGGGTCAAGTGCCGCGCTATCGAGGTCGAAGGTGGCACGGTACAGATTGAGCCAGGCATGAAATTCAATGCGATGGTCGTGCGCCGATTTGATCATGTATTCGAGTGGGTCGAAGAGCGTGTCGTCTAACCTCGCTCCTTGTCGCCCGACCAAAAATTTGCTCATTGGCACGATGGTCGATTTGTAAAATGCATCCCCGGCGGGGCGAATTTGCACGAATACCGCATTCATATTCATCGCCTTCATGATATCCATCAGGCTATCAAACTCTGCTTTGATCTGGAAAGAACTAAGCCCGGGGCGCGAGGGAAAGTCGATATTTGCCACTGTGGCAATCCAGGCGCCACGCATTTCTGCCGGAGGCGATTGCGATTGCATTTGGGCATGGACGCCAGTTTGGGCAAAAAAGAAAAAGCCAAAAAAAAGGAGTAATGGTTGAAAACGAATGCTCATAACTGGGTGGTTTGGGGGGTGAAAGTAGGGGTTTCTCCTTGTATGGTTGTATCGTCGGGCAATTGGAAAATTACAAAGGCTATTTCCACAGCAATTTTTTAGAATTTTGCCCCCGAAAGTACAGTAGCCACCCACTGCAACAGGGCGATTCACTTGTAACTTTCACCCGAATACTTTTTACCTAACTACAATATAAACTCCATGGACTTCCCACGCCCTATTCCAGTCCTCGAACTCGCACTGCGTTTCAATGCTCAACTCATTGGGGATGAAACGCTCTCCGCCACCGGAATCAATGAGATACACAAAGTCCGCCCAGGCGATGTCGCATTTTCCGATGTGAAAAAATATTTTCAAAAAACACTTGACAGCGATGCTACAATACTGCTGCTCAACGCACCCGCTGAATGTCCCCCCGGAAAAGCGATCCTGATAGTCGAAAACCCCTTTGAGGTGTACGATAGTCTTGTGCGCGAACACCGTCCTTTTGAACCCCTCACAGAAAGCATTAGTAGACGGTCAGAGATACATTCAACGGCCATCATCGAGCCAGGCGTGATCATCGCTGCTAATGTGCGCATCGGGGCGCATTCCTACATCCAGGCCAACGCCTATATCGGTGAACATACGAGCATTGGCGAGCATTGCATCATTGGTCCTGGAGCCATCATCGGACCTGATGCTTTCTATTTCAAAAAATGGCCGGATGGCTCCTTCAAAAAATGGCGCAGCGGCGGGCGGGTGATTATTGAAAATCAGGTGGATATCGGCGCAGGCTGTACCATTGCCAAGGGCGTGAGTGGCGATACTATCATCGGTGAGGGCTCGAAACTTGACTGCCAGGTCCACGTCGGCCACGGAGTGGTAATCGGCAAAAACTGCCTGTTTGCCGGGCAAGTCGGCATCGGCGGCAAAACGGTGATCGAGGACAATGTAGTAATGTACGGTCAGGTGGGTGTAGCACAAGCCGTCCATATTGGAAAGGGCGCATTGGTGTCCGCCAAGGCAGGTGTGTCTAAAGACCTGGAAGGCGGAAAAGCTTATTTTGGAGTGCCTGCAGACGAAGCACGGACCAAGTATCGGGAATTGGCTGCATTGAGGCAATTGCCGGATTTTTTGAAGAATCAAGGGGTTAAAAATGATCTTTGATCCACATCTATTCAAAGTGTTAGTGCCAATAAGAATAATAATATAACATCATATTTAATAAAAAAGAGACCGTGTTTGTAGCCACTACTTCCAAATGCTTTTATCGAGTAAACACTGACATCACAAATTTTTACATCGGCCCTGCTGGGAACATTGGCCTAAATGAGATTGACTACTACACAGCCATCTTGCACGAAGCCCTTCACACCATGGGCTTCGCATCTCGAATTTCATTCCCCCTCGGAAACCCAATCACGAACTTCTACACACCTTGGGACTTAAACCTCCGAAACCCTACCGGCGACTATTTGATTCTTTCGACGCTGGGCGGCAGTGGATTTTGCTGTGCAGATTACAAATTCAATGTGGAAGATTTCCCTGGCATGCCCGACATCATTTGGGATCAAGATTGTGGTCCGAACAATGTACAATTCGATGTGGCCCAACTCCCACCCGTGAACAGCGAGTACCCCACGCAAGACCCCGCTAAATTCAATCAAGTACTCAGCCATTTAGATCGGACCTGCGGAACAGATCATTATATCATGCATGCCAGTATACCCAATGGCACGGACGGTGTACAGCGCATTTTGACCCCAACTGAAATATCTATTTTATGTAAACTGGGTTACAAAACTGACGAATGTGATCCAGATTGTTTGGTCATCGCCTCGAAAGGTGGCAATTTTTTTGTAGAACTAAACCAGACTATCCAACTTGACTTCAGTACGCTCCTCTCCAATGACTTCCCAACTAATGCAACCCTTACCTACAAACCAGATTGCGGAAGTCACAGTGGACTTTTTATTCCACTTCCCGTAGGAAACGTTTTCAATATAACCGGACTTGCCCAAGGCGTTTATACCTTTTGCTACACCATTACTACATGTGATGGAAGGCGATGCGATGCAACTGAAGTGAAAATTGTAGTTACACCAACAAATTTCAATAAGGCTGGTTGTGGAAATACTTATATTGAGTCTGGCAATGGCTGTAAAAGGATACGCTTGTATACTTCGCTTCAAGAAAATATATCTAAATCTGAGGGTCTAATGTTTCCATTGTGTGAACCCATTTTTCCCGGGATGAGAGGCCAAGTGACCATGCAGGCAATGATTTCTAACACTTGCATTATAGCAGGGTACAACCCACAAATCAAGATAGAATTGACAGAAAATAGCCCAATTAGCAATGTAAATATTTACACGAACCCGGGCATTGATAGTCCTACATTTCTTGAATCTATTGTCTCCAGTGAAGCGACGAACCCAATATACAAAACTTACACCCTGCCTTTTCAAAACACCTCAGATGTTTGCTGGAATTTTATGTGTTTAAGTGGCAAATTGAATGGAACTTTTCCTGGTTGGTTAGAGACATTCTGGTTTGCCGACGACGTCAAAGTTGATCTCTCCAACGAACTTCTGGAAACCTTAGAGGTAAACACCTCAGTCGAACAATCAACCCCTTGCTTGATCGAAGTGGTGACTTTCGAAATCGAAGTGTGCAATAATATCGCATGTTTGCCAAATACTTTCTCCAGTCCGGAATTCTTGGTCACTGGAATACTGCCTCCCGGGTTAAGTCATGTACCAAATGTAGATTTCCCCTCGCTCTCGCACTTGGTATTGGCCAACGAAATCCCGCGATCCCACCTAATTCTCGCTTCCTGTATGCCCTCAATGCCAGTTACGTCTTCCAATACGACCTCCAAGCCACCGACATTGCCGCCTCCAAAACCCTTGTGGCAGAATGGGATGGGTATGTATACGAGGTAAGTTTTGCTACCACCTTCGGTGTCGCTCAACTTGGCCCGGATGGAAAAATATACATCTGTACTGCATTCAGTACGCCCTTCCTCCATGTCATCGAATACCCTGATCGCAAAGGTGTTGCTTGTCAGGTACACCAAAGAGCCATCCTACTGCCTAGCTATAACGACAACTCTATCCCCAACCACCCCAACTACCACCTCGGCCCGCTCGACGGCTCGGCTTGCTGTACCCTCGGCTTCGAAAACCATCCGCTCTGCAACTGGCGCTGGGAATAGGAGGACACGCTCGCGCCGCTGGAAGTGACCTTTACTGATTTGTCGTCCTATGAACCTGCCCAGTGGCACTGGGCCTTTGGAGATGGCAACGTGAGTCAAGACACCAGCCCAGTGCACAATTTCCCCTCAGAAGGAACTTACCATGTTAGTTTAGTGGTGAACAACCTGTATAGTGCAGACACTTTTTGTCAGGTGGTGCAATTGGGAGTTTCGACAACCTGCAATCCAATGCTGCAAAGTCAGATAATGATCTCACCCAACCCATTTCAGGAACGCTTGACCATCAGTAACCCGCAACTGGGCGGTGGGATGTTTCGGCTTTACGACCAAATGGGCAGGCTCGTCTGCGAAAAGTATCTGGCCTTTGACATCACGGATATTGACACGGGTGCTTTACCGCCAGGGTTATACTTCTGGGATGTCATGGGCAATACAGGCAGGGCAAAAGCAGGAAAAGTCGTCAAGACAGGGCGATAGCATTGCGTGATGCCTTCGAATAAATATGGCACTAACAATGCGTGGTCGAAAAGATGCGCTAACCGCGCAACCTTCGACCACGCCAGTGATCCAGGAGGTTTGGTCTTCCAAGTATCAAGAACTTTCATCGGTTGCTTTTCCGACAAATCAATGGAAAGTAACGCGCATCGGCAGGAGTGGCAATGGAGCGCTGGCTTTGAAGCGTTGTAATTTTGCGCCTATCGAAAAAACACACTACTTTAAACATTTCGTCCTTTCAATTCATTGATTCAATGAAATTAACACACCTTCCTGCGCTCTTGTTGATATTGGCTGCTATCTCCTGCAGTGTAAAAAAGACCGCCAACACCACCCCATTACCCTCCGCTCCACTTGCAGACAAGGTTTTGCTTGACACTTTTGCGGATCTTCAAATTCTTTGGTACGACCTGCCTGGATTCGAAAAACTTTCCGTCCGGCAAAAGACCTTTATCTACTACCTCAGCGAGGCTACCCTCGCCGGACGTGACATTATTTACGATCAGCATGGCGCCTACAACATCGCTGTCCGTAAAACCCTTGAAGCCATATACAACTCCTTCAAAGGCAATAAAAAGACCGCTGAATGGAAAGCTTTTGAAGTGTATTCCAAGCGTGTTTGGTTTTCCAATGGTATTCACCACCATTATAACGAGGTGAAGATCCTGCCTGACTGTTCCAAAGAATACTTCATTTTGCTGCTGAAAGGCTGTGAGGCTGCTGCCCTGCCAATGCCGCTTGAGGAGATCCAGAAGACGCTGATACCCATCATTTTTGACCCTAAAGTGTTTGCTAAAAGAACCAGTAAAGAAGGGCCCGATGTAGTGCTCAATTCAGCGGTTAATTTTTACGAGGGTGTGACCGCTGCGGAGGTGGATAAATTTTATCAGGATAAAGCTAACGCTGCCGGCAAAAACCCGCCCATGTATGGCATCAATTCTAAATTAGTAAAAGAGAATGGGATACTTAAAGAATTGGTCTGGAAATCAGGTGGCATGTATGGCCCGGCGATCGATAAGATCATTGAGAATCTGGAAAAAGCAATTCCATTTGCTGAAAATAAGCAACAGCAAAAAGCCCTTGGCTTGCTCGTGGCATTTTACAAATCGGGTGATGTGAAAGCATTCGACGATTTTAATATTGCATGGGTAAAAGACAAAAAAAGTACCATTGATGCGATCAATGGCTTCATCGAAGTCTATCACGATCCTAAGGGCTATAAAGCTGACTTTGAGGCCATGGTGCAATACAATGACCCTGAAGCCACTCGAAAAATGGCTATTGTGAGCAAAAACGCGCAGTATTTTGAAGACAACTCTACCATCGCTGCCGAACACAAAAAGAAAAAGGTAAAGGGTGTTTCATACCGGGTGATCAATGTGGCTATGGAAGGTGGCGACTGTGCCCCCAATACGCCTATCGGCGTAAATCTTCCCAATTCGAACTGGATTCGCGAGCTGGGCTCAAAATCGGTCAGCCTTAACAACATCGAAAATGCTTACAACCAGGTAGGCGGAGCCCTTGCCTTGCAGGAGTTTGCCAATGATCCAGAAGAAATCGATTTTGCAAAAAAGTATGGCGAGGCCTGCGGTAAAATGCACACTGCGCTCCACGAAGTCATTGGCCATGCAAGCGGAAAACTAAACCCCGGGGTAGCCGAACCAAATATTACACTCAAGCAATATGGCAGCACGCTCGAAGAGGGTCGGGCCGATCTTGTGGCCTTGTATTTCATGCCAGACCCAAAACTCATCGAATGGGGGCTGATGCCTGATGCAAATGCATACAAAGCTGAGTTCGATCAGTATATCCGTAACGGAATGCTTACACAGCTCCGCCGTCTTCCTGCTGGTGCCAACATTGAAGAAGACCACATGCGAAACCGCCAACTCGTGGCTGCATGGGCCATTGAAAAAGGCAAGGCAGACAAGGTGATCGTAAAAGAAGTACGCAATGGCAAAACCTTTTACGACATCCGGGACTATGTCAAATTGCGCGTGCTTTTTGGGCAATTGCTTGCAGAAATACAGCGCATCAAGTCAGAAGGCGACTTCAAGGCTGCCGAAGCATTGGTGGAAACCTATGGCGTGAAAACAGACAAAGCTACAGGTGCAGAAGTGAAAAAACGCTTTGCTACGCTGCCGTCCAAGGCTTATTCTGGCTTCGTTCAGCCTAAATTAGTGGCTCAAAAAGATGCCAAAGGCCAGATCATTGATGTGACCGTAGAACGCGAATTTGATTTTGTAAAACAAATGCTGCGCTTTGGAAAAGAGTATTCGTTTTTGCCTGTGAAGAATTAGTATTTTTGTTTTAGGATTACATGATTTACGATTTCAGATGGGTATGTGCCTGAAATCGTAAATCATGTAATCGCAAATCAATAATACGCCTCTAAGCGCTCGTTCTAATAACCATTCCCCTCCCAACGCGCGATCTGAAGAAATATCCCCAGCTTTCCCGTCGCGCCGAACTCCCTGTTTTTTATCTGAACGTTTTCCGTATCCATGGTTTGCTCCAACAAATCAGTTTTTTCAACCTGATACTGAAAATTGTTCCAAATCGTTAAAAACCAGGCATCTGCAAATACACCCCAGTACTGCCCAACATACCAGGCTGCTCTGCCACCGAACGTTAAGGTGTGGCTTTTGTAATGCTGAAAATCAGATTTTACTTTATAAAAGCAGGCCCGATGGGTACCCAATTCTTTGAGCTGTACAAAGGTGGTTTCAAGAGAAACTGTCGTAGAACCAAGCAGCAATTCCGGCTGAAAACACCATTGGTTACGAGGGATCGCATAGGACAAACCAATGGCATAATGCTTTGATAGCTTGTTATTCACCCCGGATGCAGAAAGGAAAGTTGCAACATAGCCCGGATTCGCTGCCTCCAGTGCGCGTTTGATATTCGGTCTGATATTCCTGGCAGCAATACGCCCTATGACCGCACGTAGCCCAAACTTATTTCGAAAAGCAATCCCGGCATCCATGCTATAAATCAACCCGGTTGCAGGCAAGGAGGCGCCCATCACCGACACATTCCTGAAGGGGTCAGAGAAAAGGCCATAACCGACTGAAATACTTCCATACATCCCTGCTGCCCAGGTTGGATGTGTAGCGACGCTGTCTTTTTGCGCAATAAGAACAGGTGTGATGGCCATTGCAGCCATGAAGGCGATCCAAGTGATCTTCATTGCAATATAACGGTGGGGAGCGTGAAAAAGGTGTCGGGACTGGGTGGCATGGAGAGACTGTCGTACGTGATCTTGACCGAAAATTGGTAGGCGCCAGACTGACTTGGTGGTTCTATCATTACCAGATCGATCTCGTAATCAGGAGTAACCGGTGCGTAAAAAAAGTTTACTGGCCCTAAAGCCTGTTCCAAGGTGAGGTATTGAAACGAATAAGCGTTGAGCGCCCTTAGTCGGAATCGGCTGCTGATATTATCTCCGTTTGCTATCGTGTCAAAACCATTTGTAGCAAATATTTCAAGTTGGCTGATGGGATGAAATGCCTGCCAGGAACATGCTTCGTTTTCGGAAACAGAAAGACTGTCCGGATTTAAAAATGCTGCAGAGAGGCGAATACCCAGTGCCGAACGCGGTATTGGATCAGAGGAAGTAATCGGTTCAATCCCACTGTTGTTGAGCCAGACAGAATGCCAGTTCCGGAGTTCAAACTCGAGTGAACAGTAGTGTTGTTCACATTGAAAATTCCCGAACATCAGGAGACAACAAAGTCCGGACATCAGCAAAAAAAGAGCGCGTGTCATATTTTAAAGATTTTTTGGCATCCGTAGTACCAGTTTAAAAGTAGGGGATGACACCTGAAGTTAACCTTGTATTACTCAAGTTCCCCCACTTTTCATGCGCCAAAGCCCCACAAAGATATTTTTGCGCTTTGACTAAGATGCGAATATACGCTTTGTCTCACCCTGCTCCGGTAAAATACTTTTAAGTTGTTCTGCTTATCTTTTCAAGCTAATTTCCAGTAGACTACCTGTTTCATAGGCCGCCCAGAATCTTGTGGCATCAAACACATTTTTATTCAGGAGAACCAGGCCATCCGGACTGAGCATCATGGTTTTATACACTTTCGTTCCTACTTAAAAACACACTTTTCAGATTCTTAAAATAGCTTGTATTTTGCATCATTTGATTTAATTTAAACGTGAAAACGAACAAAAGCGCAACCTGGTAATCAAACTATTCAAAAGATGCTCAAAAATCCTCAGTTTTTTCTGCGAATTTTGCACCCCATAACCCAATCATCGCTCCTCCCCCCAATCCACCAATAAACCACTCAGAATGCAAAAATTCTTCGCTTTTGTAAAGCAATTCATCAGCTTCTTCCGCAGTCAAGGCGACATTGAGCGGAGTTTCATGGATAAAATGCGCGATAAGTATCGGCTCGTGATCATGAACGACGATACATTTGAGGAGGTTACTTCCGTGAAACTTACACCGCTTGCTGTGTACATCGGAGTGAGTACGCTCATTGTTGGCACGGCTATTTTGGTTACGATGCTGATTATCTGGACGCCTTTAAAGCGCTATATCCCTGGATATGGAGACTTTACGCGTGATTCTGAAATTGCCGAACTGACCGGCAAAGTTGCCAATATGGAGAATGAAATTGAAGCCACCCGACGATACAACGAGAACATTAGAAATATTTTAACGGGCAACATGGAGAGCATGACCGAAGAAGCGGTCAAAAAACAAAGCCAGCCGGAAAACCCTGCAGACACGATGCCTAAAGATATAGACCGGATCCCTGAAGATGAAAAACTCCGTTCTGCGGTAGCTACGGGGACCTTTACAGCAGACCCCAAGGCATTAGGTGCACCCATTACCCGTCTTGCCAGCGAGATCCCACTGGAACAACTGTTCTTCATGCCTCCGGTAAGCGGTGAAATAACGGCTAAATTTGACTTGTCAAAAGTCCACTTCGGAATCGATGTGGCAGCCCCAAAAAATACTGCCGTAAAAGCTGCTGCCAGTGGCTCCGTTATTTCTGCAGGTTATACGGTAGAGACTGGTTACAGTATTGCGGTACAGCACCCCAACAACGTTGTTACCATTTACAAACACAATTCAGTATTGCTTCGCCGGGAAGGCGACAATGTAAAAATTGGCGAAGCGATTGCCATTATTGGGAACTCCGGCGAAAACACTTCCGGCCCGCACATGCACTTTGAACTTTGGCACAAAGGCCGGGCTGTAGATCCGGCGTTGTATATTAATTTTAAGTAACCCGCTGCCCACCCGGCAACACCCTTATCAGCGAAATAGCTAAAAAGGTCAAACTTGCGATCATGATCGTAAGCATTGGAGCAAGGTAAATGGGATGGGCCATGCTGTGCCAATACCCCAGCTTTCCACAGTAATCCATAACCAGCACATGCGCGAAGTAGATGCCAAAACTGGCTGCCGAAAACTCGCGTTCAATATCTAAAAGCGGTTTACTATTAAAAAGCATTCTGGCTAGTAAGAACCATCCGATTGCTGAAACAATCACATTGGGTGTCAGGTAATCATAGAAATAAACATTCGTGTGGCCATTCCAGAAAAAGGCATTGACCACGTAGGAGGAAATCATGGTTCCTGCGGTGCCTACTGCGATCAACAACCAGGGTGTATAATGATGAACGCGGACGGCGGACGGTAGCCCCTGTTCCTCGTTCATTATTCCTCGTACATCATTCAGCGTTACCCTTGTTCCCAGAAAATATCCCATCACAAAGTAGCCACAGTTGTTTGTAAACAACTCGAAATAGATGCCGATGGTCATTTGGCCGAATACTGCCAGGGCCTTGTAGATCCAGGTACCTATAGACCACATTACGAAGAAGTACAAATAGTCCTGATTCGAAGCCGTGCGCGCCCAGGGACGTATGATTGGATACACCAGATATAAGCCTATGATAAGGTAGATAAACCACAAGTGGTAATGCACCGGACCGGTGAAGATGCCTTTCAATGCAGCTCCGATACTGGAAGGACTACCATTGGCCATATAATTGTAAAAGGAATAAATGAGCATCCAGAAAATAGCCGGGATCACCACCCTCGAGAATCGTCGTTTCAAAAAATCGGGCAACGGATAGTCCTTACCCAGCAACAGATAGCCGCTCAGCATTACAAATAAAGGGACTGCGGGGCGTGTCAAAGAATTCCAAAAATTGCCAGCCCACCACCAGGAACCATTAAAATCCTGGCCATCACCATGGGCAACTGGTGCTGCTACATGGATTCCAATAACCATGACTGTCGCAAGATTGCGCAGGCGGTCTGGCCAGGGCGAAAGGCCGGCAGATTTGATAAATCCACCCTCCGGTGAAATAGGAAGCGTAGTATTGGTAAGGTCGACGGTCGTTAATTGTTCGCTCATAGTTAAAAGGTCAGGCACTAAGGTAGTAGGTATCTTATATTTGCTTCAAATATCACACATAACATGCGAAACAAAACAGCTGTCATAACCGGCGCGACCAAAGGACTTGGACGTGCTATTGCCGAAATATTCGCCCGAAATGGCTTCGACCTTTGTGTTTGTGCCCGTACAGAAGCGGATTTGAATACGATGCAACGCGATTGGGCGGCACAATTCCCCGGCCAAAAATTATATACCATGCCCGTTGACGTGCGAAAAAAGCCGGATGTCCTCGCGTTTGGTTCATTCGTCTGCAACACCTGGCCCCAACTGGATGTACTCATCAATAACGCCGGGGTCTTTCTACCCGGAAAAATTTCTGAAGAGACGGAAGGTGTGCTTGAAATGCAACTGGAGACCAACCTATATAGCGCCTATCACCTTACCCGAGTATTGTTGCCCATCATGATCCCGCAGGGCCGCGGGCATGTTTTCAATATGTGCAGCATTGCCAGTTTTATGGCCTATCCAAATGGCGGTTCATATAGCATCAGTAAATTTGCGCTACTTGGTTTTTCTAAAGTCCTGCGGGAAGAAATGAAGCCTAAAGGTTTGAAGGTCACTTCAATCATATTAGGTGCCGCTTGGTCAGATTCTTGGGCAGGCGTTGACCTGCCTTATGAACGGCTCATGCAATCAGAAGATGTGGCAAAGGCAATTTGGGGTTGTTATGATATGAGTGATTCGGCAGTGGTGGAAGAGTTGTTGTTACGGCCCATGTTGGGGGATCTTTGAGAATGTCCAATATCCAACAAGGAATTTCCAATGTCCAAGGGGTTGATAAGCTTGGGATTGTTTGTAAAAGAAAACGAAAGACTTATTTTCAATGCAAATCCTTACATTGAGATAATTATGACTACCAGCCAGTTTCAAAATATTGACGCATACATCGCTACTTTCCCCAAAGAGATACGGGCGCTTTTGGAGCAAGTCCGCGAAACCATTCAAAATATTGCACCAGACGCCAAAGAAGCCATCAAATACGCCATGCCCACCTTCATGCTCAACGGTAAAAATCTGGTGCATTTTGCCGCCTTCAAAAACCATATTGGCTTTTACGCCACCCCAAGCGGGCATTTGGAATTCAAAGAAGCCCTCGCTCCGTACAAATCCGGAAAAGGTTCGGTGCAGTTTCCAATAGATTCGCCGATGCCTTTGGATTTGATTGCCAGGATGGTACAATTCAGGGTGGATAAGATCATGGGCCACGGATGAGACAGGGATTTTAAACCTAAAAGTCCTTGTCCCATCCCTCCTGCCAAATTAAAGGATCCAGTTCAGTCAGTCAATGTCCAAATTTCAAAAACAAAAGCCCCTTACTCCTGACGAAGCCCTCCAAAAAATGGAGCGTTTTTGCGCATACCGAGAACGCTGCCCCAAGGAAGTGCGCAGCAAACTGGCATCCTTTGAGCTTTCAAACGTCGATGCGGAACAGATCTATCAGGTACTTCAAACGGACAAATTTTTTAACGAAGAACGGTTTGCAATGGCCTTTGCCGGGGGTAAATTCCGCTACAACCACTGGGGACGAGTGCGCATTCGTCTGGAACTTAAAATGAGGGGTATCCGTCCCACACTGGTAAGTCAGGCCCTTGAGTCCATAGATCAGGACGAATATGAAATCCTGATCCAAAAGCTCCTCGATAAAAAACGCGAGCAATATGCCAATGACGATAATGCCCGCGAAAAAACGGCTGCTTCGCTGATCCGGGCAGGATTTGAGATGGAGTTGGTGTTTAGGTTTTTGTGAAGGCCATTGATTGCCGATTACATGAATTGAGATTTCCGATGGGGGGGCAGCGCGAAATGCCCTGCGATATCACCCCACTGGAAAACGGAAATCATGTAATCGGAAAACGGAAATCAAAAAACGGCCCGAAAGGCCTACCTTTGCCGGCCTTTGAGGCAATCCAGGTTTCTAAAGGTGTGTTGGCAACCACTATTCTACCGTAAACCGTCCACCGTAAACCATCCACCGTAAACCGTCCAACATCCATCCATTGAATTTCCTAACACTAGATAACGTCTCCAAGAGCTACGGCGAGAAGCTGCTCTTTCAGAATATTAGCCTCCATATTGACAAGGGGCAAAAAATCGGCCTCATTGCCAAAAACGGTACGGGCAAAAGCACGCTCATGCGGGTCATTGCGGGGAAAGAGGGCAGTGAAGGCGAAAACGCGAAAATTATTATTCGCAAAGGCATCCACATTGGTTGGCTGGACCAAGAGCCAATCTTTCCGGCAGGTATCGACGTTTTAGGCGCCGTACTGGATCCTTCTAATCCGTTGGTACGCGTGGTGCAGCGCTATGAAAAAGCCTTACTCCACCACGAAAATTCTGACGAACTTACGGAGGCCATTGCAGAGATGGATCAGCAAAACGCCTGGACCTTCGAAGCGAAAGTAAAAGAAACCCTCACACGTTTTCGGATGACAGACTTCGAACAGAAGGTCAGCTCACTCTCCGGTGGACAACAGAAGCGGGTTGCTTTGGTCAAGATCATCCTGGAAGAACCCGATTTCCTCATTCTCGATGAGCCAACCAACCACCTGGATGTGGAGATGATCGAATGGCTCGAAGAATACCTACAGCAGCCCGGCATTACCCTTTTTATGGTCACGCACGATCGCTACTTTCTTGAAAACGTATGTGATAGCATCATAGAGTTGGAAGGTGGCCAATTGCGCCGTTACTCAGGCTCGTACTCAGATTATCTGGAGAAAAAGGCCCTTCGGGAAGAAAACGAAGCGACCACCTACGACCGTCAGAATAAACTCCTTAAAAACGAACTCGATTGGGTACGCAAATCGCCGCAGGCTCGTACCACGAAAGCCAAGGCCCGTGTGGACGCCTATTTTAATAGGAAAGAAGTGAATGATTCCTTGAAAAAGGTCAAAGACGAGATGAGTCTTTCGATCAAGGAAACCTGGTTGGGCGGCAAAATTGTTGAGCTACACAACATCAGTAAGTCCTTCGGCGACAAGAAGCTGATCGAACACTTTTCTTACAAATTCAAACGCAAAGAGCGTGTAGGCATCGTAGGCCAAAACGGGTCAGGCAAGTCTACTTTTCTGCAGCTGATTACCCAGGTGTTATCGCCTGATACTGGAAAGGTGGTGGTTGGTGACACCGTGACTTTCGGTCACTATCGTCAGGAAGGATTAAACCTTAAAGAAGACCGGCGCGTAATCGATGCGGTGCGTGACATTGCCGATTATATCCCCTTGGATAAGGGCAAGGAACTTTCTGCAGCTCAATTGTTGGAGCGTTTTCTGTTCAGCCGCTCGCAGCAACAAGTCTACGTGAGTCAACTTTCAGGCGGAGAACGCCGAAGACTCTACCTGCTCACGGTATTGATGAAAAATCCTAATTTTCTCATTCTTGATGAGCCGACTAACGATCTGGACGTGTTGACCTTGCAGGTTTTGGAGGATTTTCTCGAAGATTACCCGGGCTGCTTGGTTGTAGTTACGCACGATCGCTATTTTATGGATCGACTGGTAGATCACCTTTTCGTTTTTGAAGGTGATGGCCAGATTAAAGATTTCAATGGTTCTTATGCAGAATATAGGGCGGGGAAACGGATTGAAAGGCAGACGGCTGATGCGGTCAGTAATAGCACAGGGCCAGCCAACGGTCAACAATCAACCGTAAACATTCAACCCTCAACCCTTACCAACACGGAGCGCAACGAGATGAAAAAACTCGACAAAGAAGTTGCCACGCTGGAAAACCGTAAAAAACAGATTTTGGAGCGATTCAATGCCGTCGATTTAGGCGCTGAGGAAGCTGGTAAACTTTCTGCGGAATTGGGAAAACTACAAGAATCATTAGATGTGAAGGAGATGCGTTGGCTTGAATTGGCGGAACGCGGGTAAGATAAATTTACAAAACCTGTAAAATTTAACGCAAATACTTAGCGCTTGTTTGGAAGCAGAATTTCAGATGTACTTCCAGGCTGCCTTTGATTTCTCTATGGTGCGAAGGCCGTAGAGCTTGTTAGGGAATTGGATTTTGGCCTGCAACCAGCCAATTTTATTTTATCCAGCGTTATCCCGATTCAAGCGGGACGCCAGATTGCTTGCATACGACTGCAAATTTTGCCTTGCCTGAAATAAAATTGGCTCGCTTTCGGCTCAAAACCAATTCCCGAATAAGCTCTTAGACAATGATAGCATAAGTGCATGGGTAAATTTTCACCAAGCCTGTTTTTCCCAAGCCTAAACCCTACTTTTGCCCACTTTTTTTAGACAACGCAAAATGGAGGAACAACAATCAGCATCTCAATTGCCTGCCCCTAATCAAAAACCAAGCTTTTTTGAAAAACTTACCAATTGGGAGCTTTGGCCTTCAGCGGTGCTTTATGCTCCGCTTGCCCCGATTTGGGCCTGGTATTCATTGAGAGCAGGTTCTTTTTGGTTTTTCACACCTTCCAACCCTACCATTCCATTTGGTGGATACGAGGGAGAAACCAAAACCGACGTGTACAAGCAAATGCCGGAGGGTGTCTATCCACGAACCATTCTGGTCAAGCCACCCGAAGATTTTGAAGCCGTAAAAAAACGGGTTTCCGACGCAGGATTTCAATATCCCTTCATCGTAAAGCCTGATGTAGGGCGAAAAGGCCTGCTTTTTAGAAAAATTGATTCCGAAGCACAACTACTCGAATACCATCTGTATTGTCCGATGGATTACGTGGTACAAGACCTGATAGATGCACCTATGGAGTTGGGCGTTTTCTACGTCCGACACCCAGCCAAACAAACAGGCCAGATCACGGGTATCATTCTCCGAGAGGCATTGGAAGTATGGGGCGACGGAACGACTACCCTTCGGGAACTCATTGTTAAGCATCCTCAGGCCGGCAAACGTGCCGAAGAAATGTGCCGCAAACACGAAGGAAAACTCGATTGGGTGCCTGCAGACCGCGAACGCTACGTCCTTTCTTTTGCAATCAATCGCAGTCGGGGCGCACGTCTGCGCAACCTATCGCATGAGGCAGATGCCGAATTGGCCGCATTTTTCGATACGATTAGTTTGCATAGCGGCGCCTTTTTCTGGGGGCGATATGATGTCAAGTGTACCTCAATCGCAGACCTCAAACAAGGAAAGAATTTTGCTATTCTGGAATACAACGGAGCTGGTGCCTCGCCCAGCCATATTTACCATTGTGGCATGAGGCTTTGGCAGGCCTATGCGGAAATACTTCGCCATTGGAAATTACTCTACGAGGTGAGTAGTTACAACAATGCACACGGACACCCTTATTGGCCATTCTGGAAAGGCTTGCGATATCTCCTCGCTGTCAACAGACACCTCGATTTGTTGGACAAATACGATTGAACACTCCATGAAAAGTATTTTCAGGATTTTCTATTCCGGGATGTCTATCAGCTTTTTTGGTTCGATAGTCATTGGCACCATCGGGCTTTCGGCGATGCAGCTAAGCATCACAGAGGGCATACGGCCTGCTATTAATTTCTCTATTGGAAGCATTGTAGCAGAGGTGATCTATGTGCGACTATTACTGGTAGCGCTGGGTTGGATACAAAAGAATGAACGGATCTTTAAAATATTAGAATGGGTAACGGTATTGATCGTGATTGTCCTGGCTATTGCGAGTTTTAGGGCTGCATTAGGCAACCATGGGGCCAAAAATGTTATGTTGTCCAATACCATGCATCGTTTTTTGCTGGGCCTGAGTATGCGCGCCCTAAGTCCTGCGGCCATCCCGTTCTGGCTGGGCTGGAGTTCCGTGTTACATACCAAGGGTATCTTGCAAAACAAAAAAGGCTTTTATAACGGATACCTGCTGGGTATCGGCATAGGTACATTTGCAGCACACTGTATTTTTATTTTTGGCGGCAAATTAGCCGTTGAAAAATTAGACGCCAGTCAGGAGGCAATCAATTTTATTATCGGCAGTATTTTCTCGGTCACAGCGTTGATACAGATCTGGAAGATTTTTAAAAAAAAAGACACCGTTGAAGTATTACATAATCACCAAGAGGAATTTGAGTGACCACAAGAATGTTTTACACTATCAATTCATCTCTCCATAAAATATGATAGGTATAGTAGGTGGCATAGGTCCCATGGCGGGTATTGACCTTTATAAGAAAATTTTGGAGAATACGATCGCTACCATAGATCAGGAGCACTTGCCAGTGTTGTTGGCTTCTATGCCCAATGAAATAGCTGACAGGACCTCCTTTTTGCACGGCCGGTCCATCGAAAACCCCGCGCCTGCACTCGCCAGAATTATTTTAATGCTCGAAAATGCAGGCTCCAAACACATTGGAATTGTTTGCAACACGGCCCATGCATCGGAAATATTTGACCCCATTTTGGCTATTTTGAATGCAAATGATTCAAAAGTAGAGATCGTCAATATGATCAATGCGACGGTTCATGCGATTCGATCACATCCTGCCAACATACAACGGGTAGGATTGCTCTCCACCTCGGGCACTTATAAAACCAGAATCTATCAGAACCAATTGGAGCAGGCAGGCCTTATTCCTGTTTTACTTGATTTTGAACAGCATGAAGCACTGGTTCAGGAAGCCATTCATCGCATAAAGGCTGCTTCTACCAATGTGCCGCAAAAACCAGTTGACTTGTTGAATTCCGCGATTAAAATGCTAAAAAACCTTGGCGTCCAAGCAATTGTACTAGGATGTACCGAGTTAGGTATGATCGAAGAACGACTGGATTGCGGTAATTTGGTAGTATTCAATCCAAACTTAGTCCTTGCGAGGACCTTGATTATGAGGGCTTTTCCGGAAAAACTGAAGGCCGCGGACTAATGGTTTAATTGTCAATTAGCGTGGTCATACACCCAACTACACCAAATTTTGTTATACTTTGTGTGCCCGCCTAAATTCAGGCTGGCCCCGTGGTTCAAAGCCCAAACTCATGCTAAATATTTTACACGAAAATCCCGCATTCCTGGTCATTAATAAACCATCAGGACTGACTTCCCAGCCGGATAAAACTGGTGATGATTCCCTGCTCGACATAGCTGAAAAGTATTGCGGACATCCGCTCCACCTGGTTCACCGTGTTGACCGTCCCGTAAGCGGATTGGTTCTTTTTGCCAAAACGCAAGAAGCTATGGTGCTATTTTCTGCACAGTTCCAGGCCCGAACGGTCCAGAAAGATTACCTGGCTATGGTGCAAAATATGCCACCCACACCAGAGGGAACCCTGATCCACTATTTGAAAAAAAATCAGGCAAAAAACACTTCTACCGCATTTGACGAGGAGCAAGCTGGTACTGAGCGCGCTGAACTTCGTTATCAATTACTTGAAAGCAGCAAACACTACCATTTGCTTCATATTCAATTGGTTACGGGACGCCACCACCAGATCCGCGCACAACTTGCAGCCATCAAATGCCCCATCAAAGGTGATGTAAAGTACGGCGCGCGCCGTAGCAATCCAGACCGAAGTATCCACCTACACGCCTGGCGGCTCGCGTTTGACAACCCTGCCACGGGCGAGCGTATTTTATTGGAAGCTCCACCACCGGAAGAAGTTTTGTGGCAGGCATTGGGGCCTGCAAAAAAAGATTGGAGTATGTTTAGGAAGACTGGTGGGTAATATCGTTGATTTAGAGCTTGTTCAATGAAAAAGGAATGGAAAACAAAGCTGATGACCACACTACCGGACATTTTCTAAAATCGAGACCTATAAGGTTTTCAAAAACCTTATAGGTCTGGGGACAAAACAAAAATGTCCAGTAGTATGGGCTGATGACTCGTTATTTTGTCAGCAGACACACGCTAAAAATTGTCTTTTTTTTGTAAAAAACATAAAAAATTGTCGGCGAATTCAAATCACTGTACTTACTGATTAAAATCATTATACTCGCCCTTGTTGAACTGAATGAAGAAAAAAAAATAGAATTATTAAGAAATAAAATGGCTTTTGAGGCAATCAGATACTATAGATTAGTTCCATGTAAATAGCATACAAGCAGTATCGATGAGTAAATTATTGATATTTGAAATAAATTGATTTACTTTACATGATGAATTCGGAAGCTGCGATAGCACATTTAAATAAAGAGGCAACAATACGACCATTATTAACTGCAATAGAAGTGCCAGAATTGATTCCTTCTGGCAGGGTTTACTACGATTTATTATCGTCGATTGTATCTCAACAGTTGAGTGTTAAAGTAGCAGATGTAATTTTTAAACGATTCATTTCTCTATTCCCAGACAACTATCCGCACCCCCGTTATGTTGTGGCTATTGAATCTGATACATTGCGAAGCGTTGGGCTGTCTGGTCAAAAAGCTGAATATCTTCAAAATGTAGCAAAATTCGACATAGACAATGATTTGCAAAATATTGATTGGGATTCTATGCGAGACGAAGAAATTATAAGCTTCCTAACCCAAATAAAAGGCGTAGGAAAATGGACTGTACAAATGCTGTTAATGTTTACGCTGTCCAGGCCCGATATTTTCCCGGTAGATGACCTCGGAATCCAACAAGCCATGCAACGGCTTTTTACAATAGAAGAACTAAATCCGCGCTTATTAAAGATAAGAATGACTGAACTGTCAGAGCCTTGGAAACCGTGGCGTACCATTGCCTGTCAATATCTTTGGCGTTGGAAAGATCGTTGAATTAAACAATTCAATTTTTTTGGCAATAATTATTGACTTTTAATAGTTATTATTGCTTTATCGATAAATCAGCAGCACAACACAATTTTAAACTTTATGAAAGAAATTACCGATCGCCGTTTCCCTATTGGGAAATTTGAATACGGCAAAAGCTATTCCATTGAAGATACCCGAAAGCACATAAAGACGATTGCCCGTTTGCCGAAAGACCTAAAAAAAGTAATTAAAAAACTCCGGGACGGTGCGCTTGAAAGGTCTTATCGCGCAGGAGGTTGGACTGCCCGCCAAGTGATTAACCACCTTGCGGATAGCAATATGAACGCCTATATCCGCTTCAAACTTGCCGCTACTGAAACAGCCCCAATCATCAAGCCTTACGAAGAAACCCTATGGGCCGAAACGGATGATGCGAAATATGGCTCGCCTAAAACTTCGCTCAAACTTCTATCTGCGCTCCACGTACGCTGGGTAAATTTCCTCATGTCGCTTTCTGAGGATGACCTTGACCTCGGTTATTACCACCCTGCCAATAAGCGCACGGTTACGCTACGCGAAGCCATTGCACTTTATGCATGGCATTGCAAGCATCATCTCGCACACCTCACAATGGTGGCTGAAGGAAACATAGAGAAAGTAGCCGAAGCTACAAAGACGAAGGCGGCAAAAGCAGTTAAGTCGATCGATAAAGCTTCAGAAACACCGACCACCCCGAAACGGGTGATGAGCGAAGATCACAAGGGTAAAATAAAGGCGGCACAACAAGCTCGCCGCGCTGCTGAAAAAGCATCCAAACCAGCTGAAAAAACAGCCTCTATATCAGATGCTCCTAAAAAGCGCGGCCGCAAGCCTGGCATAAAACCTGCCGCTATAGCTGCAGAACTTGTACCCGCCAAACGGGGTCGTAAGCCAAATCCGGCTTTAGCTACTGCCAAAGCCGAGGCTGCTGCTAAAACAGAAAAAGGCAAACCAGGCCGCAAACCAAATCCTGAAATAGCTGCTGCTAAAGTCGCCAAAGCTGCTAAAGTCGCAGCATCGAAATTAGCTCGTGCAGAAATGAAGGAACAAGCTAAAGCTGCTGCTACGGAGAAAAAGGCTGTATCAGCGAAATTAAAATCTGATCGTTCGTCAGCTGCCATACCTAAGATTGCTGCTGAAAAAGGCAAACCAGGCCGTAAGCCAAATCCTGCGGTGGCCGCAGCCAAAGCAGCCAAAGCCGCTGAACCGAAGCTATCTCGTGCAGAAGTGATGGAAAAAGCACGTGCGGCAGCAGCAGCGAACCGTGCTGCCAAAGCGGCTAACGCACCTAAAAAAATTGAGCCAGAAAAATCTACACGGGTACGTCGTAGTGCCGAAGAGGTCGCAGCAGAAAAATTAGCTAAGGCCAATATGCCAAAACTTTCCCGTGCTGAAGTGATGGAAAAAGCCCGTGCAGCAGCAGCAGCGAACCGTGCTGCCAAAGGCGAACCAGCTAAGCCTAAAAAGGATCCAAACGCACCGAAACTTTCCCGTGCTGAAGTAATGGAAAAAGCCCGTGCGGCCAGGGCAGGAAAAAAGAAATAGGTGCGCCAGAAAAATACATCAAAATCAAATATCAGTCAGCGGCTTCCATGCAAAAGTTTGGAGGCCGCTTTTTTTGCCCAAATTGTATGTAAAACCTGAAAACCAGAGCAAGAAAAAGCCAAACCTTTAGAAGCATACCTAAGCGCTTTTGGAGGCTTTTTTATCAGTTTAAAGGACCGCATTAGCGCTGTGAGTAAAAAAGGTCAAAAAGGGCAAAAAACACCCTTTTTGACCCTGTAAAAAAACCAATGCGTGCTGAACCTTTGGTTGGCACATTTCTTCTATCTCCTTTAATCCATTCCAAGTTCAATATCTACTTTTTCATGCCAGGGAAGTCCGTCAGCATTGAGGCGTTCCATGAATGAATCCGGATTCATGTTTTCTACGTTAAACACACCTTTGCCTGCCCATTTTCCTTCCAGGATCATGCGTGCACCGATCATGGCTGGTACACCTGTGGTGTAGCTAACCGCCTGCGTACCGGTCTCCTTATACGCGGCTACGTGAGAGCAATTGTTCCAGACATAATAGGTGCGTTCTTTCCCGTCTTTTATCCCCTTGATACGGCAGCCAATGCTCGTGAAGCCGGTATAATTCTCGCCCAGATCTTCCGGTGCAGGAAGCACTGCTTTCAAAAATTCAAGCGGAATGATATCCATGCCGTTAAACCTGATCGGAGCGATACCAGCCATGCCAATGTTTTGAATCACGCGCAGGTGCGTCAGGTATTCTTGGCCAAAAGTCATCCAGAACCGTGCACGACGTAACGTCGGAAAGTTTTTTACCAGGCTTTCGAGTTCCTCGTGATAGATCAGGTACGAACGCTTGGGGCCAATCTCCGGGTAATCAATATCCTTCCAGATTTCGTGCGGTTCGGTCTCAATCCACTGTCCGTCCTGCCAGTATTTGCCGCGCTGGGTCACTTCCCGGATGTTGATCTCTGGGTTGAAGTTGGTGGCGAATGCCTTGCCGTGGTCGCCTGCGTTCGCGTCTATGATGTCGAGTTCATGAATTTCATCGAAGTAATGCTTGGCGGCATAGGCGGTGAACACGGATGTAACGCCCGGATCAAAACCGCATCCAAGGAGTGCCATGATACCTTTTTCGCGAAAACGATCCTGGTAAGCCCACTGCCAGGAATACTCGAATTTGGCCTCGTCTTTGGGTTCATAGTTGGCCGTATCCATGTAATTCGTGCCGGTTTCCAGGCAGGCATCCATAAGCGGCAGGTCCTGGTATGGTAGCGCGACATTGATCAGCAGGTCTGGTTTGAACGCCTGAATGAGTGCTACCGTTTCTGCAACATTATCGGCATCTACCCGGGCAGTTTCAATTTTTTTACCTCCATAAGCCGCATGGATGGCATCTGCAATCGTATCGCATTTTGATTTAGTGCGAGAAGCGAGCATGATTTCGCCAAACACATCGGGGTGCTGGGCACATTTGTAGGCAACTACGCGACCTACGCCGCCTGCGCCGATAATCAGGACTTTAGACATGATGTGAATGTGGTCAATGTGATGAATGTGGTAAATTATGAAGGGGCAAAAGTAAGGAGAAGGTCGACTTTTTTGCAGTCTTTGATATCTTCGCGCTGAATACTGTTATGTTAATTTGATATAAGTGTCGGGGCTGTATCAATGGTTAAAATTGGATGTCGGTATTTTGTGCGAAAACAATTCATTTTGAAAGCGCTATGTGGTGCATTCAAGCCAAAAAATTAATCCGTATTGGCGCAAAAGAGCAAGTATAAATTAACCATGACTACGGTCTCGGGCACATAAAATTATTTACCACGATGCAAACCCTATGGCAAGGCGTATATCCCGCCCTAACTACCCCCTTCACGGCTTCTGATTCTGTTGACTTCGAAATGTTCGAAAAAAATATGGAGGCCCAGATCGCGGCTGGTGCACAAGGCCTCGTTTTGGGCGGAACCCTCGGCGAAGCCAGCAGTCTGCTAAATGAAGAGAAGTACGAACTCGTGCGCTTCACCGTCGATAAATCAGCCAGTAGGGTACCCGTAATCATGAACATCGCCGAGCAGACTACCCGCGCAGCAGAAGCCGCAGCCAGAGAAGCTCAAAGCTGTGGTGCAAGCGGACTTATGCTCCTGCCACCCATGCGTTATAAAGCAGATGATCGCGAAACCTTGGCTTATTTCAGGGCTGTGGCTGAAGCAACTTCCCTGCCTATTATGATCTATAACAATCCGGTGGATTATAAGATACTGGTTACACTCGAAATGTTCGATTCCATGGTGGATTGGCCTACCATACAAGCTGTCAAAGAAAGCACCCGCGATGTGAGTAATGTAACCCGAATGCTCAATCGTTTCGGTGACCGTTATAAAATTCTCTGTGGCGTGGATACTCTGGCGTTGGAAAGCCTCATGCTTGGCGCGCATGGCTGGGTAGCAGGCCTGGTGGATGCATTTCCAAGGGAAACGGTAGCAATCTACCAACACGCTAAAGCGGGGCGCTTTGAAGAAGCGCGTAAACTGTACCATTGGTTCCTGCCTTTGTTGGAATTGGACATTCACCCTAAACTGGTACAATACATCAAACTGGCCGAAGTCGCTACTGGACTGGGCACCGAATATGTCCGTGCACCTCGCCTGATATTGGAAGGTGTTGAGCGGGAGCAGGTTTGGAAGGTTATTCAGGATGCTTTGACTAAACGACCATTGTTGTAATTTGTTATTGAGGGTCATTTAATGGTTATTGAGAGTCATTGAGGGTCCCGATGACAAATGTCCTGCCGCATTGGTGTTCCCTTAAGCGAAAGAATCCAACCACACTACTGGACATTTTCTAAAATCGAGACCTATAAGGTTTTTGGAAACCTTATAGGTCTGGGGGCAAAACAAAAATGTCCAGTAGTATGACCCTAACCTCATAGGTTTAACAAAACTATGAGGTTTAATATCAATCACTTCGAGATTGTTCATAAATCTGTGCCAAGCTTTGACACTGATATCTGTACACTCCCACGACGAGGGTGTAGAGGGTACCATTGAGTTCGTTGACCCGGGGGGTTGGGTGTAAAACGGCCTGTGGCATTACCTCCAAAAGAATGCAGGATTTTTCATGCTAATTTTGTGTTTTAAAACACTAATAATCAATATATTAAAATAATTTTATTAAATTTATTTTTCCGACAAAGCCTTAAATATGTCCTTTTAAAAAATCAATTACCCGCCTACATTTGTCCTGTCAAAAACATTAAACAAGATAAAATCTGCTGTACATGGACAAGAATGCAAAAATTGATTTCCTCAAAAAATTGCCCATGTTCATTTCATTCAACGAACTGGAACTGGCACAACTTGCTGACCTTACTCAATACCGCTCCGCGCCACGCTACCATTTCTTATTTGTACCCGATGAAAAGGCAGAACACCTTTACTTTTTAGTACATGGCCGGATCAAAACAGGTACATTTTCAGGAGAAGGTCGGGAGTCTATCAAAGAATTGATTTCTCCGGGAGCACTTTTCGGCGACTTGGCCCTTACTGGCGAAGTGGTGCGCAGCGAATTTGCCCAAAGCCTTAACGAAGGAGCTGATTACCTTCTTATCAATTTGGTTGATTTTAAAGCAATTATGCAGGATAATCAGCGACTTATGTTCGCTTGTATGCAACATTTTTCTCAACGCCTTCAGCGGATTGAGGAACGTCTCGCCAACCTTGTGGTCAAAGATGCACGCGAACGGATCATTGCCTTTTTGCTACAGACGGCCACCCGCGAAGGCCGCCGCGTAGGGTTCGAAACACTTGTAAAGCATCATCTTACCCAACAAGAAATTGCAAGCTTAACAGGTACCAGCCGCCAAACAGTCACTGCCGTCTTTAACGAGCTAAAACGCTCCAACCTTATTTATTTTAATCGAAACACCATCCTGATCCGAGATGTGGACAAACTCGCCTGATAAATACACGAAGAGCTTGTTCGGAAATTTGCTGCAATTTTGAATACGTAGAGGCTTCCTTACCGTGGGAGGCCTTTCGTTTTTTTACAAGTTTCAAGTGGTGGCAAAGCTCGGCTCTTTAAACTAAAACAACTCGTATCGTCTCAATTTTTCGGTTGCTAACCAATTCCAGGACAAAGATTTTGCCTTCGAGTTCGAGTCTTAAGCCTTGCTCGGGAATCGTTTGGGTGGCGGTAACGAGATAGCCGGAAAGCGTGTTATAGTCGCCGGTAGGCAACTTAAGTACGGGGTATTGCTCGTTTAGATATTGAATGTCAAGCCGGCCGGAAAAGATGAACTCATTTTCTGTCACTTGTGCTTCTATAAATTCCTCATCGTCATGCTCGTCATCAATTTTCCCGAAGAGTTGTTCAAGTGCATCCTCCAGACTTACCAAGCCGGCGACTCCCCCGTATTCATCCACTACACAGGCAATATTCGTGCGATTTTTGATGAATTTGCTGAGCAGGTCATTGGCTTGAATACTTTCCGGCACAAAAGTAATGGGCATCACAATCCCCTGAATATCCGCCGGATGGGAAAATAGTTGCTGCACATGGACGTATCCGAGTACCTTATCTACATCACCTCCTTCTGTAACCAGAATGCGGGAGAGGCTACTGTCTATAAATAGTTCGCGTAATTCGGCCACAGAAGCACCGACGTCAATGTGTATAATTTCAGGTCGGGGAGCCATGCAATCATGCGCGCGTACTTGTTTGAGGTGGAGAGCATTTTCCAGCAGTTCCATTTCTACCTCCTCCTCACCAGGTAGGCCTGTATGGTTTTGCTGCACGAGGTATTCAAGTAAGGCTGCTTCGCCATCCAGGTGTGCATTTTTGTAAATACTCTTGAAGATCAAACGCTTAAACAACAACAAGACCCCAAAAAGCAAGATCACCACAAAAGCCACGGCTAAGTAGCCAGAGCCCAAAACAGCACTAAAAAAGGGCAATAAAGTCCAGGTAGCCCCTATAGCCAAAGCGGTTAATAGCAGGGTCGCCGGAAAGGTATGGCTTCCAATTCGCAAAGCAGAAGTCCAACCTAAGAGTCGTTTTGAAAGAGAGATGTCCATAGGGTTATTTTATCACCTCATTGAGCTGTTCCACTTTAATTTTGCCTTTTGGCACCAGAATTTTCCAATAAGAAAAATCCTGATTAGCCTCCAGTCCAAAACCATAGATAATCTCGCCGGGTTGGGTCACTTTCACAAACTTATCGGTACGGATCTTGGCAGTTTTTTCGTCCCATATCAGTTCCTCTGTCTCAAGCTTTTCCTGTTTTATTGTCGTTAGCACGACGCTGTCTTTAGCCACTATTCTTCCCTCTTCCTGATATCGGGTGGCCCTATTTGCAGTTAAAACACTGCGTACGGAAAGGTCGGGCATCAGAAATTCCATTTTTATACCCTCCGGAAATTCCTGGTGGGGTTTTTCACGCCCCGAATAATTATGTAGCACCGGCCCGGTCACCCGAACCCGTACAATAGCACTGTCGGAGTAGAGTATTTCTACTTCTTGCCCGACTTCAACAGCCACATCATCCTGGGTAAAAACCTGGCGTGTTTCCTTGATGGGATCCGAACAGGCAAGGACCCCACAAACCAAAAACCAAAAACTTATTCTAAGGATCACGAGGTCAAGCGTTTAAGGCCAAAACGCACCACGAGCAAGAAACCCACGACGATCAGGATAAGCCATTGTACCGGCACATATACCCAGGCTATTAGGTGCAATCGGTTGAGCAGATACATTAATAAAAACATCGTAAAGATGGTCATAATCAGATCTGTGAGTCGTCCAAATCCTGGAATATACCCAAACTCAACATTACGCCGAATAACGTTTAAGGTTATCAGCATTGCTGCCACTGGCAATACTTGGGTGAGCAAATTAACATTAAAAATACTCCCGCCCTGCTCAAAAAGAAAAAGGTAGACCGCCAATGCAGCCGCAAAAATGCCAGGTACGCAGACCAGATACACGATGGTAGCATACAGGTATTTCCAGGGGCTTAGGTGGCCTTCTCCTTTGCCCATTAACCCGGCCAGAATAGCCGTGAACAAAAGGAGTGAAAAATAGGCAGCTACCACAAGCGGATTGGCGCTGAGATAGTCAAATAATTCGCGGAGCGTCATGAGTAATTTATTAATGTGGTCAATGTTAATAATGTGGTCAATGTGGGTCGCTCAAATTGACCACATTATTCACATTGACCAGATTTATTTACATTATTTGCCAAATCGGCGTGCAACCTCCGCCCAATTTACTACATTCCACCAGGCACTGATATAGTCCGGGCGGCGATTTTGGTAGTGCAGGTAGTAGGCGTGCTCCCAAACGTCAAGGCCGAGGATCGGCTGGCCTTTTTTGTCGGCTAAGTCCATGAGGGGATTGTCCTGGTTGGGGGTGGAAGTGATGAAAAGTTCGCCGTTTTCATCCTTGCAGAGCCAAGCCCAACCTGAGCCGAAGCGCGTAGCTCCTGCTTGTGCAAACAGTTTTTTCATCTCGTCCAGCGAGCCAAAATTTTTATTGATCTGGGCCGCAAGCGCGTCAGTAGGTTCACCGCCTGCATTGGGTGCCATAATTTCCCAGAACATGCTGTGGTTCCAGTGGCCGCCGCCATTGTTGCGTACGGCCGGTGGGAGTTGGCTTATGATGGCAAAGAGATCTTCGAGGCTTTTGCCTTCGTGCTCGGTGTCTTGAAGTGCTGCGTTGAGGTTGTTGACATAGGCAGCGTGGTGTTTAGTGTGGTGGATCTCCATGGTGCGCGCATCTACATGGGGTTCGAGCGCATTGAAGGCGTAAGGGAGTGCTGGTAGCGTGAATGCCATAATTTTGTTGATATGTTAGCTTACATTGCATTTACCGAAGCTAAGTGCTCTGTAAGGGTGAATGGTGAATGGGTTATTTAAAATAGCCTTTCGTCTAAACAGGCCTAAAAGTAAGATGTTCACTTTTACACAAAGGTCGCTCGAAATGTATTTTGGTGTGCTGAAATTGCCGGCTTAATTTAAAGAAGCGTAGCTTTTAACCATATTTTTGTCCCCGCGGTATCCACAACTAATTCCTGACCGTCGTGCAAAGTTATTTAAAACGCTTTATCCTCTAATCTTCCCATGGTCTCCGTCGCTGTGCTAAGAAGCGCCCGGCTGGATAATTCGGGAAGATCAAAAGCTCCCTGTAAACTTGCAGGGTTTGGGGAAGCTAGTGCCGCGTCCGGCCATTAAGGTGTGAATATGGCGGTCTAATTTTTCCTTTCTCTGCGTTGTTCGTCGGTTAAAATGTCCCGCATTGCGCCCTTCTCACGCCTTGATAAAGAAAAAATTTGCCTCCCCAATTCATACCTTAATGG
>CANJPT010000040.1 GCA_947476195.1 Lewinellaceae bacterium | reverse complement strand
ATTAAGGTGTGAATATGGCGGTCTGATTTTTCCTTTCTCTGCGTTGTTCGTCGGTTAAAATGTCCCGCATTGCGCCCTTCTCACGCCTTGATAAAGAAAAAATTTGCCTCCCCAATTCATACCTTAATGGCCGGGCGCGGCACTAGTTGAAAATGTGGTCAATTAAATGATTGTGGTCAACCTGATCACATGACCCAAATTGACCATCTTGACAAAATTGACCACTTTTACGAATATGGCAAAAGCAAATTTCAATACAGGAGGTATCAAAGCACTCCTCGGCAACCCTAAGCAGCTGGAAAAAGCTGTACAGGAAAACCCTGAGCAAGTCGTACGCGAATTGGCGACTACCGTTGCACAGCTCCCCATTTCACACATCAAGACCAACGCCGGGCAACCTCGCAAAAACTTTAGCAAGGAATCTCTGGAGGAACTCGCCGCAAGTATCCGTGCACATGGTATCATTCAGCCGATTACTGTGCGCCGGCTACATGATAAAGAATACCAGATCATTTCCGGAGAGCGGCGTTTCCGTGCCAGCCAATTGGCCGGATTGCAGGAAATGCCTGCATACGTGCGCCTGGCAAACGACCAGGAACTGCTCGAAATGGCGCTCATTGAAAATATTCAGCGTGAGGACCTTAACGCATGGGAAATCGCAGTTTCGTATGGCCGCCTCGCTGAAGAATTCAAACTTACCCACGAAAACCTCTCTGACCGGGTAGGCAAACAGCGCAGCACCATCACCAATTACCTCCGCCTGCTTCGTTTTGAAAGTGATCCAGACATCAAACAAGGTATCGTAGAAGGCAAAATTTCCATGGGCCACGCCCGTGCACTCGCGGGAGTGGATGATTATGCCATTCGAAACTCGGTATACCAGAAAATTGTAACGGAAGATCTTTCGGTTCGTGCGGTCGAAGCGCTCATTGCCAGTTATCAGGAAAGTAGAAAAGGAGATCAGGTCAAGCCTAAAAAGGCGCTAAACGAAAACCTCCGCAATATTCAGGACCAGTTCCGTTCTTTCTTTGGCGCGAAAGTTGACCTCAAACGCGACGAAAAAGGTAAGGGACAACTCGTAGTCAAGTTTGATAACGATGCTGATCTGAATCGCTTGATTGATTTGATTGAGAAGTGAAAAGTTTCAAGTTGAAAGTTTCAAGTAAATAAGTAGGTGTTTTGCTCACTTTTTACTTGTAACTTTCAGCTGAAAGCTTACGAACTTGTAACCTGTAACTCCACTACAAACTCTCCCACCCTATCCCCCAGCCAACACTCCGGAGTAGGAAGCATTTCTGTCAGAAGGAAGTTCCCCTTTCCAACCTTTAGGTTTTTCTCCAACAAAATCATCGAAATCGGGCTTTCCAGATCAAAGTACTGAGGTTTTTCCCGTATTCCTGTGAAGCGCCCAAAAAACTGACTGGGAATGCCCAACGCTTTCAGTCTGGATATTCCAAAACCGATCCGTTCGGCTTGAGATCTCCCTTTAGAAAACAATCCTCGCCACACTTCTGGCTGCAATTCCCAAGCCGCACGAGCCAATATTAGCGACTGAATCTCAAGTCGAGGACGATGATGGATCCCATCCACCTCGCGCCTGTTACCTTCGGGCATCAGGGCCTCTGAGGACACAAATGGCACACCCAAATGCCATAGCACCTGCATTACTGGTGAACGGGTTTCCGGAGCCTCGAGCCCAAGATCTGTGAATACAACTGGCTTATTGCTATTTTTTTCAATGAGTTGTGGAAACCCATACTCGTCTTTTCTCACGGCAAGGTCTCCCAGCAAAATAGCACTTCCTCCTGGAATATGCCCCACACGCCCCCCGGGAACCGCCAATGATCGCGTTGAAAATGTCGGCTGAAAATTTGCATTCGACCAGCCTTGCCATGGGAAAGCAACGGTTTCTAATACCGCGCTGTTTTCCCAAATTTTGAGCTGTTCTGAAACTTCTGCGGGAAAAAGAGGCAACCATCGTGCAAACAACTTGCCACCGCCTGGAAATATTGCGTTCACTACAGCCTTGTATCCACCGTTTTTTTTAAAGATTTGAAGCATTACCCCGATTTTACCACTCTGATGTGGATATACCGATTCCGTGCGTATTCGAGACTTCGTATCCTGCAAGTCCTTCTGCACGGCGTTACTTTCTGCTAAAAACGCCTGACTAAAGGTTAAAAAATCAATGGCCTGACCCTCCCCTATCGCTTTTTGAGCAAACTCAAAAATCCTGACCCGAAATGGCGGTAGCGTAGAAAATTTGTTCTCCCGCCAACATTCAGCCAATTGGCACATAAGGTTTTCAATTACGCCCCCTGGTAGATCAACCGGATACTCAAATGCTACATCTTCAAAAAAAACCTGCTGCGGCTGAATGGGAGGCATCTCGCCACCATACTTTTCAAAGAATGTTTTTGCTGCCTTAAGCGTTTCCTGTTGCAAAATTTGGGCCTCTTTTATAGCCTGAAAAGGCATCGTTCGTGCAGCCGTACGCATCCATTGAAGCAAATAAGCAGCTTCCGTTAAAACCGTGGATGAGGGTAGGAAACCGAGATAACTATAAAGGCCTCCACACCAGCCTGTTGAAAGTCCCCGTTCTGGCAGTTGCCATTCGAGCAAGCCGATGTCAATCAAGCGAAGAAGCAGCGCATTCAACTGTTCTGGTAACGCATCCACCTCTTTTTCCAAAAACCGGATCAATGCCTGAAACTGCATGGATCCTTGATTTTTCAACAGTTCATGCACAATCAGATCAACCACCGGGTCTGGATCAATTTGCTGAAAAGCCTCTCGTTCACCATCGAAATAAAGCCAGGTTGCCTCAGTCAGATCGCCTCGAAGGGGTGAAATGCTAGGGTTAAGCAAAACGCTAAGCGATTGAAAAAAAACTGGCTCTCGCAGCAAAACCTCATAAATAGCGGGTAACAGGGCCACATTGGGGGTAACCAGAGGCTTGAAATCTAGCCTGTCTCCGATTGGGTCATGTTGTGCTTGAAATGAACCAAGCGCCTTTACTTGTACTGTGGTAAACCGTCCAAAAGGGGAGGTTTTAAACACTGCTCTGCTGAGATATTGCAACAAGGAAAGGGCTGTATTGCGGTCCTTCTTGTCAAATTGTTCAATTTGTTTTTCAGCGAATGCCGGGAGCACCGTAAGCAGATCATGACTGGCAAACAGCAAAGCCCGGGGGAGCAATTCAGCTCGGCAAACAGCTTGGAGTGTCCTGAAATTGGCAGCCAGATTTTGCTCAAAAAGGTTTTCTGCGGCTTGTATTAATTGTTGATTTTTATGCCAATGTCTAAGACATTCAAAGAGTTGCGCTAGATTTTCTGCTGCATGATGCGTTGCCTCAAAACTTGCTGAAGGAGTTTTCCTTTTCTGGAAAAAATCTTTCCTGGCATTATAAACGGCCGTTCGAAGCGGTGAATCTGACAAGGAGGAGAGCGCTTCGTTAAAAGCCCGCAGTAATTGTTCGGCCGATTGTTGTTCGGCGTTATGCAGCGCAATCCAATCAGGCAACCCGTTTGCAAGCGGCTCCCAAAAGGCTAAAGGCAACCCGCCACTGCGAATCAGGGTCATGGGGAAGACATTCATGGGGTCATTTTAATTTTTATCATTTTTTGCGCTTCCCTTTTTTCAATGAGAAAGCTTACCATTCTACCTTTTTTGTTTTTTGCCATTCAAATTCTTGCACAAAGCAAAGAAAACGGACGCTTTGAACTTGTTTTTTTTGCAGGACTGGAAACCCAGTCGCTGGGCGTAGAATCTTTAGGAAAATGGCCCTATGAACCAACCGCATGGTCTGGAAGATCAAACGAAGGTGTTTCTGTTGGCTTTTTTGCTCAAAAATCGCTTTGGCGTTGGCTGCATTTTCAGCAGGAACAAACGCTGGCGACTCCAACCTGCTTTTGTCTATTCGCGTGGCATAAACAATCTTCATTTTTTGGATAATGCAAAGTATGACAATGCGGTTGGCAAAGTGGTACGAGATAAATTATCGCTCCGGATTTTAGTCTGGATAACAAGGTAATAAAAAAGGGGCAACTGCTTTGTTGCCCCTTTTTGAATCTGTTCTTGAGGAATTAGTTTATCCGCTGAAAAGCCCAAAATAAGAGGGCCAGATGAAATGCCAACGCAAAAATAGTGACGAAGGTTTTATTCTTTTTCATGGTGGGAGGATCGCTATCGGTTTTGTGCGACTATACCTTAACACCAAAAGCCGTACCATTCGTATACAAGAAAATGTTATTACTTTTAAACCAGTTGATTATCAATGATTTAAAAAATAAAATAAAGTGTTTTTTCTAAAAACTGATGCTTAGAATGGATGTTGCGCTTGTGATTTTTACCTTCGCCATTCCAAACTTCATCCACATTTACCAAGACCGCCTGGATCAAAAAAGCAATTTTAGAAGTTTCTGTTCAGCTGTTATTGACGGCTTATTTTTTGTTCATTTTTCAAAATTCATCACTACCTATGAGCCAATTTCGCCCCGGTGTCCTGCATGGACAGGAAGTCACCGACCTATTCAACTACGCCAATGATCACAATTTTGCCATACCGGCTGTCAACGTTATCGGCACCAACTCGGTAAATGCCGTTTTGGAAACAGCAGCGGCTGTAAAAAGTCCTGTTATCATTCAATTTTCAAATGGTGGCGCAGCTTTTTTTGCTGGCAAGAGCCTTTCTAACGAAGGCCAAAAGGCCGCGATCCTGGGAGGTATCTCCGGAGCTCAGCACGTACATGCAATGGCGGAGGCCTATGGCGTGCCAGTCATACTGCACACCGATCACTGTGCATTGAACATAATTCCCTGGATAGATGGCTTGTTGGATGCGAGTGAGCGCTTTTATGAAAAAAATGGATTTCCGCTCTATAGTAGCCACATGCTGGACCTTTCAGAGGAACCGCTTCATGAGAACATCGAGATTTCATCCCGATACTTCAGCCGCATGACTAAAATGGGAATGACCCTCGAAATAGAACTTGGAGTGACTGGCGGAGAAGAAGACGGAGTGGACAACTCAAATGTGGACTCCTCGAAGCTTTATACACAACCGAATGAAGTAGCCTATTCTTACGAAGAACTAATAAAAATTAGTCCAAATTTCACGATTGCTGCAGCATTTGGCAACGTCCATGGAGTATATAAACCTGGAAATGTGAAACTCCAGCCTGTGATCCTGAAAAACTCCCAGGATTACATTCGTGAAAAATTTGGGCTTTCCGGGAAAACTCCAGTGAACTTCGTATTTCATGGCGGCTCAGGCTCTGCCCAATCAGAGATACGCGAAGCCATCGAATACGGCGCGGTTAAAATGAATATTGACACCGATATGCAGTGGGCATTTTGGGATGGCGTACGCGCCTATCATGATGCAAAACGTAGTTATCTGCAAACACAGATCGGCAACTCCGATGGTGAAGACAAACCGAATAAAAAATACTATGACCCCCGTGTTTGGCTGCGTGAAGGTGAAAAAACCTTCGTAACGCGACTTCGGCAAGCATTTGAAGACTTAAATTGCATTGGAAAGGGCTAAATTTCAGCAAAGTATCGTCCGTGTATAAAGCTAGTGCCGCGCCAGTCCATTAAGGTATGAATCGGGGAGGCAAATTTTTTCTTTATCAAGGCGTGAGAAGGGCGCAATGCTATACATTTTAACCGACGAACAACGCAGAGAAAGGAAAAATTAGACCGCCATATTCACACCTTAATGGCCGGACGCGGCACTAGTGCCGCGTCCAGTTAATGGTACAGCCTAAAGGCCAATGTCATTGACTGAACACATTTATTATTTTGTAATCGCTCGTTTGAACGAGCGGTTACAAAATGATAGATGTCATTCTCTTTTTTTTTAAGACAATGATGGCCTAAGTGCTATTTCATCCACACATTCGACTTGTGATACAGCCTCTTTTCTTTTGAACCCACTGAAAACTATTGCTCCTCGATGGGTATCAAAATGATCTTGCCTGGTACTAAGGATTCCTTTGGATCAAAGCCATTAACCTGTGAAAGCTCGAAAACATCCACATGATATTTAATAGCAATTGATTTCAGGTTCTCCCCTTGCTTGACATGGTGCTCTTTAAATAGGGGAACCTTTGGCGTGTCATTCTTCTTATCTGTTGTACTAATAGCCTTAGACGGTATGGGTTCCTCTTCAGTGACCGAATTAACTTGTTTTATCGGACTTACTGGCTCTGCATATTGGTCTTCAGTGCTGTACACCGTTGGACTATCCGTTTCATCCAGAATATTAACACGCGTTTTTTTTGTTGCACTGGTGGGGGTTTTCTCGACTGGAGGATTGTTCTTATTGGCCAGCGGTTGACTTTTGGCAACGGGTGCGGCAGATTTTTTAATTACCTTTCCATCCACAGTACAGATACATTCAGGAATTATAAGTTCCTGACCAATTGTAAGCGGCTCACCTCCTTCAAGTGGCATCGCATTAGCAATGCGAAGGCAATCTTCAGGGCAACTGTACATTTGGGCAATTTTGTAAAGAAATTCACCAGGAGCTACCGTATGAATTCTTGGAGGAAAGCCATTACCCGCCTTTTCTGGTTTAAGCGGATTGTCATCATCCTTATTGGGAGACTTCTCAGAATATCCCCCATTGCTTAGATTCGGTTTTTTAGAGTATAGATTTTTATTTTCCGGCTCATTCTGAATGCTCTTACCTACTTGTACAACGTCTTGAGTCTTTACTGTTTTGCCAGTTTCTGTCGCTGAATGGTTTGCCAACGCTTTCTCATCCTTATTTGGAGTGGTAGCACCGGCTTTGACAGTAGGCTGCTTGAGCCATATTTTCTGACAAATTTCGATACGGTCAGGGTTTTGAATTTTGTTCCACTTGATCAATTGCTGTTCCGTCACTTTGTAAGTACGGGCAATAGCACACAGGTTATCCCCTTTTTGTACGATATGTGTACCAGGCTCCCAGTTTTCAGTGCAATGGAATCTGTTTGCTGCAGTAGAATAAGTAGCTGGCGATGGATCATTCTGCTCATTTTGCATGATGGAAGCGATCTCTTTGTCCGCTTCATATTTAGCATCACCGTAAATCACTGGTTTTTGGTATTTTGATATTGCAATTTTCCCTGGACCCTCTGGACAAGCCTCTGTAACAAAATCTTCAAAAGACTTCCCGTTCACTCCTATGAGCTGGATCTCATTTTCCATCGCTTGGGAAGCATTAAGACCAGTGCGGTCGTTCACAATGCCAATGCCCGGGATGAATTGAAAATCAGACCTGATCTGGCCAGCCTTTACCGGTTCGCAGTGGAAAGAATATTCCATCAGGCAGTTGTTAAGTTTTGCGCCGGAAAAATAAGCTGCGGTAGGAGAACCCTCAATAGCCAGATTTTGCTCATTAACCAAACGGAGCGTATCAAACTGGAACGAGCTCTGTTGCGCCCGTACCCAATATTTTGAACCATTTCGCCCTACCATAGTGGCTGACACAACTGGCATAAGCCAATAGCCGCCACTTTGCCGTTGAAACACAACCAGCATTTGCTGTGCACCACGGTTGATACTGGCTACAAAAGCGTCATCAAAGTCAAGATTATTGCAAAAAACGGTGCCTTTGGGTAATTCAGGCGAGTAATGGCCTTCCCCTTTAGTCATAAAGATGAAGTACTCCTGCTCATTGGGCTTCACAGAATATGCCCACACTGAGTTATCCCCCTTCAAATTTGGATAAGAATAATGATATTCCAATTGACTCATGCAGTCGCGGTTAAATTGGACGTAAGTAACGTCCTGCGCTGAAAGGATCTGAAGAAAGAAAAAAGCGGCAAACGAGAAGACAATTTGTTTCATGGCAATAATATTTCTGGTGAAAAGGGCCCATGTGTTATTAATTTATACTGCAATGTTATGGTAGAATTTTGAAAAAAATCCTCAAAATCAATAAGATGGCAAAAAAATCCTTAAAAACTAATCCTATACGTCACCATGGATAAATTAAAAGCCCACTTTCAATCCTGCTTTCCTGCTACTTTTGCGAAATGTCAAGACCTCTTATTCTCGTTACGAACGATGATGGTATCGTAGCGCCTGGTATTCGCGCCCTGGTAGATGTAGCCATGACACTGGGCGATGTTGTCGTGGTAGCACCCGATTCTCCCCAAAGTGGCAAAGGCCACGCTATCACCATTCATGAGCCGCTGCGGCTCAAAAAAGTCAATCCTTTCCCTGGTATTGAAGCCTGGGAAAGCTCTGGTACTCCCGTGGATTGTGTCAAACTAGCTAAACATGTCGTACTAAAAGACCGCAAAATCGACCTGTGTGTATCTGGTATTAATCACGGCAGCAATGCCAGTATTAACATTCTTTATTCCGGCACGCTATCCGCCGCCATGGAAGCAGCCCTCGAAAGTATCCGAAGCGTTGGGTTCTCTTTACTCGACTTTAGTTTTGAGGCTGATTTTGAGCCCGCCAAGCCTTGGGTACGCAGTGTCATGGAGTTTATGCTCTCCCGCCCATTCCAGCACGGCCAACTTCTCAATGTCAACATCCCAAAACTTCCTGCCGATCAATTACGCGGCCTAAAACTATGTCGACAGGCCGATGCCCGATGGATCGAAAAAATGGTTGAAGGCTGCGACCCCTCTGGTCAGCCTTATTACTGGCTCAGTGGAGAATTCCTCAACAGCGACCATGGTACGGACACCGACGTGTGGGCTTTAGAGCACGGTTATATTTCAGTCGTACCTTCCATGCACGATCTGACCAATTACCCGGCAATTGAAGCGCTAAAAGGATTAGAAAATAACAACATACGCTAAACTTCAAACTCAGCGTTTATAGTTTATAGTTCATAGTTCACACATCATCATTCAAAAATGTTTCAACGCAACGAAATCTGGGTTGGCCTGTTTTATGGCCTGGCATTGCCTTTAGGAGGCTTTTTTTTGCTTTACAACCTTTTCTCTCTTCTTGAAATAAAAGGAGCTGCAAGCGGCGCTGGATTCTCCGAAAATTTCAGGGAGCGAACACTCGCCATAGTGGCTATAGCACTCAACCTCTTTATACTTAGCCGCTTCAGGCGACTTCGCTGGGAAAATGCCATGCGTGGGGTTGTCATTGCAACTTCCTTACTTGCCTTTGGATGGCTATTTCTTTACGGGCTAAAATTATTTTAAATTCCTCCAAAACCGTAATCCCGTTCTACTTTGCATACCCGGGTCTTGTACGCTGAATACCATTTTTCGCGACCCATTTGCTGCGCAACTAAATGATCTGTATGGGCTTTCCAATGGCGAATGGCGTCCATACTTTCCCAGTATGACACGGTGATCCCCAGGTCATTACGGGCTGATTCAACACCTAGGTAACCTGGCTGTTCAGCCGCAAGCTCAACCATCCGAGCTGCCATCTCAGCATAGTTTTGAGCATCTCCTTCGGTACGAATAGAGGTAAAAATAACGGCGTAATACGGAGTGGCAGGAGTCTCAGCGATCATAACTATTTATCATTATCTATGTCCTCAATATAAAACTTGGTCTTTAATACCCATTTGTTCCAGAGTTGCACGGATAAGTGAAAACGGTCCATGTTCACTCAGGTTTCCAGCTTGCCCCAAATTCCTCCACCAGTTTGTTGTCGTAGTAATCTGCTTTTTCAAATAGATTGCTTAGTAAAGCTTGTCCTGTTTCTTCATTGAGATACCGATCAAAGATAAGCAACGAGAGCACAATGTCTTGCTCATGCACACTGAGAGAAAGTCCTTCATTGCTATAATTTTCACGTAGGAGGTACTCATAAAGTGGCTTGATGTCTTTTGGGGGAAGTTCGCAAAGCAATGCATCGGCAGAGAGCAGCCCCGTCTTATCGTGATAGGTGATAATGATGGTGGCACTTCCATGCTTTATTTCCCATGCGTTCGGACCAGAACGGCTCAGCATCACATCGTGGCCTATATTGCTGATGAGGGCTTCTATGGTTTTGGCAGTTCCTGACGGCATATATTCCTCCACCGTAGAAGGAAGTTCGGCTTTTTGGCCACAGTGGGCGCAATGTTTGTTGTCGATCGTTGCCTGTGTAAGAATATTGAGGCATGCTGTACAGCGACTTGCATTATCACTATTTACTGCGACAAACTGGCTCAAGGTTTCCTCCAGAAAACGGACGGGCAAGGAAAACCCTGTATTGTCGCCATTTTTGATCACAAATGTGTTGATGCCTACAACTTCCCCATCCGTGTCCACTAAGGGCCCCCCAGAGTTGCCTGGATTAAGTGCTGCATCAATATGGAGGTATGGAATACCGTTCATTAATTCGGCAGTATTGGATACAATGCCACTTTTGAGGGAAAATTTGAGCCCAAATGGATGGCCAATAGCCGTCACTGCATCCCGTTCGCGGAGTGTCTTGGCAGTTCCCAGACGAATTTCAGGTAGATCCTTCCCATTGATTGGAGCATCCAGAAAAGCCAGGTCATACTTCGAATCAATAAATTGCACCCGAGCAAGCTGCTTTTTAAACCTGGCGCCTTCTATAACTACCGTACGATTACCTTCCACCACATGGTAGTTGGTTACAATCAACCCGCGATCACGTAAAAAAAAGCCCGTTCCAGTACTATATGGAGTGGCAATTTGTACAATGGTATTGCGGTAGTCTTCTACAAAATCTGGCATATAGGTCAATTAGATTGGACGAAAGTACGGCGGGGTTTGGGTTTGTAGAAGCATTGATAGAATCAAAAAAACAAAAGGCGGCACCTGGTAGGATGTTGCCTCGTCTATAAAGACAAGACCTGTCAAGTTTTAAAAACTTGACAGGTCTAATATCCCAATTACCGCGTCACCGTTACTTCCCCTTTCTTTTGAAGCAGTGAGCCATCGTTCAAGCGAATGTCTGCTCGCCAAATGTACACACCTGGCAACACTTTTTTTCCCCGATGCGTACCGTCCCAGCCCGATTGTTCATCATTCAATCCCAGCGATTGGGTTTCAAACATCAATTCTCCCCAGCGGTCGTAAACTTGAAACAACTCCACGCCCAGTACCTTGGCTGGGTTTCCAAACACCGTCAGCCAATCGTTCTTGCTATCGCCGTCGGGTGAGAAAATATTGGGCACATAGACGCTGCCCTCGCTTTCCTTGATGCGAATGCTCAGGGTGCCCAACGCTTCGCAGCCGTCGGCATTGGTCAGCAGCAAGGTATAGGTGATCTCCTCAAATGCCGTTGCCACTGGATTGGGGCAGACAACACAGTCCAACCCATCGGGTGGCGACCAGACATAATTGAACACGCCTGACTGGTTCACTTGAACGGGGATGGCGTAGGTATCGCCAACACCCAATTCTGGCGACGGACCTAGTTCCACCGCCAACACAGGTGGGGCATCCAGGATCACGACAAACGAAGCTGGGCAGCCCTCCGCATCTATTACCGTCACTTCCCATTCTCCCGCCGGGAGGTTCTCGAAAATGGAAAGTCCACTCGGGGGGCCATTATTCAGCACGAACAAGATCGGCTCAATGCCGCCCTCAATTTGGGTCAACTCGATAAAACCGCTGCTTGCACCCTGGCACAGAGGGTTTCCCGAAAGAATGTCGGCTGTGATCGGGGGAAGCCGCTGCCGTGGCCGTGAAGTCGTTGAATCCGGTCACTGTCACTGTATAAACACCCGAAGCCGTGATGCCTATTGTAGATGCTTTTTCCCCGCCAGACCATGCATAGGCGGCAAATGCCCCAGCCGAAAGCGTTGCCGAACCGCCATTGCAAAACGAGGTGTCGCCCTCAATTTGAGGCATTGGTGCGGTCAAAAGGCCGAGCGTCAGCGTCACGGTGCTGTCGCAGCCTTGGGTCGTTTGACCTATGGCGGTATAAATACCTGGCATCGTGAGCGTATTGCCGTTGAATACATAAGCTCTGCCGGGGCAGATGGAAACCGATTGCGCAGATTGGGCGGCTGGGCGCACCACGAGGTTAAGCCTCAACATCGTGTCGCATTCAAATGGGTTTTGGAGCGCAACCATGTATTGGCCTGTGGCCGAAAAAATCTGCCCACCCACTGTATAATCCTCCCCATTGCAGATGCTGACAATCTGCAATACCGTGTCTGGCGGTCTCAGTTCCAAATCCAAGAGCGTGGCGGTGAGGCATCCGCCGAGCAGCACCGTGTCGGCAAAAATGCCCGGTGCGGCATAGTTTTGGCCAAGCCACGCGAGCGATTGGCCGCTACAAATACTCGTATCAAGCGTGAGCGCGGGGTAGAAAAACGTGAGCGTAAGGCAGTGCGTAGAGTCACAGCCATTCAGCCCGGCAAATGTGGTGCACACCGTGGTGTCGGAGCTGAATGTCTGTCCGTTCCAAACGTAAGGCTGGCCCTGGCAATGCTGGGCAGAGGATTGGGTTTGGGTGGAAGGTCTGAGCGAAATGCTGAGGCTGTCGCGGAACCGGCAGCCGTTCGCACCTGTGAACTCGGACCAGTAGAGGCCGGGCTGGGCGGCGGAGAATGTGGCGGCATTGCTGCTGTCCTGCCACAGTGCGATGCCGGGCGCGGCAAGCGAGAGCGGCAGTTGGTCGGCGCAAACTGCTGCGTCCTGGCCCAGCGAGAATACTGGCAAGGGCAAAACTGCCACCGTCACCAAGGCCGTATCAGCTGGACAGAGGCCATTGCCGATGGTATAAGAAAATGTGCCGGGCAAATCAACCTGTGGGAAAAACACACCGCCCGCGAGCAGGGGCGACCACGAGCCGCCAGCCGCGCTTCCCGCCGCGAGCAAGGAAAAAGGCTGGGCATCGGCACAAATAGAAAATGCCGTGTCTTGCCCAGCGGAGAGCAGTATTGGCACGGGCAAGTAGGCATAAGCAGTATCAGTGCGCCCGCCGGATGCAAAAGCGATGATCTCCACGGTGCGCTGGCCGGGCGTGGGCGGCATGGCATCGTTGTGCCACAGGGCGGTTCGTAGGGCAGCTTGGTAGTCGGTGTTTGCTGCCGCAACGGTTGTTCCAAAGGCGGCGGCCAGCGTGAGCAAGCCCGTGCCTTGCCCGTTCACACCGACCGCGCCTGACGGCGTTGCCGTGAGGTATTCGAGCGGGGCGTCTGGCGCTAGCATGAGCAGCCGCAATCGGATGGAGTCGGTATGGTAGCCAGAGTAGTACGTGGCATCAAAGTCTGCCACAGCAAGCAAGCCGGGCAAGCAGAGCGGAAGGCTTTGCCAATCGGTGGGCGGAGCGTTGGAGGAGGTGTCGGGGTCGAGGTTTAAGCGGATGGTGCAATCAGATGCGAGGTGCTCGGAAAGGGTAGCGGTGCCCCAAATACCATGAGCCATATCACAAACAAATGTAGTGGTCTGTAATACTGGATCTATTGCATATATCTGGTTGATGGTATTTGGTGGAGGGAACGAAAGAGAATTTGTAACACTGATGTAGGTTGTGGTCGAGTCACAGGAATTTACTACACTTACTACTCCATAAGTAAACTCATTTACTGGGTAATGGTATGTAATATTGGCAACTGGAAGGTTATAGACGTCAATCTCGATGAAGTCATTGTTGTAGGTTGTGCCATATAGTTTTCCATCTCGAAAAGTGAGATCGCCCGCTAATCCATAGCCTATATTACCATAATTGACATAGGTTCCAAAAGAAGGGTCGTACGAGTATAGGTCAGAGTCTCCTCCCCAAAGTACCCCATTCGCATCGCAAGTCAAGGAGGTTCCAAGCAACACATTGCCTATGGGAACAATAGAGCTGTCCTGAAAATTAATCCGCCCAACCATATCATAGGGGAAAGTCTCGTTGCCACATACAACATAAAAAGTACCGTCCGGGCAAACGGCTAAATCATAGATTCCAGCGATATTGCTAGTGTTATTTATCAAAAAGATGGTAGAGTCTTGGCATGTCGAGATATCCAATACCCCAAAGTAAAACTTGTTGTCGTCCACGAAGTAGTTATTTGGTCGCACATAATAAATGGACTGGGAGTGCAAGGAAATCCCCATAAGGGCGAAATAAAGAATCAGTATGCGAAGGTGCTTTTGCATGGGATAGGTGGTGTTTGATTTTAAATACAAAGCAGGGAACATGGGTGGTATGCCATGTTCCCTGTAAAGGTTTGCTCAATCAGATTTTCACGAACCGCAGTGTTCGTACACCATGCGAAGATTGGATGCTTAGCGTGTAAACACTGGAAGAGGGAGGCAAATCAGCTATTGGAATATTGCTAAGGCCCTCCGAAAGGAATTGGCCCATACTCTTGACGACCTGGCCTTTACCATCAATCAACTTAATATCTACGAAAGCAGAAGACGGGAGCATGATATCTACACTTGATGAAGTTCCTACTGAGCTGCCCCCTACCAATGTTGCCGAAAAAGTGGTCGTGTTTGAAGTCAATACCCGGGCGTCAAACACCATCTTCTCATCCCTTCCATCTGCATAAAGCCAGTTCGCCTTATGCTCCAGATTTTGCCAAATAGCCTGTTTGAGTGATTTAATATCCTTCTTGGCGCGGATTTTCACATGATAAAGCACCTCGTTTTCCGGCAAATCAACCCCTTTTGGCTCTAACGTAAACCAAGAAAAACGCACCGCCGTGCCATTTTGGTCTGTGGCAAAATCGGAGTAAACAAACTCTTCTCCGAGATATCCATTCTCAACAGAAAGCACCTCCAATTGCTTAGGGTCAAACAACAATTCTATACCGAAGTGCCGGATTTGGTTTAATGCAGATGCCCGGACAGGAATATACGCTTCCTGACCCTCCACTAAGTTCAGGTCAGTAATAAAAACTTTTTGAGTTAATGGCTTTGCTCGTTCGCCTCCATCTCCCGGGGCAAAAAACGGGCCACAGTCCTGACAGTCGCCGTCAACATCGCCCCGCTTTATGCCCCAAAACGGTGCTGCGATATTAGAAATCGTAGCAGTTGTCGATATAGTACTTGCGTAATTCCCAAGCGGTGTCACTAATCACCTGCAATCCGGGCACCTGCAGACAAGCTGAATGAGAGAGATTGTGTTTGAAAAGGAACAATTGAGCCTGTTTCAAACCGTACCCAGCCAGATATGGTAACGGTACAAGTTGAAGACGGCAATGCCCTGAAGTTGAGTACCAGGAAAGAGGTATTGGGTGGGGCAGTGTATGGTCTTGGAGTAGGAAGGGAAAAGAGTACGGAACTTGGAAGGCCACCTCTTGAGATGATTAATTGGCCGTTTCCGAATAACCGATTGTAGGGGGTAACGTCAAAGCCGGGATGTATTACAGAAGGTACTGCTGCTGTCGAATTGTTAAGACAAACCTGGTTTCCACTAAAGTTAGTCTCTAAATATAGACCACGAATTTGGGGTACCAATGTGTTGTTAACCCATTTGATGGTGCAACGAGTTATTCCCGTACCAGGGTCATAAATCGGAGCTAATATTTGGAAGTCGCCAGGGTTCTGCGCATTCCCCACCACACTCTGCAAAAGCATCAACATGGCTATCGCAAGTGTGTGTGTGTGTGTGTGACCAGACTACTAGACATTTTCTAAAATCTAGACCTATAAGGTTTTCAAAAACCTTATAGGTCTGGGGACAAAACAAAAATGTCCAGTAGTATGGTGTGTGACAAGCATCGTGCCACGTTTTGGAAGGATCGTTTCATGGTAAAATCGTTTTTGAAGGTAAAAATGAAAGGAAAACGTTGTGCTTTGCGGCTCGGGCCCTGAGCCGTTGAGCATGGCAAACCTAACCTGATAATTTCAAGCATTCATCAAAGCAAAGGATAAATTGTAAAATTAACAAGATCGGCATTTGGACAGGAATACAAAAAAGAGGCGGCACCTGGTTAGGGTGTCGCCTCTTGTATATTCTAAAGCCAACAAACTTTATGCCTGCTCTTCGTCTTTCTTTTCTTCTGTAGATTCTTCAGTAGCTGGCGCCTCAGCGACTTCTTCAACTGCTGCAACAGGTGTTTCAATAACTTCTGCTGCAACTTCAGCAACAGGGGCTGCAACCACCTCCTCAACTGCTTCCGCTACTTGTGGTTCAACAACTGCTTCCTCCATAACTACTGGCGCCTCTTCTTCCATAGTGTCTACAACAGAGGTAGTAGTAACTACTTCAGCGGCTTTCCTGCTACCACCACGACGCGTTTTCTTCGCTTGGCGAACTTTACCTGCATTCGGGTTGTACGTTTCGTTGAAGTCAACGAACTCAATCATGGCCGTTTCTGCACCATCACCACGACGGAAGCCCAGCTTGATGATACGTAGGTAACCTCCTGGACGCTCGCCTACTTTCTCAGCTACAGAACCAAAGAGTTCTTTGAGCGCCTCCTTGTTTTGCAAATAACCAAATACAATACGACGGGAGTGTGTTGAATTGTCTTTTGCTTTGGTAATAAGTGGCTCAGCGTATCGACGAAGCGCTTTTGCCTTAGCAAGTGTAGTGGTGATACGTTTGTGCTCGATCAAGGCGATAGCCAAGTTGGCAAGCAGGGCGCGGCGGTGTGATTCTGTGCGCCCGAGATTGTTAATTTTATCTCCGTGTCTCATTGTAAAAGTACCTTTTTTAGGTGGCGACATTGGGGCGGTCCCTTTCGGACGCTCAACAATTATCGCGCTTTGTTAAAAAATATTTATTCTTCGTCCAACTTATACTTCGCCAAATCCATGCCGAAGGTCAGATTTTTGTCTTGCAAAAGCTCTTCAATCTCTACCAACGACTTTTTACCGAAGTTGCGGAATTTGAGCAGTTCATGCGTATCGTACCGCACCAATTCAGCCAATGTATTGATCTTAGCAGCTTTGAGGCAGTTATAGGCACGAACACTGAGGTCAAGATCCTCAAGCGAAGTTTTCAGTAGCTTGCGCATGTGAAGGATATGCTCATCCACAACACTTTCCTCGCGGTTGGTTGGTGTATCGAACGTGATGTTCTCATCTGTAATGAGCATCAAGTGCTGAATGAGTATACGACTTGCTTCACGAATAGCATCTTCCGGATGAATCGTACCGTCCGTTTTAATGTCTATCGTAAGTTTTTCGTAGTCCGTGCGCTGACCAACACGGGTGCTTTCTACCCGATATGCCACATTTTTGATAGGAGTATAAATAGCATCAATTGGAATAACTCCAATAGCTGCGTCTTTAGGGGCCCCATCTTCTGCTGGCTGGTATCCACGACCTTTACTGATAGTAAGCTCAAGTTCAAGTGTCACTGATGGCTCCATGCGACAAAGCAGGAGGTCAGGATTCATGATCTTGAACACATTGGTAAAGTCCTCAATGTCACTAGCGCGAAATTCTTCCTTTCCACTGATGGTCAGGTAAATTTTCTCCTGTGTATTTTTATCATCCTGCACCACAGGTTTGATGCGGACTTGCTTGAAGTTAAGTACAATGTCCACCACGTCTTCAACCACTCCCTTTATCGTCGCAAACTCGTGGTCAACCCCGCCAATACGTACAGCGTTGATGGCGTATCCTTCGAGAGAGGAGAGAAGAACGCGGCGAAGCGAGTTACCTACCGTTTGGCCGAAACCCGGCTCCAAAGGTTTAAACTCGAAAGTGCCTTCAAATTCGGTTGCTTTTTGCAACAGGATTTTGTCAGGCTTCTGGAAATTGAGAATACTCATATGTGGGATGCTCCGAGAATGTTGGGTGGGAAGAACAAATTTGTTTTCGAGGGCGTATGGTCCGGGACAAGCAGATGGCTTGATATGCGAAAATGGTTGGCACTCTCAGAAAGAGCGCCAACCGTTCCGTAGTTGCTATGCGTTATTTCGAGTACAACTCGACAATCAACTGTTCGTTAATATTTTCAGGAATCTGGTCACGTTGCGGGTATGCAAGGAAAACTCCCTGCATTTTGTCAACGTTCCATTCTAGCCAGCCGAACTGACGAATATTATTTGTTTTAGCTCCAACATGCGTCGTAACAATCTCCAAACCTTTAGACTTGCCGCGTACAGCAATAATATCACCCGGCTTGCAGGAATACGATGGAATATTCAAAACCTTACCATTCACCGTAACGTGACGGTGGCCAACGAGTTGACGTGCACCTCGACGGGTAGGAGAAATACCCAGACGGTATACAGTATTGTCCAAACGTGCTTCTAAAAGCTGAAGCAAAATCTCACCAGTAACACCGTGGCGGCGGGTAGCACTTACGAAGGTCTTACGGAACTGACGCTCCAATACTCCATAAGTGTACTTAGCTTTTTGCTTTTCTTTCAGCTGTCCGGCATAGTTCGACGGTTGCTTTTTTTTGCGCGTCAGGCCATGTTGGCCTGGTCCGTATTTGCGACGTTCGAACGCTTTGTCAAAGCCGAAAATTGGTTCGCCGAACGAGCGGGCTTTCTTCGTGGTAGGTCCAGTATAACGAGCCATGCTATTGGAATGTGGTCAATTATTTAAAATGTGGTCAATGGGGCCCAATGTGACACATTGGTCACATTGATCTCATTAATTTATACGCGGCGACGCTTTGGAGGGCGGCAACCATTGTGCGGCAGTGGAGTTACATCGTTGATAACGAGCACTTTAATGCCTGATTGGTCTATGGCACGGATAGCAGACTCACGACCAGAACCAGGTCCTTTCACAAACACTTCAGCGGATCGAATACCTGCTTCATGAGCTGTCTTAGCCGCATCGCTGGCAGCCACCTGAGCTGCGTACGGTGTGTTCTTTTTTGAGCCACGGAATCCCGCTTTACCAGCTGATGCCCAGGATACCACTTCACCTTGCTTATTGGTGATGGAAATGATGATGTTATTAAAGCTCGCACGAATAAAAACCATACCCTCAGGGGTGATCTTTACTTTACGCTTAACAACCTTTTTTGCTGCTCCTTTTGCCATTGTATGAAAATGTGGTCAATTTTATAATGCTGTCAATGTGATGACTGTAGCGAATGTGCTTGAATAGTACACATTAACCACATTGGCCACATTTTTACTTTGTAACTTTCTTCTTTCCGGCAACCGTCTTACGTTTGCCCTTACGGGTACGTGCGTTTGTCCGTGTGCGCTGGCCACGAAGGGGAAGTCCCTTACGGTGACGCAGGCCTCTATAACATCCAATGTCCATAAGACGCTTGATATTCATCTGCACCTCCGAACGAAGTTGACCTTCCGTCTTATACTCATCTGCGAGTAATCTGGAAATGGCCTTGATATTCTCGTCGGTCCACTGATCAGTCTTGGTGTCTTCACTGATGCCAGCCTTTTCAAGAATAGCTTTAGCAGAAGACGGCCCAATGCCGTAGATATAGGTGAGGCTAATAATTCCTCTTTTGTGGCGGGGCAAATCCACACCTGCAATACGTGCCATATTTCTTTATTGATTTGTTGAACAGATGATTTGTTGATTTGTGAGTACCATACTCAAGTAAGCAAATCAACACATCAGCAGCCAATTAGCCTTGACGTTGTTTGAATTTTGGGTTCTTTTTGTTGATTACATAAAGTTTGCCTTTACGGCGAACAATCTTACAATCAACAGAACGCTTTTTGATGGACGGTCTGACTTTCATATCGTGTCGAATTGTCTGTTTGCAAAAAGTAGTTAACCTAGTTCGGTGGCAAATTTATTTGTAACGGTATATAATGCGTCCTCGTGAAAGATCATAAGGTGACATCTCAACAGATACTTTGTCGCCAGGCAAGATTCGGATATAGTGCATCCGCATTTTGCCTGAAATTGTTGCTAAGATTACGTGGCCATTCTCCAGTTGAACTTTGAAATTCGCGTTGGATAGTGCTTCAGAAACCACGCCATCTTGCTTGATAATATCTTCTTTTGCCATAGAATCGGCCTTCTTAGTTTTCGGGGTGCAAATGTCTAACTTTTAGGTAGTATTTCCTGCAAGTAAGGGTTATTTTTTATTTCGTCTAACAGATAAGCATGGTCGGATAGAATATCCGCCTTGTTTTTCATTACCACCACAGAGTGTTCAAAGTGCGCGCTAGCCATTCTGTCTCTTGTATGTATGGTCCATCCGTCGTCCGCCTGATGTACTTCTTTTCTTCCCAAATTAATCATTGGCTCTATCGCAATCACCAATCCCTCCATTATTAATGGACCTTTTCCTCGTTTTCCATAGTTTGGAACTTCCGGATCTTCGTGTAAAGAACGACCAACTCCATGGCCTACCAAATCACGAACAACTCCATATCCATTTTTCCGTTCGCAATATTCTTGGATTGCAGCAGATATATCCCCTACCCTATTTCCATGAACCGCTTGTTCGATACCTAAATAAAGTGATGCATAGGTTACCCGAAGTAATTCTAATATTGGCTCCTCCACATCTTGAAAAGCAAAAGTGAAAGCCGCATCACCATAAAAACCCTCCAACTCTACGCCACAATCAACCGAAACTATATCATTCTCCTTGAATTCTCGTTTGCTAGGAATACCATGTACTACAATGTCATTATAGGAGACACAAAGTGTAGCAGGAAAACCGTGATAACCCTTAAAAGCTGGTCTACCACCATGATCAAGAATAAATTCTTCTGCCTGCTTATCAATCTCCTCTCCTGTTACCCCTGGTTTCAATATGCTTGCTACGTGTGCCAGCGTTTTGGAAACCACCAAGTTTGCCTTGCGCATTAACTCAATTTCAGGTCCAGTCTTATAAAACATCCGTTTGCCGTCGTTTTCAGTTGCCAATAAGCCCATGATTTATTGAGGCTGGCCTACTTGTATACCCGAAGAAGAGCGGCCTTGAATACGGCCTGATTTTATCAAACCATCATACTTCTTTGTCAACAAATAACTTTCAATTACCTGCAAGGTGTCTAGTGCAACCCCAACCATAATCAGCAATGTAGTTCCTCCAAAGAACAATGCAAATTGTTGGTTGATACCAAAAGTTGCAGCGATTGAAGGCAAAACACCCAACAAACCTAAGAATATAGAACCCGGCAGTGTGATACGGGTCATGATATTGTCAATATAATCTGAGGTCGATTCACCAGGTTTTACACCAGGAATAAATGCATTGTTACGCTTTAGGTACTCAGCATAATTGGTTGGATTGATCATCAGAGCAGTGTAAACATACGTGAACACAACGATCAATGTAAAAAACAATGCATTATAGGCCAAGGAGTAAATATCGCTGAACATGTGAATGCGACCTGTATTCACATTAGTTCCTGCCAAATATTGCATAGCAGTAGCCGGGAGAAACATCAATGCCTGAGCAAAAATGATTGGCATAACTCCCGCAGAGTTAATCTTCAAAGGAAGATAGTCACGTGCACTTGCTTGAGGCATAGTACCACCGGTACGTCCAACCATTCGTTTTGCAAACTGTATCGGTATTCGCCTGACTCCTTGTATGACCAAGATGGTAGCAAGCACTATTACGAAGAAAAACGCTAATTCAACAAAGAAAAGAAGCAGTTTATTATCACCAAAAAGCTTCTGGAACTCAAACAAGAAAGCATAAGGAAGGCGTGCAATGATACCAGCTTGAATGATCAAGGAAGTACCGTTACCAATCCCTTTATCCGTAATCCGCTCACCAAGCCACATACAGAAAATTGTTCCGGCTGTGAGAATAATGATGTTTGCAAACCAAAATAGACCTTCTGGAATCTCAGGTGATACTGCACCAGGAGTGCTACGAATCAGTTGAAGGTAGCCTCCACCCTGAACAAGGGTAATTGCAACAGTAAGCAAGCGTGTGATTTGATTCAATCGCTTACGACCGCTTTCACCTTCCTTGGTTTGTAGGCGTTGGAAATAAGGAACTGCAAAACCTAGCAATTGCACAATGATAGATGCCGTAATGTACGGCATAACACCGAGTGCAAAAATCGCTGCATTATTAAATGCTCCACCCGTAAATACGTTTAGAAGACCTAAAATGTCGTTTGCGCCACGGTTTGCAGATGCTTTGGCTAATGCTGCTGGAACAGTACCTGGCAACACTATAAAGGTGCCAATCCGGTAAACCAGCAATAATGCAAGCGTGTAAAGAATACGCTCACGGAGCTCTTTTATGCTCCAAATATTTTTAAGTACGGTAAAAAATTTCATTACCGGGAGAGGATTTAAACGAGTTCGATGCTTCCACCGAGTGCTTCGATGGCGGCTTTGGCAGATGCCGAGGCGGCGTGTACTTTAAGGACAACTTTGGAGGCCAATTTGCCTTTACCTAACACCTTGATTTTGTCAGAAGCGCGGGATACTCCAGCAGCAACCAAAGAAGCTATATCAAAAGTATTAGTTCCACTTTTCTGAACTAATGCTTCAAGTGCACCCAGGTTAAGTGGAACAAACTCCACGCGGTTTACATTTTTGAAACCACGCTTTGGCAAACGACGTTGCATTGGGGTTTGACCACCTTCAAAGTGGCGCTTTTCCTTAGATCCGCTACGGGCCCTGTCACCTTTATGGCCTCGCGTCGAGGTGCCACCACGGCCGGAGCCTTGACCGCGACCGATACGCTTTTCCTTTTTGGTAGAACCTTCTGCCGGTTGGAGATTAGAGAGATTCATTGCTTATCTTTATTTCTTTGCAGCAAAAATATCTACTACAAGATTTTTTATTGAAATTCAATTACTTGTGTACTAAGCGCTTAGGCGTTCTCTATTTTTACCAGGTGTTGTACTACCCGAAGCATTCCTTCAATTTGAGGTGTAGCCTCATGCTGGATAGTCTGGTTCATTTTGCGAAAACCAAGTGCAGTCAGCGTAAGCTTTTGGCGCTTTGACTTGTCTATTGCGCTTCTTAGCAGGGTGATGTTTACTTTACTCATTGCTTAACCATTAAAAAGTTTATCCAACGAAATACCACGTTGACGAGCCACTTCCGATGCGCTTCTAAGACTTGCAAGGGCTGCAATGGTAGCTTTTACTACGTTGTGCGGGTTAGCAGAACCTTGCGATTTGGCAAGACAGTCATGCACCCCAACGGACTCAAGTACTGCCCGCATTGCACCACCGGCAATAACGCCAGTTCCATGTGCAGCTGGCTTAATGAATACCCGACCTGCATCAAACTTACCATAAGCCTCGTGCGGAATAGTTCCGTTAAGAATAGGTACTTTGACGAGATTCTTTTCTGCGTCTTTTACTGCTTTTGAAATGGCCTCTGATACCTCACGAGCTTTACCAAGTCCTTGACCGATGGTACCTTTACCATCACCTACAACGACTACCGCTGCAAAAGTGAAGGTACGACCACCCTTAGTTACCTTGGCGACACGGTTAAGTGCCACGAGTTTTTCCTTGAGACCAGATTCTTCGCTAGTGCGAGAAACTTCTTTTTCTCTTTCTTGCCTTGCCATTTTTGCTAAGGTTGTTTATTGTTTGATTGTTTGATTCGAGCGTAAAATTGGGCTTAAATGTAGGCACAATGTTTTACCCAAACCAACAAAAATCATTTTAGAATTGAAGACCACCTTCTCGAGCGCCTTCGGCTAAAGCCTTAACACGCCCATGGTAAAGATAGCCACCACGGTCAAACACTACATCTAAGATGCCTGCTGCTTTGGCACGCTCTGCAATTAACTTTCCTACCTCCATAGCCTGTGAACAATTGTCGCCCGTCAACCCTTTAGAGGATGCTGAAGCCAGCGTATGACCAGCTAAATCATTGATAATTTGACAATAGATAGCATTGTTGGAACGATATACGCTAAGGCGTGGACGTTCTGCTGTACCGTCTATTTTTTTACGTACACGCATGTGTATGCGTTTACGACTTTGTTCTTTTGTGCGTTTCATCTTTAAGTATCAATTTAGGCAAACCCGATTTCTGGCCGGGAGCGCATTGAATTTATTTCTTACCGCCTGCGGTCTTACCTGCTTTGCGACGGATTTTTTCACCTTTGAACATAATACCCTTTCCTTTATACGGTTCAGGTTTACGGAATCCTCTCATCTTAGCACATACCTGACCAAGTAGTTCTTTGTCAATACCCTCCAAACGAATAAGAGGTGGTTGACCTTTCTCCATGGCTGTAGTTACTTTGATTTCAGAAGGCACATAGAATACGACAGGGTGCGAATACCCGATAGTGAAGGTAACCAGGTTGCCTTGGCTTTCTACACGATAGCCTACACCGATAATTTCCATTTCTCTGGTATAGCCTTCGCTCACACCAACAACCATATTATTGATGAGCGCACGGTACAGACCGTGCATCGCGCGGTGACGTTTCTGGTCAGTAGGACGGGTAACGGTAAGGGTACCGTCCTCGACACTCACCTTAATATCAGGATCAACCTTTTGGTTCAGCGATCCTTTCGGGCCTTTCACAGTGACCGTATTATCGGTTGCGACTGAGATCTCCACTTTCGCGGGAAGGCTTATCGGTAATTTTCCAATGCGTGACATATCGCAGAGTGTTCTTAATGTTCTTGATGAGAATTAGCAGATGTAGCAAAGAAGCTCTCCACCTACGTTTAGGTCGCGTGCACTCCTATCCGTCATCACTCCTTTCGAAGTTGAGACGATCATAGTACCCAGACCGTTGATAATACGGGGTATTTCTCCAGCTCCGGAAAATCTACGCAGGCCTGGTCGGCTGACGCGCACTAATTCTCGAATGACTGGTTTCTTGGTAACCGTATCGTATTTCAGGGCGATTTTGATAAGACCCTGCTTGTTCTCCGGTGTTTTATCTTCAAAGGTATATTTGAGAATATATCCTTGTTCATACAAGATTTCCGTCATGGATTTCTTGATACGCGAAGCCGGAATCTCTACGATGCGATGCCCCGCCATTTGCGCATTGCGGATGCGGGTGAGATAGTCTGCTATCGGGTCGGTGACGTGCATTTTATCAAAAATAGTTGATAGTTGTTGTTATTGGTTGTCCGGTTATGATGATAATCGTTTGATTTCAGACCCTGAACTAACGATTATTAACCTTTCTGTCTACGACAGACGAACAACGATTTTTACCACGACGCTTTGGTTACGCCCGGTATTTTACCGAACAGAGCCATTTCGCGGAATTTTACACGGCATAAGCCAAACTTACGCATGTAGCCTTTTGGACGCCCAGTTAGCAAGCAACGATTGTGCAAGCGAATAGGGTTTGAATTGAGCGGAAGTTTGTCAAGTGCTTCATAATCACCAGCCTCTTTGAGCTTCTTGCGAAGATCAGCATATTTGGCGACCATGCGTTTGCGTTTATTTTCGCGGGCAATGACGGATTTCTTTGCCATGTTACGTTATATCGTTGAAAATGAGGATCTGAAGTTATTTTTTTACGAATGGCATACCCATCTCTTTAAGAAGAGCATAAGCCTCAGCATCCGTTTTAGCCGTTGTCACAATGGTAATGTCCATACCCATGATTTTACTGACTTTTTCAATGTCAATTTCAGGGAATATGATTTGTTCTGTTATACCCATTGTATAGTTACCACGGCCGTCGAAAGATTTGTCGTTCACCCCACGAAAATCTCTTACACGAGGCAGGGAGATATTCAAAAAGCGATCGAGAAATTCGTACATCCGTTCCCCGCGTAAAGTAACACGCACACCAATGGGCATTCCTTCACGGAGTTTAAAGTTTGAAATGGATGTTTTTGCTTTGGTCGGCACAGCTTTCTGTCCTACAATAGTGGCAAGTTCAGCGGCAGCATTATCCACCAGCTTCTTATCACCTGTAGCATCACCGATGCCCTGGTTGATACAAACCTTCTCAATACGAGGAACTTGCATCACGGAAGAATAGTTAAACTGCTGCATTAGCGCAGGAGCAACTTCATTCTGATATTTTGTCTTAAGACGAGGTACGTAGTTCATTACAAGATGACGTTACCAGATTTTTTAGAAAAACGTACACGTACACCGTTTTCTTCACGGCGACCGATACGCGTTGCTTCGCCGCTTATTGGATCTGTATGGCCAAGATTGGAAACATGAATACTTGCTTCCATTTCTTGAATTCCGCCAGACTCCGTTTGCGTAGCCTTCACGTGCTTTTTCACGATCCGTACGCCTTCCACGATAGCGCGATTTTTATCGGGGAACACTTGTAGCACCTCTCCTTTCTTCCCCTTGTCGTCGCCTGAAAGGACAACTACTTTGTCACCCTTACGGATGTGGAGTTTAGGGGCAAAGCGTTTTACGTTATTTTTCTTCGTAGCCATTTTAATGAATTAGCTAATGTGGTCAATGTGAATAATTTGGTCAACTAGTTATACAAATGTGATATATTAACCACATTAAAAACTGACCTCATTTTACAACACTTCAGGTGCTAGCGAGACAATACGCATATAGTCCTTATCGCGTAATTCGCGAGCCACTGGGCCAAATATACGAGTACCACGTGGCTCATCAGAAGCATTGAGCAGTACCACTGCATTGTCGTCAAAGCGGATGTAAGATCCATCTTTACGGCGGATTTCCTTACGGGTGCGGACAATAACTGCTTTCGATACCGTACCCTTTTTGATTCCACCACTAGAGGTAGCATCTTTTACAGTTACGACAATCTTGTCGCCTACACCGGCGTAGCGCTGGCGAGTGTGACCCAGCACACGAATGCAAAGCACTTCTTTCGCGCCGGAGTTATCGGCCACATTCAAACGAGACTCTTGCTGAATCATGACTTTTTTTAGTTATGAGTTATGAGTTACAAGTTATTAAGTTTAAGAATTGAATAACTTATACCACATACTTGAAAATCATTTTGCTCTTTCAAGGACTTCGACCAAACGCCAGCGCTTCATTTTGCTAAGCGGACGAGTCTCCATGATGCGCACCAAGTCGCCCATTTTACAAGTGTTCTCCTCATCATGAGCGAAGAACTTCTTGGAGCGCTTTACGAATTTACCATAAAGCGGGTGCATCAGGCGGCGTTCCACTTTAACAGACACGGTCTTGTCCATTTTAGTGGAAACAACGACCCCTGTCTTTTGTTTGCGAAGTTTTCTTTCTACTGCTTCCATCTATCGAGATGTAATTAGTTGAGCTTTGTTGTAATGTTCAAATCTGTCTATCCACTAGTTGTGGATCTTCAAATTTAACGATTTTTGCGGCGGCGTGCGCGAAGTTTACTACGCATTGCCAGTTCATCAGGTGTCATTGCTGCTATTTCGCGGCGACGTCCTTCTGTGAGAATGCGAGCAACACCGCGACGCAATTCACGGATTTCCATGGGATTGGCAATACCTTTAGCCGCATGGTCGAACTTCATTTGTTGATATTCGTTTTCAGCACTGGCAAGTTGGCTGCGCAGTTCATCTTCACTCATATCAACTAGGATCAAAATTTCCTTAGCCATTGTCTAAATTAGATAATGTGGTCAATGTGTTGAATGTATTCAAAAAGATCAAAAAATTATAATGTGTGTTATGATCACATTTAACGAATCGACCCATTTAATACTTATCCTTCAAAGTCGTGACGAGTCACAGTTTTGCAAAGCATCGGGAGCTTTTGAGCCCCGAGGCGCAGCGAGGCATAAGCTATCTCCGGACTAACACCTTCTATTTCAAAGATGATTCGACCTGGTTGAACTTCTGCAACATAGTGATCAACAGCACCTTTACCTTTACCCATACGCACTTCTGCTGGCTTGGAGGTAAGTGGTTTGTCAGGGAAAACACGGATCCATACTTTACCTTCACGTTTCATGTGACGGGTAAGTGCGATACGCGCTGCCTCGATCTGGCGACCAGTCAGACGACCAAATTCCAGGGATTTCAATGCGAAAGTTCCGAAGGAAATTGAGCTGCCTTTGAAGGCCAGGCCGCGGTTGCGACCCTTGTGCATTTTGCGATATTTCTGACGCTTGGGCTGTAACATCGTTTGGATGATTTAAAAAGCCTGTCCAATGTTTGTGTTTAAGTGCGGATCTATTGACTCCGCTCGAATTTGCTGTAGACTTAACGACGTCCACCGCCTCCACCACCGCCTCTGCGGTCACCGCCACCTCCTGGGCCACCTCTGCGGTCGCCGCCGGCGCCGCCGCCTCTGCGGTCATCTCCACCTCTTCCACCACCACCGCCTCTGCGGTCACCACCTCCACCACCTCTGCGGTCATCTCCACCTCTTCCACCGCGATCATCTCTACGGTCATCTCTACGATCTCCACCAGTTCCTTCTGCTGCTGCGAATGGAGTAAGTTCACGTTTCTGTAAGACCTCACCTTTGAAGAGCCAAACTTTGATGCCGATTTTACCGTAAACCGTTTGAGCTTCTACAAGTGCGTAGTCAATGTCCGCACGGAAAGTATGCAGTGGGGTACGCCCCTCTTTGTACTCCTCTGTACGAGCGATCTCAGCACCACCAACACGTCCACTAATACGGACCTTGATGCCTTCTCCACCAGCACGCATGGTTCCTTGAATGGCTCCTTTGATTGCGCGACGGTGATTGATACGTGCCTCGATTTGTTTGGCGATCTGTTCGCCTACAATATTTGCGTCCAGTTCAGGCTTACGAATTTCAAAAATATTAATTTGAATTTCTTTACCTGTCAGGATTTTCAATTCTTCTTTGATCAGGTCAACTTCCTTACCACCTTTACCTATAATGATACCAGGACGGCTAGTGTGGATAGTTACCGTAACACGACGCATGGTACGTTCGATGGCAATTCGGCTAATACCGTTTTGTACTGGCTTATTACGATCACGTGGATCTGCTGTAGCCGTTTTTGGACGTCGAGCGCGAAGGTAGGTGCGGATTTTTTCATCCTCAACCACTTTAAGGCCGTAATCTTTGTCGGCGAACCAGTTGGAGTCCCAACCACGGATAATGCCTAGACGGTTACCTATCGGATTTGCTTTTTGACCCATTATTCTTGACTGAATGAAAGATGGTACGAATTTGTGTTTTTCAAAGCGGTTTAAGCTTTTTGTTCCAGCGCGATGCGATTTTCGACAACGATGGTAACGTGGTTGCGACGTTTACGGACGCGGTAAGCACGTCCTTGTGGCGCAGGGAGGAAGCGATAGATAATAGTGCCTGGGTCAACGAACGCCGTTTTAATAACGAGATCGAATTCATCGGCTCCACCTACCTGGTCGTATTTCTGCTCCCAGTTGCTTACCGCGGAAAGAACCAATTTTTCGAGCCAAATGGCTGCTTCTTTATTGGTATAGCGCAAGATACCTAAGGCATCTACTACTTTCTTGCCGCGAATATTGTCCACTACAAGGCGCATTTTGCGCGGTGACATCGGGACGTTTCTCAGTTTAGCTACTGCTTCCATTGTATTGGATGTGATAATTTGTACAATGTGATAAATTGATAATTAGTTAATTATCTCATTATCGAATTATCAAATTTACTTTCTGTTGCCTCCGTGACCACGGAAGTTACGCGTAGGAGAAAATTCTCCGAGTTTATGGCCTACCATGTTCTCGGTCACAAAAACCGGTACAAACGTTTTGCCATTGTGTACCGCGATGGTTTCACCCACCATGGTAGGAATAATCATCGAAGAGCGGCTCCAGGTCTTGATGACCTGTTTGCGGTTGCTCGCCTTTGCTTTTTCAACCTTTTCCAACAACGAGTGGTGGATGTAAGGGCCTTTTTTGAGTGAACGCGGCATACGGTGTTGATGCGTTTATTTGTGTATTTGGTGATTTGTGTATTTGGAGACCTGGAGATACGGAAAACCGAACAACCATATCAACAAATGATCAAATCCTCATTTATTTTGTTTTGCGGCTGATGATAAGCGCGTTTGAAGCTTTTGTTTTGCTCCGTGTCTTAGCACCTTTTGATTTGAAGCCTTTGCGGGTACGAGGATGTCCACCTGATGCGCGACCCTCACCACCACCCATCGGGTGATCTACAGGGTTCATCACTACTGGACGAACACGTGGACGACGACCTTTCCAACGATTACGACCAGCTTTACCCATTATTTCAAGGTTATGGTCAGGATTTCCGACTGTACCTATCGTAGCCCGGCAGGTCAACAAGATTCGACGAACTTCACCAGAAGGCATTCGAACGACTGCAAAACGGTCTTCACGACCCATCATAACAGCTCCTACTCCTGCACTGCGAACCAATTTGCCACCTTGACTAGGTTGCATTTCGATGTTGTGCATCATAGCACCCAATGGTACTTCGGCCAAGTAAAGGCAGTTACCCGTTTCTGGTGCTACACCACGTCCTGATTCTATCTTCTGACCAACTTCCAAGCCTTTAGGGGCCAAGATATAGGATTTCTCACCGTCAGCAAATACGATCAGTGCGATGTAAGCACTTCGGAAAGGATCGTATTGAATTGAATCAACCGTAGCTTGTCCTTGTTTATCGCGCTTGAAATCAATAATACGATACCGGCGTTTGTGGCCTCCACCGCGATAACGCATGGTACGATGACCATCCGAATTACGGCCCCCAGTGCTACTTGCCGAAGCAATCAGCGACTTTTCAGGTTTAGCGCCCTTAGTAAGTTCGTCTCTTGATACCGCTACGCGAAAGCGTTGGCCTGGCGTTAGCGGGTTAAATTTCTTGACTGCCATTTTTTATGTCAGCGTTGATATTAGAGTTATTGAGAAAGACATGCTTGTGCAAGGCTTTCCCTTTGCTCGTTCATGTTTAGTTTTCCTCACCACCGAAGAAATCGATCTTCTCGCCTGGTGAAAGTGTCACAAAAGCCTTTTTGTAAGAGGATTTTGTACCGCGAACAATGGCTGTCTTGCTGCTGCGTGATTTTGGTTTCCCCGGAATGATCGCGGTGTTAACCCGCGTTACATTTACGTTGAACATTTTTTCAACAGCAGCTTCAATCTCCAATTTATTCGCGCCTCTATTCACTACGAAAGCATACGTATCCCGCTTGTCAGCGAGTTGGGTAGATTTTTCTGTAATGATGGGCTTTATCAAAATTTGCTTAGCCATGACTTTATTGGTAAGTGGTTTATTGGTGATTGCTTTATTGGTGATTAACACCGTTTGCCTTCCACCTACAATCCATTATTCGCAGTTCTCTTTGATTTTCTCAAGGGCACTTTCGGCAATGACGAGCGCACCAGCGTTGAGAATCTGATAAGTGTTCAAATCGCTAGCAGGGGCGATAGAAGCCCGATCAATATTGCGGCACGATTTGTAAAGTATCTGATCGTAAGCAGCGAGCACCGTGAGGGGCTTTTTGTCCTCTAGCTTAAGGCTGCGCAGAATATTTAAAAAATCCTGCGTTTTTGGAGCATCGAAAGAAAAATCTTCAATTACAAAGATATTGCCTTCAGAAGCTTTTACCGAGAGTACACTGCGACGTGCCAGACGACGAACTTTAGCGTTGACATCTATGTCGTAGTTGCGTGGCCGAGGGCCAAATACACGACCACCACCGCGATAAAGCGGGTTGTTGATGTCGCCCTTACGTGAACCACCTGTGCCTTTTTGCTTGTGTAGTTTACGTGTGGAGCCGCTCATCTCGCTACGCTCTTTAGATTTGTGTGTGCCTTGGCGCTGTGCAGCGAGGTATCGCTTCACATCCAGCCAAACACTGTGCTGGTGCGGCTCAATGCCAAACACATCAGCAGGCAACTCAACCTTGCGGCCAGTATCTACGCCTTGTATGTTATAGACCGAAACTTTCATTTCCTCTGGAAATTATAAGGTCAAAAATTATTTTTCAATGACTACGTACGCTCCCTTGTGACCAGGCACTGCACCCTTTACCAGGATGAGATTTTGATCAGGGAAAATCTTTATGACTTGTAGGCGACGCACTTTAATGCGATCCACCCCCATGTGTCCACCCATGCGCATCCCTTTCATTACTTTAGCAGCAAAGGAAGAGTTACCCAAGGATCCAGGGGCCCGAAGCCGGTTGTGCTGGCCGTGTGTTTGTTGCATCACACCGCCAAAACCGTGGCGCTTCACCACACCTTGGAAACCTTTACCTTTTGAGGTGCCGACCACGCTCACTTTGTCGCCTTCCTGGAATACATCTGTTACTGTGACCTCATCACCGAGGCTTTTAGCAACATTCATATCCCTGAATTCCAACACTTTGTGAAGTGGTTCTTCTAAGCCAGCGGCTTTGAAGTGGCCCATCAGGGGCTTAGGAGTGTTTTTGATTTTACGTTCGCCGTAAGCCAATTGGAGGGCTTGGTAGCCATCTTTGTCTTGCGTGAGCACTTGGGTTACAGTGCAAGGGCCAGCTTCTATGATAGTGACTGCAACGTTTTTGCCGTTGCTGTCGTAGATGCTGGTCATTCCCAGTTTTTTGCCAATCAGACCGTTCACTTTCTGTAAGAATTTATTGGTTGAACGACGTTGCGTTTCGTTGACGTGATTCCCGGTTGTGCAGATACACAAAAGCGAGTTTCCTTTGACCGGAATCGCTTACGGAAATGGCAGTTATTCGGAATAACCCAGAACACTTTGACCACTACCGGAAACCACAAACATTAGAATCAAATAGGCCGCCTTCGAATTGTCTTAGACGGACAGGCCTCTTTTGCTTCAATTGACCTTATAAATTAAGGTGAACAAAAGCTATGACGACCAGGCGCATTAGGTTAACTTGACCTGAATATCAACGCCACTCGGGAGTTCCAACTTGGAGAGAGCGTCCACCGTCTTCTGTGTCGGTGTGTAGATTTCAATCAAGCGCTTGTGGGTGCGCAACTGGAACTGCTCCCGAGCTTTCTTGTTCACGTGCGGCGAGCGCAAAACTGTGAACACTTCTTTCTCAGTGGGCAGCGGAATCGGGCCAGTTACAACAGCACCACTCGCACGCACGGTTTTCACTATTTTCTCAGTAGACTTATCCACTAAGTTGTAGTCGTAAGACCGGAGTTTAATGCGAATTTTCTGATTCATTACCTCGTAAGTACTTTAAAATTTCGATTTGAGCTTTCTGGATGGGAACAAACATAACTTAATTTGATACCCTGTTTCCTTAAGCGGCTGCAAAGGTAGAAAGAGTTTTGAATTATTCTCAAGTAGGTTTATTTATTTTCTAAAAATATTTGAGAAACGGGCGGTGAATACCCAATCTCCGACAAGGATCTGCCAATTTCCAAATGGTTTATCCTTCATTAATTAGTTGTTAATCAATATATTAAGCGCATATTCCGAATCCTTCCCAAGACATTGGATATTCCTTGCTGGACATTGAATATTTTTCCTGCTCCCCGAAAAAGGATCTCCAATGTCCATTAAGGAGCTCCCAATGTCAAAATCGGCGCTGCTCCTGGGATCCGTTGAAATCAACACAATGCGGTTACGGTTAGTCATTCTGCCGAACGCTTCCTTGGAAATTGGGCGTTCCATGTTGGACATTGGATATTTCCTATTCCGGGCTACTGCTTGACAATTTTCCTTACCCCCCAGCCCTCGCTTGTCCGCACCTGCACCAAATACACTCCCGCAGGCTCCCAGCCCAAGACCACCACACACTCCCGACACCTCGCAGCCCGCAAAAACTGCATATCCGAAACCACCCGCCCCTGCACATCCAGCACCCGCAGGCCGAGCAGCATTGCGCCCTCGTGCGTGAGCGCGAGCCTGGCTTGGCCGCTGGTAGGGTTGGGCGATAGGGCGATGCCGATGTCTTGCTCTGGAGTGGGCGGGTCTTCAATGGCGCTGTTAAGCTGGCAGCCGGGCTCTAGGCAGCCGAGGGAGTCTACTCTGAGTATCCAGCCGTTTGAATTTGTAATTGTGTCATAGGCTCTGCCACAAACAATGAAACTGTTGTCTCGCAATTGAACCGCATCAAAAAATTTCTCGTATAGTTTAACACCTGGAGGGCTAATATGATACTCCTTTTTCCAAAGCAATTGTAGGGAGGGAGTGATTTTTAGAAGAACTCCTGTTTGCCCTATGCCACTAAAGGATGAATCATTTTCCGCAGCTGTGACTAGAAAATTGTCATCTTTCGTAGGAATGGCCCTAGTTATTAATGTTCCATCTCCCCCGCCAAACGAAGTCGAATCTAATAATGTTCCATTTATATCGAAATGAAACAGCATATAACGTGAATAATAGGTGAAAGTCTGATTATATATATAATAGTATTTGTTCCCAAAGATAATATAAGTGCTGTCCTGCAATAACCCGATATCAAATCCACCCCAGCTATATTGCTTCCATTCCCAGGGAGGAAACTTCCTGACCCATTGTTCATTGCCCAATGCGTCAGTCTTCATGACCAGAAAATCGTTCATGAAATCTGAAGTCAAACACCCAAGACAAACCCCTTGATACCCCATAATGCATGAAAGTATGAAACCACTATCATAAGTCTCTTCTATGGCCCATCCGCTGTGATTATTGCCTAAATTTGTGGAGTATTCTCTTCGAAATACTTGATTCCAATTTGAATCAATTTTTATTAGCAGTATCTTCTCTGGGGGTTGATTATTGGCCAGAAAGGTTTTTCCTACAATTGCAAAGCCGCCATCATTAGTTCTCACTATGCTTCTCCCAAAGTCCTGCCAGTCCGGTTTCCCATACTGGTTTGTCCAAAGTGTATCGCCAGTTAGGGTATTTACTTTTATCAAAAAAATCTGGCTGTTTTCAATTCCATTGGCTAAAGTGTAAAAATTCCCCATAATTAGGCTGTATTGAGCATCCAACTGGATTACTCCTCTTGCACTGCCATAGAGGCTTCCAGAAGGAAGCAGCCCTTTTACCTCTTTGACTTGCCCCAAACTGTCGAACCTTGTTACGAGAAGCTGATCTAAGTAAGGATCGAGGCTAATGCTTCCTCCTGCTGCAAGAAAATTTCGATAGTCTGCGGTAGCAAGGAACCCTAAAGCATCTTCACTGTGCATCCAGTCTATTTGTTTACTAAAATAGACTTGGGCACTGCCCGCCCAAACTTGGGCGAGCAGTGCCAGTGTCAATAATAAGCGCATCGCCTACTTTTTTGATTGGTGGATGATCTTTCCAAAAAGTACTTTTACTAGTTCGGCTACTGTTGATGTGTGTGCCATCAGAGGTGCGAGTTGGGTAAACTCTGCCCCTGTAAGGTGATAGGCATCTCGCCCCGCTAAGCCGGCGTTGATCAGGACTGTAAAGTATGAAATGAAATCCTGTATCTCAGTAGTCGCACCTGTGACTTGTTGTAAGTATTGTTGAGCGGTGGAATAGTTCCCCAAAGAAGCGTAGGTGGCAGTAAGTATCCGCTTGTCCTCCTGTTGATTGCGGTTGGTCAGCAGCGTAATGGCGCGGGTCGTGCCGGGCAGATAGAGCGAATCGGCCACCGCGTCAGGAGACATCCGCACATAGGCATTCAGCAAGTCGTTCCGGTAGGGCAGCGAGTTCCCCGAACTGAAGTAAAGACCCATAAGCTCGTTGCAATATGGAGGATTTGGGCAAGGGTCTACTATGATACAGTTCGCTGGGCCATTATCAGAAAAATCTTGCATCACAGACACATTATCCACACACTTGACAATTGTATTTGTATTTGCAGCAGAAATAAATCGCTCAAAATATGAAAACGCCACTGGGTTGGTATTTCGAATATCTAACAGTGGCACACCACATTCCCAGATAAACTTATTGTCAGGCTTAGGGGTTAAGGAGTTCAATGGATTGCCCTGATTGGCCAACGCCCCCTTAACCTTCCACGAAACATCCCCCACTCCACCTTGATAGGTATTATAATGAGTCTGCAAAGCGGAGTTGTCGTTCTCGAAAAGGTTGGCGACGTTCATGTCGGTGAACTGGTTGAATTCAACCTTTGCGCCGCCAGTACCAAGCGAGTTGTCTATGCGGGAAGCATAGTTGTCGTAACCAGCCTGCGAATCGAACTGGTTGGCAGAGAGCAGGATGCCCTGCGT
>CANJPT010000039.1 GCA_947476195.1 Lewinellaceae bacterium | reverse complement strand
GTCGATAGATACTGCCATCGCGTTCTCAGCCAATAGGTTGAAGTTGTTCGATGAAACGTTCTCAGCGTCAACCGTGCCAACAGCCGTCAGGCCATTGAGGGCTGCAGTGAACTGGAAGCCTTTAAGGGCTTGTGCAGATTTGAACGTAACTTCAAACTCCTCGCCTGCTTTTACATTGCGGTCTTCAAGATCGAAAATCGCAGTTCCGGCAGTACGCTCTTCGGCCTGCATCGTAGCGTTCGCTACAGCTGAGCTGTTTACGTCACCAATTTTGATGCCTGCAAAGTCTTTGCCCCATTGGCTTGTCATCGCAGCAGCGACCGATACCATTTCCGGGAAAGCAGACTGGAATGGGTTGTTCGCATTTGGGAACGCGAACGACTTATCCACAAAACGCCAGGAGGTGTTGTTCGGAAGTTCCGGGTAAATACCCAGGATTAACTTACGCAGTTCAACGATATCGAACGTCGTGATTGAACCAGACTTGTTCGCATCTGCAGCAATCATTTTGTATAGTGAGTTCAATGGCTCAATACCAAGGATATGCTTCGAGATTAACACCAGGTCATAAGTAGTCACCCCGTTGAGCGGGTTTTCATCTTTTTCTGGAGCGATCGTGAACGAAGCGTCCAATGGCAGGTTATTAAGGAGCTGATACACCCCGCCAGCATCAGTCAGGTCGAAGTAAGCATACGGCGGCGTAAAGCTGCTCGTGCCGTTGATCTGCACAATCGCTTCTTCTACTCCGTTAGCCATTTCTGTCTTCAACACACCTACTACATTGATATGGTCTACAGTTGGGCAGTTGTTGTTGTTATCCTGTACAATGACATAGGTCTCGCAATAGTCAGCATTCCCTGCTGCGTCTATTGCCCAGAGTTCCACACACTGCGTACCAAGTTCTGTGCAAGTGAAGTTCACCGAAGTATTCGGGAGGCCCGTAGCCGGGTCGATCGGGAAGCCTGTTCCAGTGCCGCACTTACGGATACCGATTTTGATCTGATCACTCGGCGTACAGTTGTCGTCTGTATATTGCAGGAAGTCTGATGCCCATAATTGAATCATACCGGTTGGCATGATGTTCACAGAAAATCCGTTCAGGCATACCACTGTAGGCGCCTTGCAATCCTTCACCGTGAAGGTATATTCGTACTCCTTGTTGTTACCGCAACCGTCTGTAATGAACCACTTGATCTTGTGCGTACCGAGCGGAAGTTCAGGGGTTACAAAGGTATTCTGCGCTTGTTGGGTGTTCCAGCGGACACAAGCTGTCTTTTTGTTGCCCAAAACTATTTCCTGGACCGAGAAGCCATACTTCTGATTGGAAGGCACCTGACGTTCGTCAAATGACCGTGGGGTGCCGCCAGAGAAGTTTGGAGTGTTCAGGTTGTTATACAATACGTTGTTCCAACCCAGACCAGCGATACCGGTATTCACAGAGTTCACCACGGTCTCCATCGTACCATCGTTGTCCAGATCAAGGAACAGGAGGTATTCTATGTTGATATTAGAACCAGAGCAGGCATCTGTACCTGTGATACAAAGATCTGTTGGCTCCTCACACAGGTCATGTGTCTGAATACCATTATCCCACCAATAGGACTCGTTCCACAACTGACCACTGTTTGCCGTATTCCAGCTTTGGTTCGTGCAGCTTGGCGCTTCAAACGTGCCGCTTGGCGACTGGCCGTCTAGAATTTTAATGATTTGCTTGTACTGATAGCCATTGGCATTGGCATCCCAGAGGGCGCAATAATCTGTAGCGGATGGATCCGTCGCATTGATCTTCACCACCGTAGACTTCCAGGGTGGCAGGGTACCACAGGCTGATACGGTCGGGCCAGGCAGATTTGCCGAAGCGTTTGCGATCGGGTTTGGACCCGGGTTCGGAACGTCTATAAATGGTTGGTTCGGATTGAACGTGCACCAGTTGATGATATTCCAGGTCCGCTCGATCTTGAAGCAGGCGTCGGGGACGACCGTAAAGATCTGATCAGAATACGAAACGCCCAGGAGTTCGCAATCCTCTCCAAAGAAGATTGGATCACCAAAATTGCCGGTTCCGTCACACACCGTTACGATTACATCATTCGGGAACTTCAGATAATATTCCTGCAGGTAAGTCACAATGATCCGCTGCGTGCACTGACTGGAGTTTCCGGTACAGTCGAAGGCGCGGAATGTGCGCGTGATCGTGCCTTTGTTACACACCGTGTCAAACAAGGAGTAGTTCACCATATGCGTCAAGCCTTCCTGTCCAAGATAAACCTTTGTAGCATCAAGACAACAGTTGTCTGTCACATCAGCCTTTCCATAGACCCAAAGGCTTGGATCAAAGTTCTCACAGTTGACGACCACCTGCGCAGGTGCCTGACAGATAGGCTTGATCTTGTCTTCTACCAATACCGACACCATACAGTCGTTGTAGTTATCATGGCAGTCATAAGCCCGGAACACCACCAGGACCGTGTCACCGATATCAGAACAGCAGAATTTGACCAAAGGCGCAAATGCTGCAGAATCACAGACACTGGCGTTCATCCGGCGTACCTCGAAGTTTAGAAGGCAACAGTTGTCAGTTGTGCCGTCATCGAAGGTTGATGCGTTGATGATGGCCTCACCATTGTTCGTCAAAGCTACCTGTGTAAACTGGTCACAGGCTACAGAAGGGGGCACCTGATCGGCTACTGTCAGGGTAAAGAAGCAGAACGATGTGTTGCCACATAGATCAGAAGCTTTATACCGGACGTTGTACTCACCCAAAGGTAAACACTGGGTATAATTGAATACCGCCATGGTGTCCGGTGTCCAATGGTTATTGCCTGCAAAGTCTTCCAGATGACCTGGAGCAGTAAAGGTGATTATGTTACCGTTGTTAGGATTGTTGCCCGTTACTTTGGCTTCCAGATCAAGGATATTGGAGCATCCCTCCGAAATGATCATATCTGGCAATGCTGCCGTAGCGCAACATTGGAATGGATCTGTAGAAACCGTTACTGCAGCTGGACAATTAAATTGAGGTCCATTATAGTCTGCCACCGTGATGATCTGAACGTGCGAGATCGGGTTATTGCCATTCACCGGGAAGCAGGTATTCCGTACTTTCCAGGTTCTCAGAATCTCATAACTACCGGGGCAAATTTCAAACCGCTCATCCGTATAGCTGATCGATGCAGTGCAAAGACCACCCGTACCGATCGGGAAGCCATTGATACTTGGGCGACCCGTTACGTCGGGAGAAGTAGCAATTGCATTGTGGTAAGCTGATTCACAATCAATGGTCTTATCAAGCGGGAAGACTACTTTTTGCAAGTCGAAAGGTGTAATCGTAATGATCTGGAAGCAAGAAGATTGATTGCCCCATTTATCTGTTACGATCCAGCTTCGCAGAATTTGTCCGCGTGGACTGTTACACTGACCAAAATCTGCATACTCATCATCAATTACGGTGGTATAAGGACTGCAATCTGCGACTTGAACATTACCCGTGTGTGACACATCCGTGGCTTCACTACATGCAATGGTAATCGCAGGCGGGCAGGTAAGTGCTGGTTTAAGTTTGTCTTCGAGCTTCAGATTAGACCAACAGGCGTTACCTGTTTCCGAGTCAGTCACCTTGATGACAAAAAGCTTTCCGATATCAGCCGGTCCAAAAATATTTGGAACTGACTGAAATGCAGGAGTGGTGATCGTAATCACATAATCATCATAACAGTGGTAATTGTCGCCTTCCAATACCTCATCCGCAAGCACCACATAAACGCAGGAAGCGTCCATCGAGACATGGCTAAGGTCATTACAGATCAGGTTGAAATCGGTTGGTACAAATTCGATCACCTTGACGTTGAACGTGCAGTTTGCAGTATTACCTGCCGCATCCGTAACAACAATGGTTACCAAATGGGTGCCGATGCCAAAATAGCTTCCGGAAGCCGGTGTCAATACGGTACTTACAACCGCACAGTTATCTGAGGTGCTTACCGGCGCATAATTTATAAATCTGCCGCATTCACCTCCATTCAGGTTAACGAAGAGGTTCATCGGGCAAACCACCTTGGGTTTTTCCACGTCGTTCACCGTCACCAGGAAGCTACAAATCTCTGTATTGCCCGCAGCGTCTGTCAGGGTGTAGGTAACCTTTGTGGTGCCCACGCAGAAAGTCTGCGTTGTGGAATATCCACCTTTCACAAGGGTCCCAAGTAGTGGACCACTCGCGGGAACACAAGCCGCATTCGTAGAAGTATAGGCTACCGAAATAGTACCCTGGAAACAGTTGTCTACAAAATAAGGGTGTGTCCAGGTAAACGGAGCACTACATAGCCCTGTCTGGTTAGGCAACACCTGGTCGGCCTGGTTAAAGGTCGCCATACAATTAATCGTCAGAGACCAGCTGTTTAAGGTTGGCGATTGACCAGGGAATGGTACAATATCCAGTATCCAGGTACCTTCTGCTTTTTGTGCGAATAAGGTGGCAAGCGTATCAGCTGGAATCTTTGTCAAGACCACTTTGATGCCTTTAGGGCTAATTAAAGTCATGGTTGAATTCAGCGGCGTAGCCGTGCCTACCCGGTTGAATACGATGTTGCCGATGATACAGTTACCGGCAGGGATCGTGATCGTAGAACGATTGCAAGTTGCAGCACTAATGTTTGTTATTGCAGGGCCGTTATAGGTAGTAGCCGGAGTGGTCAATTTACCGCAGAAAGGTTTCTCTGTGTCCTTGATGGTCACTTTGAACACACAGGAAGCCTCATTGGCCACAATGGATTGCAAAGAAGTTTTAAAGCCATTGTTTGGCATCACTTCCAGATCCGGATTGATAGCACCGATGGTAAGCGGGTAGCAGTTTTCTGCCAATACCCAGTCGGCAGCGGTGTTGGTATCGTCCTCGCATTTGCGAATCACGTCGCCGCCATTCAACGAGCCCGTAAAGCCATTACAGCCAGCATAACCATTGGTAGACACCTCATCAAAGATGGCTCCCATATAAGAAATGGTGTAGCAGGCAGGCAGGTTGGCCGCGCCATTGAAGGTAAAGTTAAACACACGGGTACTACCTACCGGAAGGTTGCTTCCTGCCAGAGAAGGCAATAAGGTCAAAGGCCCAAGGGTCTGATTGGCTGCAGTATTTGCAGACAACCGCTTGACTTCCAGACAAGAAATGTCTATATCCGCTGGTCCAAGGTTAGAGATCTCAAGACGGTCTACTGCACCAGACTGCGTCACTTCGGTGATTAGCAGCAAGGGCTGGTTTTGGACCGTATATTTCACCCAACTGTCGCCCAAGTCAAAGAATTTACCACTGGCATCCTTTACACCGCAGTCTTTGCGTTGAGTAAGAGCCGCGTCACCAAAAATGGAATAGGTGACGCCATAGTTGTTTTTACACGGGCCTGAAAAGGTAGGCGCTATATTGTTGACTTTTGCTCCGCAGAGCCAAGCGTCGTTGTTTTGCAGGACATTAGCCGGGCAGCTAAGGACTGGCACCTGCCAGTAATCGTTTACGACCACTTTAATCTGACAGGTATCCTTGTTTCCATAAGGATCTTTGGCCTCCCAGTACATGATGGTCGTACCAACCGGGAAACGGCTTCCTGTATTCAGGCCTGTATTGTCAATTTTGGTAACGGATGGGATACTACAATTGTCTGTAGCCAAAGGCAGGGCAAATGTTACGTATGCATCACAGTGGCTGTATTCTGCATCCTGTACCACTGGTGGTGCAGGACAGTTGATGAAATGCGGTGGATCATTGTCGGAAACCTTAATCTGCATAGCACAACTTACAAGGTTGCCTTGTGCGTCTTCTGCATAATAGGTTACTACCGACAAGCCCAATTGGAACTCAAACGTTGCGACAAAGAAGTCGTCTATGGGTGCAGGTGACCTTCTGTTCAGCAAAGCATTCAGCGTAAATGGCCCTTCGACCGAACCATCCGGATTTGTAATACGATAATCATACAACTCCACCCCACAGTTATCCGTTGGAAGCGGATGCATCCAGGTGTATTGACTTTCGCAGAGGTATTCTTCTGTAGTAAGGGTGTTGTTGGAAGGAGGGCAGGTGATCATCGGCCCTTCCGTCAGGTCGTCGTTGTCGCAGGAACCAGAGCGGAATATTTCACAACCGCGGGCATCCACGATGGTGAAGGACCATACAGGCTGGGTGTATACGACAAGGAGTTTGCCCAGGTATTGCTTAAAATCAGTGATGTCGTGGCCATGTGCTACGTCATAAACGTACATACCATTGGAATCAATCACCGTACCATTACCAAACACATCGAGCCGTCCGCCGGTGTATTGTATCGTATACGGCTCCAGACCACCGGAGACCGTACCAAGGTCCACTACACGCTTATCCTGACTGATACATTCGCACTCCGGCGAAGTAGACATTGCGAGTGGTTGACGGAGCTCGAAGGTAGCATGCTCGGCCTTGAAGCAACCAACATTTGAGAAGTTGCCCCCAGGAGGTGGGTTGTTACCGGGTAAAAGAAGGTACGAAATCGTTACAAAGCCGGTTCCTGTCCCAGGCGTATAAACGCCATCCTTTGTGATGGAGCCAGGCGTACCTGAACTTGGATTGGAGAAGGCCGTGACCCCAAAATAGCCATGCGAGCCAACTAAAAAGGTGGGCACCTCGGAATGCTTAATCTTAAAGCCGTTCGCAAGGGTGATGGTCAGATAATTCGAAAAGTCTAACTGAGAAGGATTGTTGGCATCCAGACAAATCTCAGGCGGATCCATTGTAATATTTACCCCGTCCAGATAATCAGTCACTTTCAAGCGTGCGATACAGTTAGATTTGTTTCCTGCAGCATCGGTCACGCGAAGATTGATGAAATTGTTTCCTACCTCAGCACAATCATAATTAAGGGAAGGAGCATAAGTACCGCCAACTTTTGCAATCAGAATGCTTGGATTGGAATCACAGTTGTCCGTGGAACCTCCATCCATGTAAGGACTTCCACTTGTAGATTTAGCATAAACCGTAGCGCTGCCATTTACATTTAGTTTTACTTCCTGGTCTATGCATTTGGCAACTGGATTTTGATTGTCCACTACCGTGACAGCAAAGCTACACATAGTACTTTCACTAGCTCCGTCCCCATTCAGGTCCACCTGCATGGTGTACTTTACGATGGTATTGCCGATTGGGAAGGTCTTTCCGCTAACGTCATTATGGATACCCAGGTTGGTTGGATTATACGTCGTATTGGTTAAAAAATCTGTGAACCCAGTTAACGCAGGATAGTCCACCGCATAATTAATGATGGTTGCACAGCCCACACCGGAAGTCGGAGAAAGCCCCGTTACCACTGCGATACAGGAATCCACCTCCGTATAAACGGTGACGTTGTTGGGACAATCCAAAATTGGTTGGCCAGGGGTTACTTTTACCGGGAAGGTACACTCAGAATAATTGGAATTGCAGTTATATGCCCGGTAAGTCACGGTATACGTACCTGGTGTAACGGACAACACAGACCCAGGTATAGGGCCTGCATATTGATAAACACCTGAATGTGTTATAGTTACTGGAGCGACCGGGTTGCCGATATAGCCAGGCGCTGTGGTACCTGAAGTCCTTCCTTTATATTGAAGGTTGCCACCGATACAGGCATCTTCAGCCATTGGGATAGACCAGTTCGCTGCGGTTTGGCAACTGTAATCTTCCGTAAACACATACCCATTGGGAGGACAGTTTAAAAACGCGGGCGGAGTATTATTTAGAACATCTACTTTGATTGTTTTTTCATCCGTGAATACTAAAGGAATATCACATCCTAAGCCTGCGATTACACCATTTATTATTGGCCCTGCAACGGGAATTAGGTCAAACAAGGGAGCCAATAAATCTAATAGATTCAGCTTTTCTATAGTGGCATCCCCACAAACTGCCTCTGCTTTATAAGGCCATCCTACTACGTGGCGAACCGTAATGGAGCCGCCTTGTACCGCCATATTATTCGGCACAATGGATGGCTTCCATGTCCCCTCAGGAAACGTGTTGTAATCTCTCACCAAGTAATCGAAAGCACCGTCTCCATCCGTGTCCGCTACGACCTGACCGCCGGTACCATCAGAGCCTAAGAATGCTGCAATTCCATCACTGATTACCTGGGCCAGCGTCTTATGGCACCAATCTAAAGGGTTCAACCAACTAAATGGACACCAGGAGCCAAAACCATAATCCAAACACCAGGTAGCAATATCGCAAATGGTTGAAGCGCCATTCAGGGTGCCGAGCACTACATCGAATCCTGGTATACTAGCTAATCCTCCATATCCCCGGGATTGGATTTGAACCTCTGGATCATCGCAAAAGATCAGATTGGTTTGAGCCATTAGATCAGCACGAGTGATTTTGAGCGGAATGGTAATCGAAATAAAAGAACATCCGATCTTAATATAAGGGCTCACCCCTTCTATAGCACATACGTCGAGTCCACTGGAACCCGGGGCGCACTCACTGGAAAAAGCGGCATTGCTCGTCCCACAAATTCCATCATTGTATAATACGATGGTCTTGCAGATCGAATCCTGGCAGGGTTTGTAATCTGCGCTTGGATTTGTGCCACACATTACCGGATTGTTCACCGTTTCATATAAACAGCATTCATAGGTGATAGACTGACCGGCCGAGGGAGCGGGCAGGTTAAAAACACCTGAAGATAAGCCTTGAATAACCCCATTTATCTTCAAAACAGGATTTTGCCCCGTACTTGTTCTAAAAATATTGACTGAAAGCGGAGCTGCAGAACACTGTGTAATGTTATTGATTGATCCATTCATGGTAAAACCTGGTGTAGGTTTTACGATAATAAGGAGCTTTTTAGTACTGGAATATACGCCAGGGCAGCTATGAGGATTTGGAACCATGGTATAGGTTACATCAAAACACCCACCTGTAGCCGGAATCGTGATGACACTGTCACCTGAAGGCAAAATACTTAGCGGAAGGCCACTCCATTTCCCTCCTGGGGTATTGACAACATTTTCATCATACATTTGCTGAAGCGACACCTTATCCCCCGGAGAAAAACAATCGAAAATCTGATCCTTTAGCTGGGCTACTGGCGCCTTATAGATACTAATCGTATCCCTTGCCCTGAAAACGCAACCCGCTACATCTGTAAAGTTATAATATACATAATAGCCAGAGGTAGGGCTGGGGACTGCCATTGAAACATCCCAGGTAGCCACACCCGAGCCACTATTTGTAAGTGCGGCGGAAGTTGGGGCAGACGTAAAATTACTGGACTCACCTGCGCCTGAAATTGGTGTGCCATTATAGGTAATATCAGTGCCATCTGTACAGCGATCCAATGGGTGATTGAGGCTTACCGGATTTCCTACCAACGAAATACCGTCAATAGCTGCTGGTGGATTGATACCGATAGTACCGTCATTTTTCCAGGTAAAAATCAGACGTAAAGTGACCGGGCCAGAACAATTGCCTATGCTGGCACTCTTGATCTTATAGGTTGCGGTTTGCACCGAAGCTGATTGGCCTTGGAGCTGTGCGGCAGTAATTGCACCCAGCATATTTGCAGGAGCAGGCAAAATACCCGTGCCCAGAGACATATTGCTCGCAGTAGGTGTATAAAAATTCGGGGCCAAGCTCACAATCAAGGCGTCCAATGGGCCCACTTGACCATTTACTTTCCATTTAAAAGTAAGTGTAAATTCTGGCACTCCTCCTGGAAAGGTAACGTCCCGATAAAAATGTACTACTGAAATGGTAGTATCGGTATAGACCCAGGGTGGTGTAGCGTTGGCTATATCATTCGAAAGATAAGCCACTCTATTGGTAAAGCCCGTAGGAACAGTACCCACCGTCCATTGGTTGGTTACCGTACCGTTGACAACCGTCCAACCATTGGACGCAAAGGTGGTCCCTGTTTCAAAACCGCCTACAGTAGCCGGATTGATCAAAACCTGAGCAGAAAGTGTCCAACACTGGAACAGCAGGAGAGCCAGCAGAAGCGAAAAGCCCTTAGGCAAGGTTTTGAAGGGGCGCGAAAGCGAATAGGTAAAGTTACTTTTCATGAACAATATTAAAATGATTACGTGTTATAAAATATTGACAAATGTATGAAGAACATTAATTAAGCTGCAAATAAATATACCCAACCTGTAGGAATCGAAAATAAAAGTGTTTTTTCTCAAACCACGTGTTTCTATAGTGGCTATTTTGAGCATTGGTTCCAAACTATTTACACCGTTGCCCCAACCGAACCGTCCGAAGTGTCAAGTCCCTGCAACCAATTGTCATGAAGCTGCCTGAATGGCCGGGTGCGGCACTAGTGCCGCGCCCGGCCATTCAGGTATGAATTGGGGAGGCAAATTTTTTCTTTATCAAGGCGTGAGAAGGGCGCAATGCGGGACATTTTAACCGACGAACAACGCAGAGAAAGGAAAAATTAGACCGCCATATTCACACCTTAATGGCCGGACGCGGCACTAGCGCTCAACAGGTATTACCCAATCCAGTTTTTTGAAAGGACTGTAGTTTACTTTAATCATATCAACTTCCGGATTAATAAAATACTGCGGAGGCCTGCCATTCAGGCTTAATTTAATTCTGGCATATAATGCTGCATTCGGCACACCAATTTTTGTGGCCTCCCGATGCATCATCTTTGCAAAATCCATCATCATCCGCGGGTCATAAAGCATGGACTGGATCTGAACATTATTGACCATCGTTCTGTAATTTATGTCAACTTCTTCCCCTGTGGCTGGATCCTTCATTACAATTTTAAATTCTGACACCATACGGGAATCTGCTTTTACCCGCCAGGAGAACCGGTTTCCAATGGTAGTATAATCCAGATCATTGGGCAAAAACAGACCGCGAAGTGGGAATAACAGTTGAAAGCTAAAATATGCCAACAGAAACCAAACGCTCAGCTTGCTTACAGCCGGACTGGGCAATGCATTGTTTTTAGTGGATAAATTAGGATAAAACCTGCGCAGTAGCGGAATTTCTTCCAGTTCAAAGTAGAGGATCAGCGATGCCATCATAACAAACGGAAAGATTCCAATATCCCCGAATATCCCGGAATTGGAATAATGAAAAAGCGCAAAAGGAATGACCACCCATTTGCGCAAAGGTTTGTACCACAACAATACTGGGGCAAAAAAATCAAGTGAAAACCCCATATATACCATCAGATTAATACCTAGTTCCGACTTGTAAAGACCAGCTAAAAAGCTATCCGCCGGAATTGCTTCAGAGATTATGCTGACAGGCTGTTTAAGCACCCACCAATCCGACCGCATTTTGACCAAACTGGCGAAAAAATACACACACATCACTTGGGCTCCCAGCATAAATTGCTGCCACCGGGGCACCGCAATACCTGGCAGTTTCCGTTTTCGAATGGATGCAAACTGATCTGCATGGGTAAAGCTCAATAGAATCGCCAGCAGAATAAAAAGATAAATGTGGTTGTTGTAAAGACTCTTGTCCAAAAAGAGGACATACAGATAAAAGCCTGCAAATAAACGTGCGACCCATTTCATCCAGACACCAATGGTGATCAGAAATGCGCAGCCCAACATGACATAAAGAATTGCAGACAATATGGGTGCAGGTGGCGGCTGGATCCACTCAAAACCTTCATAAGGAAAGTTGATTTTGGGGGACACGAAAAAGGCATTCACCATTCCGGTGAATATATAATTGGCTATTTCATACGACATGAAAAGGCCATAAAAGACCCGAAAAAGGCCAATTACATATCCGTTGATTGGTTCGCTTAACCAGTTTTTAAACCTTTGAAGATAGGCCATGCGATTAAATGCGGCTAAAAGTTGGACTTATAATGACCAAGGATAACCCAGCCTTAAAGCCGCAAGATTAACTTGTTTCGGGCAAATGAAATAAGCAATTAGATAAAATGTTAATTGGTCAAAGCTATACGAATCAAGTAAAAGCAAGTAGGATTCAATACGCCTTCAACCCCTCAGAATCCGCCGTGCCGCCCAATTACTCATCCCTACTCCAAACAACACCACTGAAACCGAACTAATCGGCATCAATATCGCAGCACCTAAGGGCGACAAAGCACCCACCACAGCAAAACTAAGTCCAATTGCGTTATAAGATAAGGCAACGATATAGGAGCGGTTCACAATTTTTACCCCTGCCCTGGCCAGTTGCACAAACTGTGGCAAACGCGCAAACTCATCGGCATGAAGAATGGCATCACAGGCCGGAGTGAAGTTGTTGGTATTTTCGGCTACAACGATGCCAAGATCACTTTGGCGGAGGGCCCCAGCGTCGTTCAGGCCATCACCGAGCATCATAACATGCTGGCCTTGTTGTTGTAGATCTTTTACAAATTCAAGTTTTTCCTGAGGGCTTTGGTTGAAACGCATCGTCCCTTTATCTGGAAAGAAGGATGCAAGCGCCGAATCTTCGCGATCCTGATCACCGGAGAGTAGAAAATTACTTTGTTTGGACCTCATAGCTTTTTGAAACCAATGAGGTTTCATACCTGAAGTGAAGAAGGCAAGCACCTGGGCAAGTCCGTTGCGGAAATGGCTTTTGACTTCGTAATGTCCAATAAGTTCGCCATCTATGGAGACGAATACACCGCTTTGCCTCTTTCCGAAAGGAATCGTTTCCTGCTCCTTATTTTTGTCGATAGGATGAACAGGATTTAAAATTTTTTCTTCGACAAAATTCTGCCCCTCTTGTAAATCATGGCGACAGACAAACTTTTGCGACCCAATCTTCAGCTCCCGTCCCTTCACAACACCCCGAATACCCAAGCCAGGAATTTCTTCAAACTGCTCCGGCGTTTCTGTTGGCACCTCAGGCATAGATTGGTACAAGCGGCGACTGAGCGGATGGGCCGAATGCCGCACCAGCGATCGGATGGCCACCTGGTCAGCAGCACTGAGTGGCTTGCCGGTAAAACGCATTTCTTGTTGAGAAACATTGGTAATGGTACCCGTTTTATCAAAAACCACCGCATTGATCTCGGCAAAAGCCTCGACCACCCGGATATTTTTCAGGTAAAAACGATTGCGACCAAGAATCCGGAGGATATTGCCGAGCGTAAACGGAATGGCAAGAGCCACCGTGCAGGGACAGGCCACAATCATGACGGCTGTAAATGCATTGATAGCCGTGGCTATGTCACTGCGCATTAGCCACCAATACAGAAATGCCCCGCCGCCAAATGCCAGGATGAGGTAGGTAAAATAGTGGCCTGCAGCATCAGCCAATTGGGTCACCTGACCTTTGGCGTTGGTTTTGAAGGCCTCGTTGTTCCACAACTTGGTCAGGTGACTTTGTGCTACGCGGCGGGTCAGGGAAATCTCTATGCTTTCGCCAATCTGTTTACCACCTGCAAAAATTCGTTCACCATTCTGAACCATTACCAGCTCTGATTCACCCGTCACAAAACTATAATCAACCTGAGCGGAGCCTTTTAACAAAATACCATCGGCCGGGATAACCTCCTGACTTCGGATCAGAATGATGTCTCCAGGCACCAGACGGCTGACAGGCACCGAAGTTTCCTCGTCGCCGCTGCGAAGGGTAGCCGCTACCGGGAAGTAAGATTTATAGTCGCGCTCGAAAGAAAGCTGGTGCCATACATGCTGCTGAAACCATTTGCCAATAAGGAGCAAAAATGTCAACCCGGCAAACGAATCAAGATAACCTGGACCGGTATGGGTAAGGATCTCCCAAACACTTCGCCCAAACAATGAAAGAAAAGCAAGGCAAAGGGGGATGTCTATGTTAAGCTGACGATTGCGTAGTCCAAGCCAGGCAGACCGATAATAATCGCGTTCGCTAAATAACAGAACAGGAAGTGAGATCAGGATACTGAGATACCCAAATGCGTAAGAGAACCAGGAATCTGTCTCCCGGGTCATACCTACATATTCTGGAAAACTGAACAGCATAACATTACCAAACGCAAAACCAGCCACGGCCAATTGTGCTGCCAGGCGACGGCTCATCTTAGGTCGCTCTTGTCCGTCTACATCCCCCAGATTGATATCCGGGGCATACCCGATAGAAGCAAGTAGGGTGGCTAGTTTGCGCAGGGAGGTTTGGGCTGAGTCAAATTGTATGGTAGTAGTCTTTTTCAAAAAATTTACCCGGGAATGAGTTACGCCCGCATCGAGTTTGTAGAGATTTTCAAGCAGCCAGATACAGGACACACAGTGCATTTGAGGCAGGTAGAATGTAACCTGGATAGTTGGGCCATTTTCAAATTCAATTAGTTTTTCCTGAATCTCGGCATCATCCAGGTAAGCGTAGCTTTTGGCAAATTTTTGTGTTTTAAAGCTTTGTCCGGGATTTTGATCCAGGTCGTAATACGCACAGAGGTTGTGAGTGTTCAGAATCTCATATACCATCTGGCAGCCCTGGCAGCAAAAATGCTTGTCTCCATTGATCAAATGATCCGCTCCTCCGGGTAGAACTGGCGGGCAAGCATCATGGCAGTGAAAGCAGTTATGGGCTGCTATGGGCGGGTTTTTAGGCTGTGAGAGAACTGATACGGGCATAAGCGACAGAATTTATGGAGGCAAAAATCCGAACAGCGCTACAGAAGCAGGGTGACGCTGGTCAGGGGGGAAAGTGATACTAATCAGGGCCACAAAACGGGACAAAGTCATGCAATGGGGTGATGCACATCATGTTCAATACGCGCCATATCCCTGCAACTTTGTCAAATAAAATCATACTAATTATGGATCTCCATATTGCACCTGACAAAACGATTAGCGCCCTCCAGATTGAATTTACGGAGGCGTTTGAGGGTTTAAAAATTGTATTTTTCAGCAAACCACATGCTGAACATAGGGGTAGTGCGGCTAAATTCCTAATCCAGGACAGGAATATGTTGTTGAGCCAGCTTTCTCCCAAACTAAAAGCCGGCACCATTCCGATTGGGTCGGATACTGTCGTCTGGGATTTAGAGCAAGTCTTTGAAACGGAATACAACTTACACGTTCAATTATTTCGAAAATCTGGCCGAACCTGGCTTGAGACTTCCCTGACAGACAACCTGACCCTTGCAGAGCAACAGGTTAAAGTCAAAGCCAGCGAAAACATACATCAGGAGTTTGTGGATCCTATGGATTACCGCGACCAAGAATAGACCCTTAGGAAACTATCTGCCTGAACCGTATCCGGTGAATTAATTGGGTGCGTTTCAGCCCAGACTACTGGACATTTTCTAAAATCGAGACGTATAAGGTTTTCAAAAACCTTATAGGTCTGGGGACAAAACAAAAATGTTCAATAGTATGGTTTCAGCCACACCATTCCCGATTTTTGGAAAAAATAATTTTCAACTAATTCAGGTAACTATGAAAACAATTCTTGTCCCGACCGATTTTTCTAAATGCGCCAACAATGCGATGATGTACGCACTTGAAATTGCCGCACGTACGGACCGGTCTATCACGGTATTGTACGTTGTGTACCCCAACGAAGGCGTAGACAACAATATGTATGATGCCTTTTTTGTAGACAATTATGTCCAACAGCGGCTGGACGGCATGAAAATATGGGTCAAAAAGTTTACCCGGAGCCCGCATTTGAAAGATGTCAAGATTCAGATTGAATGCCGGATCGGGTTTCCCGTCAGCACCATCTCGCAAACGGCTACCGAATTAGGGGCCTCTCTCATTGTAATGGGAACCACCGGTGCCAGTGGGCTGCGCGGCATACTCTTGGGCAGTGTGGCTGGAGGTGTCATCTCAGCCACTAAAACCCCGACTTTTGTGGTTCCCACGAAAGCTGTATTCAGAAATGCCGCCCGGTTTGCATTTGCAACTGATTTCAGACTGCCGGTGAGTCAGGAGTCCTTACGTTTTATGCGCGAAATGCTCAACCTGCAACATACAGGCCTGAACATCGTGCATGTAGTAAGCGAACCCCACAAGCAACCCGACCACCAAAACGAAGCGGCTTTAAGCAAAAAACTGGGTAGCATTCCACATAATTTCCATTATCTACACGATATAAATGTCGTTCACACTATTCATAATTTTCTGGAATCTACAGACTGTAATGGATTGGTCGTTGTAGCCCACGAACACTCGCTGATGCACAAATTGTTCGCAAAAAGTGTTTCGAGATCCCTGGCTCATCATACCACAGTACCGATTTTAGTCCTTCACGATGCCTGATTAGCACACCACGCTTTTTCTACTGCCCGGTTTCAACTTGTTTTGTTGAAGCCGGGCTTTTTATTTTTTGAAGCTTTTCCAAGTTTAGGTAAACACCTTTCGTTTTGGTAAAACAAATAATCTATGTTTGCCCGAATATTTTCAACACATAAGCAGTCAATAAAATCCAGTACATGAAAAATCCGATCGTCATTTGTTTCGGCGAAATATTGTGGGACCTGCTTCCAACAGGGAAAATTGCCGGAGGTGCTCCAATGAATGTTGCCTATCAAACCAACAACCTGGGTATGCAGTCCAGAATGATCAGCCGGGTCGGCGCTGATGTGCTGGGGCAGTCCCTGCTCGCATTTTTGCAGGAGAAAGGGGTGGCGACCGATCTGGTTCAAATCGACTCCAATTATCCGACAGGGGTAGTAAATGTATCCTTGGATGAAAAAGGAATTCCCAGCTACGAGATTGTACAGCCAGCTGCCTGGGATCATATTGAGCTGACCAAAACAATGCTTGAAACCGTAAGTAATGCCAATGCATTGGTATTCGGAAGTCTGTCCTGTCGTTCAGAAGGCAGCCAAAAAACCCTCCTGGCTCTGATAGAAAAAGCCCCGATGCGAGTGTTCGATGTGAATCTACGGCAGCCGTTTTACACCCAGGAACTTTTGGAGACACTACTCCCGATGGCAAATATTGTGAAGGTCAATGACCAGGAACTGGACATTCTGGCCGAATGGTATGGGATAGAAGGCTCCGAATCAGCACAAATGGATGCACTTCAAAAGAAGTTTGGTTTTGACCGGATCATTGTGACCAAAGGTGAGCATGGGGCAGCTTGCCTCAGTCAAAACGGATATTCCAGTGTACCCGGCGTTTCAGTCAAAGTACAGGATACTATCGGCTCTGGAGATGCCTTTTTGTCCGGGTTTCTGAGCCAATTATTTGCAGGAGCAAGCGATCAGGAATGTTTGCATTTTGCCAATGCGCTGGGAGCTTTAACAGCAACCAAAGCTGGAGGGACCCCGAATATTAGCGCTGAAGAAATTCAAGCGTTTTTTGCATCCACCAGCAGGCCGTAGATGCGTCTTTCCCGAATAAATCCTGATCCGGGGTAGACCGAAATCAGACTATAAGGCCAGGCAATGCCGCAAACGTTCCCGCCAATGCGGGATCTCAATCCCAAATACAGTCTTGATCTTGGCCTTATCCAACACACTAAACGGTGGACGCATGGCAGGTGTTGGATAGTTTTTGCTGGCAATGGGTTGTACCTGGCAGGCAATATGCTCCATTTCAAAAATGGCCGCAGCAAAATCATACCAACTGGCTACCCCTTCATTAGCGTAGTTCCAAATGCCCGCAATGGATGCTACCGGTACAGCTCCTGACTCTACTTGCCGAATGATCTTCATAACGGTTTCGGCCAGATCTGGTGCATAAGTGGGCGAGCCAATCTGGTCGCCGACCACATGGATCGTTTCGCGTTCCCGCCCCAGGCGCAACATGGTCTTTACAAAATTATGGCCGAAAGTAGAATACACCCAAGAGGTACGGACAATCATCGTAAGGGGCTGTGCACGCAAAGCGGCACGTTCACCAGCAAGTTTTGTGCGCGCATATACGCCTTTGGGACTGACCGGATCTGTTTCTTGAAAGGGTGTATTCTGGCGACTGTGGTATACATAGTCGGTACTGAAATGAACCAGCGGTATGCCCCATTCAGCACAGACCTGAGCGAGGTTTTGGGGGCCTGACACATTGGCCTTTCTTGCTTTTTGAGGCTCCTGTTCGGCTTTATCCACGGAGGTATAGCCTGCGCAATTAATCACCCATTTGATATTTCCTGGTTGAAAGGATTTAAAATAGGTTTGAACCGCTCGCCGGTCGCTCACGTCCAGCTCCTGCGAACCTGCAAAAATGAAGGCATGATGCTGCCAATGCGCGGAGACTTGACGAAAACAGTGGCCGAGCTGGCCGTTGGCACCTGTGACTAGAATCATTTTCTGGGAACGATGATGTATGAACGATGAACTGCTTCAGTTTGCCTGTTGTTAAAAATAAACCAGGGCAAAAATAGGGCTGCGGGATACTAACTTTCGGAATCTTTATAAACTTTGCGCTCAGCATACAAATTAACTGCTCCTGAATAAATAAGCGCATGCAAGAATTATTTTTTCCAGGATGAATATATCCGTTATTATAAAGATGATTTACACAAATATCCAGCATATTTGTAAGCATCTCGTAGAATGATCCCCACATGCGCTTCCAGCTCCCTATCTCCCCCTTAGAAAGAATTGCCGAACACCCTGGTAACGCACAAGGCATCTCGCTTTATATCAAACGCGATGACCTGCTTCACCCCGAGATCCAGGGCAGTAAAGGCCGAAAACTGGGCGCCGTACTGCCGATGATACAGCGTTCTTTCCCAGGGGGATTGGTCACCTTTGGCGGTGCATTTTCCAACCATTTGCACGCCGTTGCAGTGGCTGGAAGACTATGGGGTATCCCAACTGTGGGCCTGCTGCGTGGTGAATATGCTGATCTTCAAAACCCTACCCTTTTGTTTTGTCAGGAAAATGGCATGCGACTACATCGACTGCCCAAAGCCCAGTACGATGCATTTAAGCAGCAAGGCTACCCGCTCCTGAGCAGCGAGTATCCGGACCACTATTTTCTGCCAGAAGGCGGTAACACACCTCAGGCTGTAGAAGCTTGCATGGATATTCCTGGTGAAATTGCCAGACAATTGCCAACAGTTCAATCAGAGCATGCGTTTTACCTCTGTACCCCAGCTGGCACTGGCTGTACGGCTGCTGGAATCATAGCTGGACTAAGCCTTCCCAACAGCAATACGTTGATATTCCCGGTCAGCAGCTATAATTTTGAATCTGAAACCATCCTACGGCTTTTGCCCGCTCGTGTTGACATGGAAAAGCGATTCAGTATTATGCACGACTACACTTTTGGCGGATTTGCCAAACTACACCCACCAGTCATGGAATTTATTCGTCGTTTTTACCTAAAAACCAACATTCTGCCAGACCCTGTTTATACGGCTAAAATGCTCTTCGGGGTATTCGATTTGTTGTCCAAAGGTTATTTTCAATCCGCTAGTACGGTTGTTGTTTTACATACCGGCGGATTGCAGGGTTGGGAGGGTTTCAAGGCTCGATATGGAGCAGCTGGATCTATATACCAATGAGGTGTTGAAAACCAAGCTATTAGGCAAAAATTTATACTGCACTTTTGTTTTAAAAATAATAGCTGAGTGAATCAGGAAACGAAATGATGTGCGAAAATTCTGATAAAAGGATTGTTTAACGAGAAAACGGTCTATATAAGCAAATTTTTAATATTAAAAAACTTTATCTTTTTTTAAAACTTTTTTTAAATTTTAAAACATAATATTTTATATTTGTTGATCGGAAGGACAAAAAAAAAACTTTTACACTGTGGAAAATTAGCCTTGACTTAACCTGGAGGTATTCTTAGAAATATACTGATACGCTGCTAAACATCAGGACTATTTTTTGCTAAAGCAGTGCTTTTCAAGCGTTAATCATTTTGGGGTAAGCCCTATTTTAGACTGTTGATAACTGAAACCCGATGTGGATAACCTGCCTTTTTTAGTAGGTTTTCCACACTTACCAACGGGTTTTTCCACAGAATTGGGGTCACACGGATTGTTTCAAAAAGAAATACCGGGTTGTAAAAAGTAGATTTGCGGCCCATTTGGAGGCGTTGTTACAGCGATCAAAAGGCGCAGAACACTTTTCTGGCCAATGTTGGCAAAGCCCCGAGCAATATTCCAGGAAAAATCACACCATGAACGAATCGAGCAATAATCAACAAAGTGGCCAGCAAGGGGGCAACAATGGCAAAGGCCGTAGGAATGCGCCCAATAATGAGAGCTTGTCTAACTTCGTGTTTGGCAAGGTTCAACCACAAGCTGTACCACTCGAAGAAGCCGTCCTTGGTGCACTCATGCTCGACCGGGAGGCATTGCCTTTAGTAATGGACACCCTGCGACCCGAGAGTTTTTATCTCGAAGGGCACCAGCAGATCTATCGCGCCATCATAAGGCTGTTCGAACGCTCTAACCCGGTGGACCTGCTTACCGTAACTGAAGAATTGAAGAAAGCCGGTGACCTCGACAAAATTGGCGGTGGCTATTACCTTGTAGAACTCAGCAACCGGGTTGCTTCTGCGGCTAATATCGAATACCACGCCCGTATCATTGCCCAAAAGCACATCCAGCGTGAACTCATAGGCGTGAGTACTCGAACTATCCGCGATGCCTACGAGGATACAACCGACGTATTCAACCTACTCGATGAGGCTGAAAAGGGACTTTTTGCAATCACGCAAAACAACCTCAGTCGCTCCTACGAAAGCATGGGCAGCCTTAGCAGCAAGGTGCTCAAGCAGATTGAAGAACTTTCTAAAAAAGAGGACGGACTAACGGGGGTACCCACTGGCTTTACAGACCTTGACCGACTTACTTCTGGCTGGCAGCCCTCAGATCTGATCATTATTGCGGCGCGGCCGGGCATGGGTAAGTGCCTGGCCAAAGGAACCAAGGTGTTGATGTTCGACGGAACACTTCGTTTAGTGGAGGATCTGGCTCCTGGCGAACTGCTCATGGGGAATGACTCTACGCCAAGAACCATACTTTCCACTACAAAAGGGCGGGAAATGATGTATTGGGTGCGCCAAAACAAGGGCATTGATTATCGGGTAAATGAAAGCCATATCCTGTCCCTCAAGCGCAATCGGACTGAGTGGAAGCATCAAAGTGAGGACGCGTTGAACATCAGCGTAAAAGAATATCTTCAAACCTCGTCCAAATTCAAGACCAATTATAAGGGCTATAAAACATCGGTTGAATTTGCTGAAAGGCCCCTTTCATTGCACCCCTATTTCTTAGGGCTTTGGTTGGGTGATGGCACGTCTGAACATAGCAATATTGCAACCGCCGATGAAGAAGTCCTGAGCTATCTGGAATCCTATGCTGGAGATTTGGGTCTTCAATTTAAACAAGACAAGCTGTCACCAGGGAAATGCCCGATTTACAGCATCGAAAATGAACGCCGACACGCAATGGGGTATTCATTGCACGGGATGTTGCGCGAGTTGGGCGTTCTTGGAAATAAACATATCCCGCAAGACTACCTTATCAACGCTACTGAAAAAAGACTTGAACTCCTGGCTGGATTGATCGATAGTAACGGCCATTACCTAATGCAGTCCAATGGTTTCGAGATTACTCAAAAAAACGAAACCCTGGCCAGAGAAATTAAATTCCTCTGCGATTCTCTGGGATTCCGGACTTCCCTGACGGAGAAAAAAGCACCGATCACTTCCATTAGCTTTGAAACTATGGTTTGGCGCTTGCGCATTTACGGCGATCTTGATAAAGTGCCGGTGCGTATCCAACGCAAACAACCCAATCCCTGGAAAAGCAAGATCAACTGGCAAGTGACGGCGATTAAAGTGGCCGCGGATAAAGAAGACGATTACTACGGTTTTGAGCTGGATGGCAACGGGCTTTTCCTTCTGGAGGATATGACGGTGACACACAATACCTCGATGGTATTAGCTGTTGCGCTAAACGCAGCCCTGGACTTTAGCAAAGGCGTCGCCCTGTTTTCCCTTGAGATGGCTTCTACCCAGCTTGTGCAGCGTCTGATCTCAATGGAATCAGAGATTCCGGCCAACAAATTCCGGAATGGCAAACTAGAAGACTATGAGTGGCAAATGCTTCAGACCACGGTAGAACGGCTCAATGCCGTGCCGATTTATATTGACGATACGCCCGCCATCAACATCTTCGAACTCCGGGCTAAGTGCCGCCGTCTAAAGCAGCAGCACGATATCCAGTTGATCATCATAGACTACCTACAATTGATGACCGGGTCAGCAGAAAACAATCGCACGGGCAACCGCGAACAAGAGATAGGCAGTATTTCACGGGCCCTGAAATCACTGGCCAAAGAACTGAACGTGCCTGTGATCGCGCTTTCACAACTTAGCCGAGCAGTAGAACAACGTGGCGGGAGTAAACGGCCACAATTGAGTGACCTTCGTGAAAGCGGAAGTATTGAGCAAGATGCTGATATTGTATCCTTTATCTATAGACCTGAATATTATCAAATCCTTGACGACGAACACGGGAATAGTCTGAAAGGAGTCGCTGAATTTATCATAGCCAAGCACCGGAATGGAGCATTGGACACGATCAAACTCAAATTTACCGACACCTTTGCCAAGTTCAGCAACCTGGATGATCCCTCTTTTGCCGGACTATCAGATCCGCTCAGCGGCCCTTTCCAGCAAAGCGTAATTTCCCGACAATCCCGGATGAATGACGAGGATATTCCGTTTTAGGCCACCTAAAGACCTTAAAAATACATAGGTCCCAACAAAAAACCCCGCTCAGCAGTGCTGAGCGGGGTTTTGATTGGTTCAGATAATCTTAATAATAGCGTTCGATTACTTTTCGAGTGGCTTCTTATCTGCATCGCGCATCCCTTGACGGATCTCATCCTCCACAGAGTTTTTTGCATTGTTGAATTCGCGAATACCGCGACCCAAACCTTGCATCAGTTCTGGAATTTTTTTGCCTCCGAAAAGGAGCAAAACAACCAGGAAGATAAGCATGAGCTCCGACCCGCCGAGATTGCCTAAAAATAAAAGTGTAGCAGTCATAGTCGTTGAATTTTAAAGTGGGAAAAATCGGACACAAATGCCCGGGATACCTTTGACCCTAAAGAATGCGCAAAGTTACATCGGCTGTTTGGCAAATCCTTTGGACCGGCCACAATTTAACCTTGAAACAGACAAATTCAACCCTGAACTGACCAAGCTGCCATTTCCTGCTACAATTACCAATTCTCAAATAAGCCGTAGTATTGTGCGAATAAGTGTATTATCATTTTATGCACATCCTTTATGGCTACATTTAGGCGGTGACTTGAAGTATCCAATTCAATAATCTTGAACCATTGAGGCCGTGACTTTGAGTCACCGCCTCAATATTAAAAGTCATAACTGACCCTGTCCAGGAAATTTCGAATCGAGATTTACAAATTTCTAAATAAAATTAAGGATTTTTGACCCCTATCCCCCCCACGAATCCTTTCTGCATGCTACAAAATGCTCCCCACTTTCACTAAATCTACGGGGCTTAAACTACCAAAATCATGGTCTCTTACGAACAAATCTTCGAAAACAATCGCAAATGGATTGCAGAAAAAACGGCCACTGAAAAGGACTTTTTTGAAAAACTGGCCCGCGACCAAACGCCTGAATACCTCTACATAGGCTGTTCCGACAGTCGCGTAACCGCCGAGGAGCTCATGGGCGCCCAACCCGGCGAGGTATTCATTCACCGTAACGTAGGCAATATCGTAGCCAGCGTGGACCTGAACGTGATGTCGGTCATCAACTACGCGGTGCGGCACTTAAAAGTCAAGCGTATCGTCGTGTGTGGTCACTATGGCTGCGGAGGTGTGAAGGCCGCCATGCAATCTAAGGACCTTGGCATTCTCAACCCTTGGTTGCGCAATATCCGTGACGTCTACCGCCTCCACAAAGAAGAACTCCAGGCCATCACCGATGAAAACGCCCGTTTCGACCGATTGGTAGAGCTCAACGTGCAGGAGCAATGTGTCAATGTGATCAAAACTGCCGCCGTACAGCAGCGCTTCGTGGATGAAGGTGCTCCAACCGTGCATGGCTGGGTATTTGATATGCGCTCGGGGGTACTCAAGGATTTGGAACTGGATTTTCGCAAAGTCCTGCACGAAATCCAGGAGATCTACAACCTGACGGATACGGACTGGTTTGACGGAAGTGACCGGAAATAGGCCATACTTAATTTTTTTCAACTTCCCTTTGTCCAAGAAATTAGTGCACACTTTTTTTTAAATTTAAAAATTTGCCCCCTTTTGGCAGATTGGTCTGAACTTGCAAACCAAAATTTGGTTTACAATAATATATTAGGTTAGCGCACATGAAAATCTATGACATCCTCTCGGCCCTCGAGGCCATTGCCTCCCCTCACTTACAGGAATCATACGACAATGCGGGCCTGATCGTAGGAGATTTAGGTACTGAAGTGAGTGGAGTACTTTTTTGCCTTGATTCAACAGAAGCGATTGTGGATGAAGCGATTACCCGAGGCTGTAATCTTGTAGTAGCCCATCACCCGATTGTATTTCGAGGACTCAAGCGTTTCAACGGTACCAGCTATGTAGAACGAACGGTGATACAGGCCATTCGGCACAATATTGCCATCTATGCCATTCATACCAACATAGATAATGTTTACAGGCAAGGCGTAAACGCAAAAATAGCAGAAAAAATCGGTCTTGTAGAAACCCGTATCCTTGCGCCACGGCCCGATGATTTTGAAATAGGGGCTGGATTATTGGGGAATCTGCCCAAACCAATGGATGAGACGGAATTTCTCCAACACCTCAAGAAAGTCTTGAAGACCAATACCATACGGCATACAGCTTTACGTGGCAAAACCGTTCGAAAAGTAGCTGTTTGTGGCGGTGCAGGAAGTTTTCTCCTATCTGAAGCACTCCGAGCTAAAGCCGACGCTTTTGTCTCAGCAGACTTCAAATACCACGAGTTTTTCGATGCAGAGGGTAAGCTGGTCATTGCCGATGTAGGGCATTATGAGAGCGAGCAATTTACCATTGAACTATTACGCGACATAGTACAAGAAAAATTCCCTACTTTTGCGCTCCATTTGACAGAAAAGAGCACCAATCCGGTCTTTTATTTCTGAAAAACCTTTGAAAGTCAACCCAATACGTCTTATTCAACCATAAGCGGACAATAACCAACTACTCACTCAATCACTCATTCAATCACTCATTCAATCAATAGAATAGAATGGCCGTAGAAGCATCCATTGCCGACAAACTCACCATGCTGTGGAACTTACAGCAGAATGATTCACAGCTCGATGAGATTCAAATCCTCAAAGGAGAACTCCCAATGGAGGTTTCCGATTTGGAAGATGAAGTAGCGGGACTTGAGACCCGAATAAAGAAAATGAAGGCCGTACTCAAAGAAAGTGAGCTTGAAATATCCAAGATGCAAGTCACCTCTAAAGAGGCCGATGTGAACATCAAGCGATACCAAAAGCAACTGGAGGAGGTCAAAAATAACCGCGAGTACGAAGCCTTGCAAAAAGAGATTGAATTGGCGAAACTGGACATCCAACTCTCTGATAAGCGTGTGCGTGAAGCCAAAGGAAGCCTTGATGGCAAAAAGGAGAGCCTCATGATTGCTGAAGCAAAATTTGAAGCGAAGCAAAAAGAGCTTGAAGCGAAAAAAGTGGAGTTGCAAGGCGTAATCGAAAAAACAGAAGGCGAAGAAAAGCGTCTGCACAAACAAAGTGAAAAGTTGCGCGAAGGCATCGAAGCGCGTCTGATCAATGCCTACGACAAAACACGTCGCACTTATCGTAATGGTATTTCTGTAGCCACAGTAGAGCGTAATTCTTGTGGTGGCTGTTTCAATAACGTACCACCTCAGGTGCACCTTGAAATCGGCTTGCACAAGCGCGTCATAGCCTGTGAGCACTGCGGCCGGATCTTAGTGGATTACAGCATTGTCAATCCAGGAGCTATGGTAGAAGCTTAGGCTTTGGGGTTGATAACCTTTAAAATGCCGCCTTAAAGTTCGACTTTGAGGCGGCATTTTTTATTCTAAATTTCATACCTTATATTAATATTTAATATTTTTATTCTGATAAATTACTGACAATCAATATGTTTAAAAATAAATAACATTTCAGCTATGTGATTGGCATATCTTTTGAAATGAATATGTTGTAGCAGCAGCAAAGCGCCTACACCCTCCAAATATGAAAAAGAACAAAACACTCGTTACCCTCTTTGCTTTAGCATTTCACCTTGCGCTGATCTTTTGGGCCTTCCAACAGGTAAGCTAATTCACCGCGTAATTTCGTGAAAATCAGACCTAAACCCATTTTTGGAAAATCCACTCCTATTGTTGTGTAACAGCTAATTCATATTTTCGTCAGAAAAAAATGTTAAAGGATTTTTCATTACCATAAATCGTCGTTCCTTGCGATGTCTTTTTTAATATCCCTTGTATCATGTCTCTCATGGCATACCCTTTCCGCCCGCGCCTTGTAATATTACTTTTCGTAGTCATCTGCTGCGGAGGCTCTCTCCTACGCGCTCAAGATTTCGTTATTTACGACAATATAGAACAACTTCAGTCGCGGATCAACCGTGCAGGTGACACCACGCTGGTACTCAATTTTTGGGCAACCTGGTGTAAACCTTGCGTTGAAGAACTACCTTGTTTTGATGAATTAAGTGAGTACTATGGCCCACAAAATATTCAGGTCGTGCTTGTTAGCCTGGATTTTAAAAGCCAGCTTGAAAAGAAATTTATTCCCTTCCTGAAAAATCAACACTTGAAGTCTGAAGTAGCCTTGATGGCTGACCAGGACTTCAACACCTGGATACCCTTAATTTACAACGAATGGGATGGTGCTATTCCGGCTACGCTTGTTTTGAAGGAAAAAAAACGCAAGTTTAACCTGGGCAACTTTGAAAACTTTGAAGACCTGGAATCATTTGTGCGCCCTTTAGTTTCAGACTCCGCTGCGATATTTATTGGTGAAAAAGTGACTTGCGGTGATTTGAGCGTCGGAAAAAAATAGGCCCTTTTCGATACTAAATCATTCGGCTTTACGCATCAACCCAAACATTTTGCTTTTCCAAACATAGTGTATAATTTTTAATTTTTTTACTCATGAGAACCTCCCTCCTTCTCCATTTCGTTCTTTTAGCTTATTTGGTGCTAACAATGAGTGCTACAACACCCAAAGGCTACACCCTTGGAGACATTGCTAAGGACTTTTCGTTGAAAAGTGTTAATGGCGATATTGTCTCTCTTTCAGATTACAAGGATGCAAAAGGCGTAATTGTCATTTTCACTTGCAATCACTGCCCTTTCGCACAGTTGTACGAACAGCGCATCATTCAATTGCACAAGAAATTTGCTCCATTGGGCTTTCCTGTGGTAGCCATCAATCCTAACAGCCCGCTGATGGTACCCGAAGATAGCTTTGAAAAGATGCAGGAACTTGCAAAAAGCAAGCATTATCCTTTCGCCTACCTTTTTGACGAAGAACAAACGGTGTACCCTCTGTTTGGGGCAACCAGGACCCCTCAAGTTTTCATTTTAGATGAAAATCGTGCGGTGCGGTATATCGGCGGCATTGACAGCAATGCCGAAGCGCCAGATTCCTCTACTATACCTTGGGCCGAAAATGCGGTGAATGCCCTTCTTCGTGGAGAATCGCCTGATCCGCTCAGGACTAAATCTGTGGGTTGTACGGTGAAAAAGGCTCCGCCTAAACCGATGACTCCGGCTGGAACTGCTACCGAATTAGAAGGGAAAAATTAAGATCGATAGCGCTTAGGAATGGGTAGAAAACTTTCAGCTAATTCCTTGGCATAAAAACATGGGCCATCCCGATTTTTTCGAGGTGGCTCATGTTTTTTAAGATCGAACAAGGAATGTGCAATCTCCAAGGAGACGCCGCTCATGGGTTTTGTGCCTATTTTCAATGGGGGCATTTAGCACTGAACCCACTTTGAAATCTGGTGGTTGATATTCGGCATTAAAATGAGTCAAACCCTCAAAATGGCCGGGCTGGCTTAACAGCCACCACATCATCCGGCGGATTAAACCACCAGCGCACCGTGGCCTCTATGGAGCCGTTGTTAAACTTCCGAAGCCAGGTAAGCCCAATGTCGTAAGAAAGACAAAAGAACAATTTATCAGTAGCCTGGAAACCGAGTGCCGCATCCAAACTTTCGCCTGCGAAATTAGTGTCTCCGCCAACGCGATAAGTGAGGCCACCGTAAAATTTACGTTGGAACAAAGCACTGATATTTAGCTCCGCATCAAAGGGTGCTCCAAAGGCAAACCTTAGCAGGACCTGAGGGGTAATCTCAAGGTCCTTCGCTGCCTTGAGTTTGATGCCGCCCATAGCGTTTATATGCTGTACCTCTCTGGAAAGTATATCTCCAAATTCGGAAAAGTCAATACTGTTACTCACAATGCGTGGCAGGGAAACTCCTGCGTACCAGCGCTCTGTATAGGCACTGTAATATAGTCCAGCACCAAAATTTGGCACAAATTTACTCTTAGGGACTGTAGGGATTCCAGGATCACTCTGGTCAATGACAATTATACGTGAATCCGCCCAATTCTGGCGGATATTTCGCATACTGGCCTGCAAGCCCACCGCCAGCATACCTCGCTTCAGTTGTATTCGATAAGCATAGGCCAGATCAATCGTGAGGTTCGTATTGATGCCAATACTCTGTCGTGCGATGTTGCCGCCGATACCTACCCGATTATTAAGTAAGGGTTGTGTATACGAGATAGACATAGCCTTGGGTGCACCGTCAAGGCCCATCCATTGGTTGCGGTAGATGGCTGTCAGTGTAGGAGACACAAAACTGCCAGCATAGCCTGGATTGTAGGCCTGCTTGTTGAACATAAACTGGGTGTACATCTGCTCTTGCTGTGCGGCTACACAAAGTGGCAGGGCAAGTAAGTGGATTAAGAGGTATAGATTTTTCATGGTGTTGAACTGTTGGACTTAGAGCTTGTTCGGGATATTGCCACCAGGACTTTGGACATCTGGGCATTAAAATCAAAAGCCCATGTGTCTAAAGTCCTCATGACCAACATCATCGTTGAATCAGCAAAAAGCCCGTACGAGGTTTATCTTGATCATTAAGTTTTACAACATAAAAGTACGTTCCAGCGGGCAGGTCTTCGGAATTATAGGTTCCACCCCAATCGTTGCGATAGGGTTTGGCATGAAAAACAACATCTCCCCATTGATTGAAAATTGTAACATCTAAAGCGTCCTCCCCCTCGCCGAGTGTGCAAGATTGGGGAATTTGAAACTGATCATTAAATCCATCATTGTTCGGGGTTATAATAGTCGGGATAAAGCACTCTGGAATGGCGCCTATCTGAAAAGTTACGGTGCCAATGCTGACCGAACCCGGGCAATTATTGTTGGAAACCGTATAAGTCATTGTTTCCGTACCCGTGAACCCCGATTGAGGACGATAAACATACCCTCCAATTTCAGGCAAGGTATCTATAAGCCGGCCAATCGGAGGAGGCGTTGCGATCAAAAACGTGAAGGCGCCAGGCAAAACATCATTTGACAAGACATTAAATTTGACTGTTCCACCGAATGGAACAGAGACAAGATCATCTATGGCCTGGGGAAATATCTCGTAGTAGATCTCTACGGTATCACGGGAGTTTGTGCCACAACTATCTTTATTGATGGTCCAATAGATCTCGTTTTTGCCCGGTTTAAGACCAGAAACGGTAGTGCTTGGAAGGTTCGGATTGGAAAAGGTCAGGCCTGGGCTACTCCATTGCCCGAATTCCCAGGGCATACCGTTGATTTTTGCCAGCTCAGATGCCTGCAAAATAGCATTATTCTCATCATCGCAGACAAACTGGGTCGGTCCGGCACTCGGCTTTGGGCTGTAAACATAGACGATTACCGGGTCGGTATTGACCCCACAACCTGGATTGCCAATTTCCCATTTGAAGGAATATGTCTGCCCCTTACCTGGGAGGCCACTGATCGTTGTTTGGGGTGCGTTCGGGTTATCGATCAACACACCCAGAAAGGCTTGTGAACTTAGCTGTGTCCATTTACCCTGCACGGTTACGCCCTGGGTCGCATTGAGGTGAATTCCTTGCAGATCACATGAATAAATATCCGGGCCTCCAATGGCAGGTTCCGGCTTTTGAGCGCTGATAACCACCGCATCGTTGCTGAAATTATTGCACGCGCCATTGGAAAGACTCCATTGGAAAGTATAGATACTCCCAGCCATGCCCCTAAACCATGCATTGGGATTGGTAGCATTAAAGATCATTGTGTCTGGTCCTCCAATTTGAGTCCATAAGCCTTTCAATGAGAATTGTAAAGGGTTTGGAGTACCATACAGGATAATCGAAGAGTCCGTGCACGCAGGGTGATCCATTCCGGCATAAGCATTGATATTAGCCGGGATGGTATCAAAAGCTACCGTGACGATATTAGAAATAGCCGAATTGCAATTCACCCCACCCGGAGTTGCAGCAATAACCAGGAACATGTGCGAACCTGGCCCTAGTGCCAATACATTGGACAATGCCAGACTTAAACTTGTAGCGGTAGAGGATTGCAGGTCTAATCCGGAAGCGACATCCTTCCAGGTATAGATCATGCCGTTCTGCTGGTTGGAGATATTCAAATATGCTGACACTGCCCCATCTATGCAAATTGCATTGGGTGCACTGGTTGGGTCTATTTGTGGGGTATTTGGCGTTTGCACCACTTCCACAGTTAAAGATGTCTCCGGCGGAGAGCAGCCAGCTTTTGTCACCTTTAACGTATAGGTCCCGGCCATTGAGAGCGTTACAGGCTGCCGTTCTGGATTTTGCATGATACTGGTGAATCCGGGTCCGGTCCATTGGTACATATCAACGGGTACGCTATTGGCAGTAAGTGAAAGGGTACCCCCTTCACATACAGGTGAGTTAGTTGTGATGGAAGGCGTTGGAGGAATCTCATGCACGGTAAGTGTGATTGTGTTGGATGGACCGGATTGGCAAGTTCCATTTCCAGAGATCACGACCACGGAATATGCACCACTATGGATGATTTGCGCATTAGGGATGAAATACCAGGCTGTGGCGGTAAGGGTATCGCCGAGATTGCCTGGCCTGTGCCAGAGATAAGTCGCTCCAGGCGTGCTGCTGATACTTAATAGAACATCCACGCCTACACATACAGGTTGAGTAGGATTGACTATTAAAGTAGGTGTAGCCGGGGGAGCCTGAATGTTTATTTCTGTCGTAACGGCTGCAGAAGGGCACCCAAAAACATCTTTCACCACCAGCGTATATGGGCCATTAAAGGGCGTGCAAACATCCGGAATAACCGGATTCGGTAATGTAGACATCCCAAATGCAGTTGGTCCTGTCCACTTGTATGTCAGCGGAAGGTTGGTTGAGCTTACTGTGGCCGAAAGGATCGCGTCTGAAGTGCCGTCACAGCAGGCCGGGGCGTTGTTTCCGATTGCGGTAATACTCGGCGGTATCACATTGTTTACAGAAACCGTGGCCGTATCGGCACATCCGTATGCGGTTTTGCCTATAACTTGATAGCTGCCACTAGAACCGTTGGACACCGCCAGATTTTGCGAAAAATGCAAGGAACCATCCGGAAAGGTCCAGCACCAGGCAAGTGGCACTTCTGAAGAAAACGTGGCAGACAATTGAAGCAATGAATCCTGGCAGATCGGCGAATTGGAACCGGGCGTCACCACTGGAATATCCTGCACATCCAGACAGATCGGATCAGAGGCATTCGAAAAACAACTATTTGCAAAAACGATCACTGAATAGCAGCCTTCGTTCTGATTTCCAACGTTTGGGATCTGCAGGGTATTATTGGTCGTAATGATATCTACTGGCCCGGATGGGCTGGGTACGGTCCAAAGGTATTGTACCGCATTGAAGTTATTGCAGACCAGTGTCACGGTTTGCCCGGCGCATGCATTTACATTTCCGCCGATACCTGGCTTCGGTGGCTTCATATTGATGGTTACCATTACCGTGTCCGGATCCGAAAAACATCCGTTACGTTGGGTCACCAAAATATATTTCCCTTCATTCAGGCTTTTTACGGCACTGAGGGTGACCAAAGGATTTTGAGCCGTGCTTGCAAATCCGTTTGGGCCTGTCCACAAATAAGTCAAGCCTCCTGTTGGCGGGGTGAGACCCTGGAGTGAAATGGATTCTCCCTCACATACCTGGGTCATTTCTGGCACTGCATCTGCTGGTGGAGCCGCGTAGATCGTTACTGTTACCGGGTTGGACAAGGCTGTGTTGCAGCCATTGGCAAAGACTTTCACATAGAAAGTATACACTCCGGGTGGGAGAATGGGAACCGTAAAATTATTGACCGGCGTGGTATCAAGTACCACTGGCAATCCGGGAGAAGCATCCTGGAGCCACTGATAACTTACAAATTGGCCATTGTAAGTGCCCGTTGATAAGCCAATATTTTGGCTGGGACAAAAAGAGGTTCCATTAGCGGTGAGGGTTGGCGTAACGCCCAGGATCGCTAAATTTACCACTTCACAGGCAGATGAGGTACAACCCGTTGCCCCCGTGATGGTAACACAATAGGTGCCATTATGGATGGCCATGGCATTGGTGGTCACCACCGGATTTTGCTGGTTGCTGGAAAACATGTTAGGCCCACTCCATTGGTAAGAGAACGGGAGTGCGGATGGCGGATTAGCGAACACCTTCAAAGTACCGTTTTCACAAACCGGAATGTAGTACGGAGCCGGTGGGGTGGTCGTTATACCAACAATTGTTTTGCAAGTGGCTGAATTTCCAGACGTATCCGTCACCGTCAGGGTCACATTAACGGAGGTGCCAGCCTGGTTACAATTGAAAATATTCGGCGAAACTGAATAACTCAGATTGGGCGCGGGCGTGCAATTGTCATAACTTCCATTATTAATGTTTGATGGAAGCAACGTAAAAGGAATTCCACCGGATGGCCCTACCTGTATGATAAAGGTAGGTTGGCAAATCGCTTTGGGTTTAACCGTATCGCGTACTGTAACAGAAAATGAAGTCATCCCCGTCAGCCCGGCTTTATCCGTGGTCATGTACATGACTGTATAATTGGCTGGAGGCAACACTGCTGTAGTCGTGCTGCCCGTGAGTATCCCGCTTGCCACGATCTGGTTCACGGGTTTCTTCACCAGGTAATCTACTATGGCGTAACTATATTCCAATATTACCTGAATCTTACTCATCCCATCCGTCCCATTGGGCAAAATCGGCATGCAATTGCTCACAAAGTCGGAGTAATTGATCAAGTCACGATTTGATTCGAGGTAAAAGGATGAATTGCCACCGGCCATTGCCCATAAATTGATCTGAGCGGCCGTAACCGGAATAAGGGACTCAAAAAAAGTCGAACATTCTCCCAGCATCGTTCCCTGGCCAGTCATACCCAAAGGCGTGCCTGCTTCATCGTACACGTTGAAAAACTCTCCCAATTGGGCGTTGTCCCCCTTGTGTCTTATTCTTAAAATCCCCATTCCCACAGCATTCGGGATAAGGCCCGTCAGTATTGGAGAAATATCTAAGGCTACCAGGCCCACATCCGGGTCGTTCTCAAAATGAAGCGGCATCACGGCAGAGGCAAGGCTTAGGCTGGCCGACATAGCGCAATTTTCTGTGATAGCAGGCAAAGGCAGCGTTACGGTCCCTTCGCAATTGTTTTGTCCGGTAAAGACGGTGATATTGGCCGGGGCAGCCATGATTGGCGGCTGCGTGTCGTTCACGATGATCAGTACAGAGGCCGTGGAAGCATTGCCGGCGCAATCCGTTGCCTGATAGACCACGGTGTGTGTGCCTACACTCAGAAAAGTCGTACTGGCGGGAGGAAAATTTTGCGAGGCCCCTCCATCCAGGGTATAAGTCAAGGCAATCGGCACATCGGTGTTCGCATAGGTATACTCCAACAGTACCGTCACTTTTCCGTTGGAGCAAACGGGGTTGCAGGCTCCAGGGCCTGTACCATTGGGCACGACTGAAAATTGGGCTACCCCATCGCTCAACCAGGCATTCAATTGGTTGATACCAACTGGGAACGCAAAGGTCTTATCCCCACATTGGGAGTTGGTCCGGATGGTGTCTATGAGTATATTATTTTCGTCATAAATCAACAAAAACTCAGCCGGCCCTTCCGCATCAGCATTGTCGAGCGTAACCCGAAGCTCTGTGACAGGGCCATTCACTGCTGGCTGAAATGGCGCGGCATTGGGAGGTACTAAATGGAATGTCATACTGGCAACCGGTACCGTAAAGGGCGAACCAGGTCCCGATGCAATCAAGGGTTTCATATCAGAGATCGTCACATTGCTCATCTGTTCACTGCAAACATCCAGCACTGACAATGGAACGGGGATCATAAGTTCAGCCCCACAATCGCCTGGATCACTGGGAAATATCATCGCTGCAGGCGGAATGATAACAGGTGGCGTAGTATCTTCGATTTGAATGAATTGAGTATAGATACGGCTATTGCCGCAATCATCGGTAACAGTCCAGCTTCGCTTGACAATATAGTCCGTCCAGTGCTCGCAAGTAGTCGGGTCTGGATTTCTTATTTCGGTCTCTACCAGATTTACTGAAACCAAATTATCACAATTATCCCCGGCATTTAGTGCGCTGGTACTAGGTGGTAATGGAATGGCATCACACTCGACCGTAATATTAGGTGGGGCGTTCGCCAGGGTCGGAGGTACGGTATCAATAACGTGCACGATCTGATCAAAAGACGTTGTGTTGCCACATACATCGCTCGCAGTCCAATGTACCGTTATTGTATATTGATTTGGACAAGCACCTGTTGTGACAGTTTGACCATTGTTCACGGGCGTTTTTGTAACTCCACTGCAAGCATCTGTGGCATTAGGCACGGGTGCAGGGAAAGGCACCAGTGCACTACATAAAGCAGTTGTATCAAAGACCCCACCCGGCACAGGGCCAAGATTATCGATCACGGAAATGGTTTGTGTAGCGGTCTGCGTGTTGCCACATTCGTCAGAGGCGGTGAAAGTGCGGACGATGTTGTAGCTGTAGTGGCTGGAAGAATCAGGGTTTGAATTTTGGAAAGAAACGGTTGCCGTCGTTATGCTGACCACCGGGCTACATCCATCTGATGCCTTAATCTCTACACCCATCATTGGGTCGGGAGGCAATACAAACGTATCGCAGCGGAAAGTTCTATTCGCCGGTATGAGCGTAAAGACGGGTCTGGTCGTATCGCTGACAAAGATATTTTGGGTTGCCGTAGCCGAATTTCCACAATCATCTACAGCCTTCCAGGTCGTCAGTACAGTATAGGAACCGGCGCAGAGGCTGTCTTTGTAAAGCCTTGAAAATGTTACATCTATATTTGTATCGCAGTTGTCGCTCACCGTAGCCGCAGGGACAGCCGGCAAAGGATTGGGGCAATAGACCGTTATGTTGGGTTGCAATCCGGCAAAAGTGGGTGCTTGCGTATCAATGATACTCCAACGCAAGGTTATAGTACTACTATTACCACAATCATCGGTAGCCCGAAAGGCCACATTGACAAACCAGCTGCAATTATTCGCTTGTACGGTCGGATAAGGACCCACATTAAAATCACCATTCCCTACTTGACCGGTTGAGGTGACGAATGAAAAATTTGTCCAGGAATAATCGGAGCAATCATCTGTCATGGTGGCGTTTCCATGTGCGTTTATCCAGGTTTGCAGAACGGTTTGATCATTCCCGGCGCCACATTGTTCGGTCGCATTGGTCCCTATAATGGAAGGCGGCAAGGTATCAATGGCGCCGAAATCGGCTTTGCCCATAAATGTCTGATTACCGCAAGCATCTTTTACAAAAAAATCAACACTTACAAAGCCATGTACTTTATTAAAGTT
>CANJPT010000038.1 GCA_947476195.1 Lewinellaceae bacterium | reverse complement strand
GTGGCAATCTTTTCCACCGAAAACAGGCTTTCTGCCCCCCAGGTATCCACCCCGGCTACACTGACATAGACCGGGCCGGTAGTATTGCAGGAAAGCACATCCGAAAAAGTCGGGGAAATGGTAAACACCGTATCCCAATCGTTTGTGACGCTGCGCACAGCGATCCGGATGGTGTTTGTGTCAACAGGCGAATCGAAAGTCACGGTCAGTTGAGCCCCTGAGCGTTTGGCCGTAAAATTGGGTGGCAACGCCACCCCTCGTGCAGCAATGGCTAGCGCATTGGCATTGATCAGGGCATTTCGGGCGAGGTAATTAAAGTCTACAAAAAAGGAATCCACCACAGTATTGCCGTCTGTATCAACACCCAAAACATCTTTTGACGTGTGTTGCCGATCGGTATAGGTGGGGGTATTGCTTGCATCGCCATGTTCATTGGCGGAGGTAAAACGCATGGCAGGATATCCGTGTTCCCGGAACGGGATATGGTCTCCACCCCGCCCGGTGCGGTCTTCCGGACTCATGATGCGCACATTCATAGGTGCCTGCGCAAAAGGAAGTAAATTTTCCTGATATTGAAGTTTGTTGAAACGCGCCAGTTGTTTGTTTTTGGAATTGAAACTGCCGGAAGAAAAAAGTCGAACGCTGGTAGAATCCACGTCATCCAGGCCAGGGCAGGAAGGCGGTGAAGAGGTTTTACCGCAAAGTATACCGCCGATCACGTCATTGTTCAGCACCGCACGGAGCGGGATATTCTTTTGCTGCACATAATCAGCGAAGGCTTCGGCACCCAGCAGGCCCTGCTCTTCAGCAATCGTGACCAAGAAAACGACGGTATTGGTAAATTGGTAACGGGACATGACACGGGCGAGTTCGAGTACAAGAGCTGTTCCCGTAGCATTGTCTTCCACGCCTTCTGCCAGACAACTTGTGTCACAAAGTACCGCGCAGCGACTATCGATATGACCTTCAACCAGTACCACGCCACTTGTAGGATTGCTTCCGGGCAGCACAGCCATAATATTACGGTGTTGACCGACGCCGCAGATGTCCAGGTCGAATTGAAGGTACGATGGAACGAGTCTGTTTGTGTTAGCTGCGCTAAATTCGGCAAATTTATGGTGCGTCCAGCGTCTTGCGGCCCCGATCCCTGTGCTGCCGGAAAGTGTGTCACTTCCGGAATTTCGGTTTCGGAATTCGCTGAGCCGTAAAATGTAGGCTTTCAGACTGTCGGGCGAGATATTGGCTTGTAACTGGGCGGCAAGTTCAGTAGGCAACCATGGCGTAGCTGTAGCCGGGGCGTAGTCTGCGGGGTTGTAATTGCCCAACATAACCTGCTCGGCGAGGGGAGCTGTTGATATGATATTGGTTTGGGCCTGGAGTTGGGTTGTTCCCCAAAAAACTATAAAAAGGAGAAGAATGTTTTTCATATGTGTAAAGTCTAACAGTAGAAATCCTTAGCGAGCCAAAGTTCAGAGAAAACTTTTGAAGCAGAGAAAAATAATTTTCGGAAGTTTGTCCGATAAGCAAACAACACTATGCTCCTTACAAAACTCCGCTCCATCTGGAACCCCGATCACTTTCAAGGCTGGGGCCACCAAAAACGATACTTTGAAGGCTGGTATTTCAAAGTGGTTTCAGCGGATGAACAACATGCAATGGCCTTCATTCCAGGTATTTCAATGGGTGAAAATGGCGACCAACACGCCTTTATACAAGTCATGGATGGCAAGGCCTGTACGGCGGAATATCACCGGTTTGACGCGGCCGATTTTCGGCCATCAGAGCATGCATTTGAAGTTTGGGTTGGAAATAATTTCTTCTCCTCTAAAAAGATTATCCTTGATCTACCCGGCATTTACGGTGAAATCCAATTCAAAAGCACTACCCCCTGGCCTAAAATGCTCGGTGCTCCGGGTATTATGGGCTGGTATTCATTTGTACCCTTCATGGAGTGTAATCATGGCATTGTCAGTCTTGATCATAGGCTTGAAGGTAAACTTCAGATCTCGCCAGCCAATGAGAATGACCGGATTAATCCAAGTCACGCGGTCAATTTCACCAACGGCAAGGGATACATCGAAAAAGATTGGGGGCGCTCATTTCCCAGAGCCTATGTCTGGATGCAAAGCAACCATTTTGACAACAGCGATCAAGCATCCCTGATGGCTTCGGCAGCGCATATTCCCTGGTTAGGGAGCCATTTTATAGGATTTATCAGCGGGATGTGGCTGGAGAATCGATTGTTTAAATTTGCCACCTATACTGGCGCCCGGAAGTATTTAAAAATTGAAGGCGAAAACGTCGAATTGGTGTTTAAAAACCCAAAAACGGAATTGCGTATCCTGGCCAAACAGGCGCCTGGCACTGCGCTGATGTCGCCACTATCCGGGGAGATGAAAGGTAAAATTCAGGAAAGTCTGCAAGCTACCCTCCAAATGGAATTACTCGAAAACGGTCAGCGCATTTTTGAAGGAACAGGTAGAAATGCCGGTCTGGAAGTTGCCGGAACAGTAGCCGTTTTAACAACATAAAAAGTTGTTCCCAGCTAAATTTTTGATTTGAACAGAAAAGAATTGATAAAACAAAGCTGACACTTTGGCCACCACTGGCGTCACTGGTACTATAATCACAAATAATAGGAACAAAATCAAGCCTTTAGAGCTTTTATAGGAATTAGTTTTGAGCCAAAAGCAAGCCAAAACCCAAAGCCCAAACAAGCACTTATACATTCTGGGATTTAATGACCGTCAAAATACAAGTTCAAAAATTATGGCAAATACTGTTTTGCACAAAGCGGCCACGCGCGGCCACGCCAACCATGGTTGGCTGAACTCACTCCATACCTTCAGTTTCGCAAATTATCACAACCCTGAGCGCATGCACTTCGGTGTGCTTCGCGTGTTAAACGACGATACGGTGTCTGCCGGCAAAGGCTTTGGTACCCATCCGCACGACAATATGGAGATCATCAGCATCCCGCTTGAAGGCGATCTGGAACACAAAGACAGCATGGGAAATGTCACCACCATCCGCAATGGTGATGTGCAGGTCATGAGTGCAGGGACAGGAATTTACCACTCAGAATACAACAAAAATAGCGATCAATTGGTCAAATTTTTGCAAATTTGGGTCTTCCCGAACAAACGCGATGTTGCGCCCCGTTACGATCAGATCACCTTGGTCCCGGACGATCGCCACAATAAGCTACAGCAAATTCTTTCCCCCAATACAGACGATGACGGTGTTTGGATTCATCAAAATGCCTGGTTTCATCTGGGCCGCTTAGATAAAGATTTTGGCACAGAATATAAAATGAAGGGTGGCGCTGTAAACGGTGTCTATGTATTTGTACTCAGTGGTGATATAAGCATTGGCGACCAAAAGCTGAATCCCAGAGATGGTTACGGCATCTGGGATGTAGAAAAGTTCAACCTCAAAGCGGATTCAAATGCGGAAGTGCTTCTTATGGAAGTCCCTATGCAGGTCTGAATGGTGGTTTGTGGTGTGGTGGCAGATGCCCTCGTTTTTTCTGATGCCAACGACATTGCCCATTAGAGAAGGGGGCGCAACTGAGGAGTAACGCAGATGCCTTAATATGCTCATTGACGTGAAATTTGGGATCTAAAATGAACCAATCTCCCTCCAATCAGTTATGGAGCTTGTCAATCACCAATTCAGCAACCACCACCTGCCAAAACAGCATGATAAAAACCGCCGTAACCCGTTTACCCGTCCTTGATCTGATCAAGAATCGCTGGAGCGCACGGGCATTTTCCGAGCAAAAAATTACAGATGAACAAATACTGACACTCATAGAAGCTGCTGCCTGGGCACCTTCTGCGATGAATGAGCAACCTTGGCGTTACCGATACGGCTTAAGTGGCACACTGATATTCGATCATCTTTGGGATTGCCTTTTGTCTGGCAATCAACCTTGGACAAAAAATGCAGCTGCACTCATTTTATGTACTGCAAAGAAAAACTTTGACCGAAATCAAGCCCCCAATCGCCACGCCCTGCATGACACTGGCATGGCCAATGCATTTCTAATGCTTCAAGCCACAAAAATGGATATTTATGGCCATATAATGGGTGGTTATGCCCCTGATAAGCTTAGAGAAACAATCCAGCTATCGGAGGATGAGGAAGATGTCTGCATTATTGCACTGGGATTTCTCGGAAACCCCGATCAACTGGAGGAGCCTTTCCGAACCAGGGAGATCACACCGCGTAGCCGCAAAGCGATCGAGGATTTTATTCCAGAAAATCAGTAATCTAAGCTCAATCAAATTCAGGTGCTCATCATTGGTCACTATGAAACAATTATGGAGACTTGCCTGGATCTCCTCAACAAAAAACCGGATTTGGAGGCTATGGGTGGCAATGCACAAAAACCTGAAAGCATTGAACTGGCGTTACTTCGACAGCGTGAAGTCAAAAACATTCCGACGTAACCCACACCAATTTTCGCCTACATTTATTTCAACAATAAGATTTTGTCAAAAAAACAGGACAGACAAAATTGAGCTATGTAATTTTGCCCCATGGAAATCGCCGTCACCAATGGCATTACAGTCGCAGTAGAGACCAACTATTTGCCAAGCCACTCAGACCCAAGAGCAGGGCGCTACGTTTTTGGTTATCACATCATGATTGAAAATGGCAGCCCGCACACCGTGCAACTGCTTCGCCGTCATTGGTATATCACCGATGGCGCTGCCCAGCTTCGCGAAGTGGAGGGAGAAGGGGTGGTTGGTGAACAGCCGATTTTATCACCCGGAGAACGGTATGAATATGCCTCTTTCTGCGACCTCAATACAGAAATTGGCAAAATGTGTGGCAATTACCTCATGACACGTTTTGATGAAGACATACAGTTTGAAGTGGAAATTCCAGCGTTTCGTATGATCGTGCCGAGCAAGTTGAATTGAAAAACGTACTTAATGTGGTCAATGTGAACGCAAATTCACATTGACCACATTTTTTTAATTCTTCAATAACTCCAACTGCCCTGCTGTCTTCAAGAGCTTTAACACCGCTAACTTGTAACTGAACACCTGCTGCCAGTAATTAGTCTCCGCTTCAGAAAGTGCCGTTTGAGCATTGAGCAGGTCGGTCAGGGAAGCTACCCCTTCTTTATATTGCAACAACAGTTTGTCTGTGATCTCATGGGCCAATGCTACATTGTCACTCTGAGAACGCAAGGTTCGAAGACTGGTACCCAACTGCTCACGGGCTTGTCGAAATTCAAGCGCTTTAGCCCCGTTGAGTTGGCGTTGATCTTCTTGTAGTTTCTGCTCTTCTAATTTATACACCCAGGACTTATTGTGAACCCGGAATCCGTCAAAGATTGGAATCTTGAGTTTTACCCCAGCTCCGGCTGCGCCGTACCAAGTCCGGTTTGATTCAAAAAAATTGATGTCGGGGCGAAATCCCTGTGCTGCGATGGTTGCGTATGCATTCAGGCTGGGCAAGGCTTCTGCAATTGCGCTGCGGCGCTGCGTTCGTAGAAGATCCAGATTGTGTACGATCAGTCGGCTTTCTGTAGTGGTCTCTGGGTCCAGCGAAAGATTTTGCCAACGCGCGGAATCTGCCGCGGGAGAACCAATTTCCACACTCAAATCAAGCGCTTCATCATAGGGCAAACCACATAGGAATTGAAGCGTCTGACGAAGGCTGCTGATACCGGTAAGCAAGTTTTGGCGTTGGGTCTCCAGATTGGTTTTTGCCACTCGGATACGCTTCACATCGGTCGGCACGGCATACCCATTATCGAGTTGGAGTTGGGCCATACCTTTTAACGCTTCCAGCTTTCCCAGGTTGGCATCCACGGCTCGAAGCAACTGCTCTGTTTGCAAAGTTTGGTAAAACACCGTGGCCGTGTTGAAGACCACCTCATATTCAGAGCGTTCGATCATCAGGTCGCTAATATCTCTGGTTGACTTTAACGCTGGTAGATTTCGTCTTGCCGCCTCATTGATGAGATTTTGTTCGAGTGTTACATTGCCGCCCAATTGCCAAGGGAGGCCAAATTGGATTGGGACATAGGTGCCTGCGGCTTGATTAAACAATTCACCTGGCGCCAGTTGAGTTGGCAGCAAGGCCCAATAATCGAGGTTTACACCAGCCGTAATCTGTGGATAGGCCTCGCTTCGGGCTTCTTTCACCCGGCGTTCAAGTATTTGACGGTCTATCTTGGCTTTGTGGATTTGAGCGCTGTTTTCAATCGCAAGCCGAATACTCTCGCCCAATGGAAGTGTACGCGCAGCAGGTGTTGTGGTGGGCTGCGCCGATATTTTGCCCACAACAAGAAAAATGAATAGTATAAATGGCAGACTTTTCATGGTGCAAATGTAGAAGGAAGATATTAATAAATTTAGGATCTAATTTGGGCCAAGAATTTGTACTTTTGGTGCTACTCCAGTTTTTGCGAAAACGCCCAATCTTTTATTGTCAACAATTTCTACAAATGAGAATATTCTCCATTCTATCATCAGCAGCCAAAAACATACTGGCCCCGTGTTTGAAGGCAATTGTCCCCTTGTTTTTCCTCAGCCATTTTGCTTCTGCTCAATCGCTTTTTGTGGACAACATGCAATATTCCCCCGATGAAATTGTGATGGACTTTTTTAACGGCAGCTGTGTGGAGGTCACCTCGGTGGAATATTTTGGCCAAGCTAAACAGCTGACTTTTTTTGAAGGCTCCCAAAGCGGCCTAGGTGTGAATGCAGGCATCCTGTTTGCCACCGGAGAAGCTGAGATAGCCGTTGGCCCCAATAATTTTGCTGGTGCAAGTGCTGGATTCGGCATTAATACGCCTGATACCCTACTGGAATCCATCACCACCGGCGTCATTTTTGACCGCTCCATGCTCCACCTTAGTATTGTACCGCACACCGACTCAATTGGTTTTAAATATGTTTTCGCTTCAGAGGAATACTGTGAGTATGTCAATACCCAGTTCAACGATGCTTTTGGTTTTTGGATTAAAGGCCCTGGCGCTTCCAACCCCGACGGTTCAGCGCGCAACATCGCCCTGGTGCCGGGAACGCTTACTCCCGTCAATATTAATAATGTGAATTATTTGATCAATACCGCTTATTATATTGACAACATCCCGGATACTGTAAATCTCTGTGGACAACCTCCTACTCCACCTACGCCCATGAAGGATGCAGTACAATTTGATGGAGTGTTAACCGTACTCACAGCGAGTGCGATTGTCGTCCCCGAAGAAACCTACGAAATATGGATTGGCATAGGAGACGTCGGTGACGGCGTTTGGGATTCTGGTATTTTCCTCAGTTTGGAAAGTCTATGTGGGGATAGTTTACTTAGCCCGGTAGCGGGATTCAACACAACCGTGAACGGCACCACAGTCAACTTTGCAAATGGTACTAAATATGCCACCTCCTGGAACTGGGACTTCGGTGATGGAGTGCTTTCAAATGAACGGTATCCCTCCCACACATACACCAACCTTAACCAGCAGTATACGGTGCGGCTCATCGCAACCAATTGGTGCTGTTCGGACACCTCCTTTGCGACCATAGGCTTGTCAGCAATTCAGGAAAAAGAAGATCTCATATTTAATATTTACCCTACCCAATTCAGCGACGAATTAATCATTGACCCTGCCGATGCGAATCTGTCCGGCGAATTCGCGCTATCTGACATTTCCGGACAAGTTATTCTTCGACAGTCTTTTTCTGGCAAAACAGTTTTACGGACGGCGGCCATTCCTAAAGGCGTTTACTTTTTGAATATCAATGTATCGGACCACAAACCAGTGGTGAAAAAACTGGTAAAATAGCCCCCCTACAACTCAAACCGCAAGTGCTTTACGGTTGTTCCATGGTTCATCAATTGCTTTAGTGAATCAACTCCAATTGCCAGGTGCGTTTTGGCAAACTGAGTAGTTACAATTTTGTCACTGGCTTCAGTTTTAACCCCATCTCGCGTCATGGGCATATCACTTACGAGTAAGAGTGCCCCTGCTGGCATCTGGTTTTTAAATGCCGCGACAAAAATGGTAGCTGTTTCCATATCAATGGCGATGCAACGCAGGTCGCGAAGTTTAGTCTTGAAGTCTTCCCGATGTTCCCACACTCGCTTGTTGGTTGTGTAGACTACGCCTGTCCAGTAATCACGTTCATAGTCACGGATGGTAGTGGACACTGCTTTTTGCAAGGCGAAGGCGGGTAAAGCTGGAACTTCAGGCGGCAAATAGTCATTGCTCGTTCCTTCACCCCGGATGGCTGCAATGGGAAGAATCAGATCTCCATTATGGTTTTTGCCCGTTTTAAGGCCACCGCATTTGCCCAAAAACAACACCGCTTTAGGGTGAATAGCTTCTAAAAGGTCAATGACCAAACCCGCATTTGGACTTCCGATACCAAAATTGATAATGGTAATGCCAACAGCCGTAGCGGCTTGCATAGGGCGTTCCAAACCATGAATAGGTACATTATGCTGATCCGCAAAATCCTTGACATAGCCTCCAAAATTGACCAGCAGGATGTACTCCCCAAACTGATCCAGTGCCATTCCGGTATACCTTGGCAGCCAGTCTTTCACGATGGATGCCTTGGATGCCTTTTCTATTTCAAAGTTTTCTTGCCATAAAAGGTCCAATTCTGTTTGAGAAATTGGGCGGGGAAGGCCGTCCTTGTTTTTCATATTGTTTATTTTATTGCATGCCAATAGGTTGATATTGAATATCACCTTGCGTATTTGTAACGGCGAAAGTGCAATAAATACCTGGGCTTGAAAAAAATATTTTGACATTCAAGCGCTTTGATCCAAAGCAGTTTTTCACTCTAATACTGCAAATTGAAAAACCGCTCTATCTTTCGCCCTACGAATATTCAAAACTAAAACTCTAACTTGTATGGCAAATCTTTGGGTACGCAAACCCCTTTCTCAACTTTTAGCACAAGCCGACGACTCTGAAAAGGGCTTGAAACGCACACTCGGTGCCTGGAATCTTGTGGCGCTCGGTATCGGGGCCATCATCGGTGCTGGTCTTTTTGTTCGCACTGCTGCAGCTGCAGCTGAAGCGGCAGGCCCTTCTGTTACACTTTCTTTTATCGTGGCAGCTATCGGCTGTGCTTTCGCAGGACTTTGCTACGCAGAGTTTGCTTCTATGATCCCTATTGCTGGCAGTGCCTATACGTACGCCTATGCTACCATGGGTGAGTTTGTGGCCTGGATCATCGGCTGGGCACTGATCATGGAATATGCACTCGGAGCAGCCACTGTTTCCGTCGCTTGGTCTGAATACCTGAACAAACTCCTGGGCGGAGCCATTCCTTACGAATGGTGTCATGGTCCTATGGAGCAAGGTATCATGAATGCACCAGCATTGGTCATTCTGCTTCTCCTCACGCTGATACTCATCAAAGGAACACAGGAATCTGCCTCCCTGAATGCGATCATCGTAGCCATCAAAGTTTCCATTGTACTGATATTCATTGCAATCGGCTGGCAGTTCATTGATCCGGTCAATCACACCCCGTACATGATTCCTGAAGGCACTGCAGGTCACGAAGGCTTTTTCAAGCATGGTTGGGGCGGTGTACTCGGTGGTGCTGCTATTGTGTTTTTTGCCTTTATAGGTTTTGATGCTGTTTCTACGGCAGCGCAAGAGGCAAAAAATCCAGGACGGGATATGCCAATTGGTATTCTGGGCTCACTGGCAGTTTGTACCGTGCTTTATATCCTGTTTTCCTACGTCCTAACGGGGGTAGCCAACTGGACAGAGTTTGGCGGAGCAGGCAAAGAAGCCTCTGTCGCTTATGCCATCCAGCATCACATGCCTGGGTACGAATGGCTCGCCACTGCTGTCACTGTAGCCATCCTCGCAGGCTTCTCCTCGGTGATCCTGGTAATGTTGATGGGCCAAAGCCGGGTATTTTACTCGATGGCCAACGACGGACTCATTCCTAAGGTCTTCTCTGAATTGCACCCTAAATTCCGTACGCCTTACAAATCCAACATAATCTTGTTCTTCTTTGTAGGCGCATTCGCGGCTTTTGTACCTGGCAGCGTAGCAGGTGATCTTACCTCGTTTGGCACCTTGCTCGCTTTTGTGCTGGTTAGTCTCGGCGTGCTGTTTATGCGCCGTTCCAACCCAGAACAACATCGTCCATTCCGCACACCATTTGTTCCGATAGTACCGATTCTCGGAGCGGTTATCTGTCTGGGTATGATCGTAGCGATTGATCCATTTACCCTCAAAGCAGCATTGGTGTGGATGCTTATGGGCTTTCTAGTCTATTTTGGCTATAGCCAGCGCAACAGCAATTTGCAGAAAAAAGACTAATTTCTATTCTTTTCTTCCTTCCCGCCGCGCTTGACTTTTGTCAGGTGCGGCGGGATTTTTTAGGAAAGTATGCTTTCTAATTCAACCCTTTCGCACTAAAAAATGCTCATCTCTGCTATAGTCGCCACTGCAAAAAATAATGTGATCGGAAAAAGTAACCAAATTCCCTGGTACTTACCAGCTGACTTGTCTTATTTTAAAAAAACAACGTTGGAGCATCATATCATCATGGGACGCAACAGTTTCCACAGTATTGGACGCCCCTTGCCAAAACGAACCAATATTGTAGTGACCCGTGACCCTTTTTTTATTGCTGACGGCGTACGGGTTGCCCACTCCGTAGAAGAGGCTATGGGTATGGCCTTCGACGGAGATGAATCGGAAGTTTTTATCATCGGTGGCGGCGAAATTTATCGGGAAACTGCCGACCTCTGGGACAGGATTTACCTCACGGAAGTAGCCTTAGAGGTGGACGGAGACGTCTTTTTTCCAAAAATCATCCCAACCGAATGGAAAGAGATCTGGAGCGAAGCACATTCGCCCGATGAGAAGAACGAATGGCCCTATACCTTCCGTATTTTGGAGCGTATAACAGAAATTTGAAGTTGTATAAATTTTTGCTTCAAACTCTTTGAAAAAAAACCTGCCTTTTTTTATACTTTTGCACCCGAATTTCGCGGAGCTGGGTATTGATATCCCTCCCACGTGCGCTTCACGAAGTTCTGTTTGCAATAATATCGTGCTTACACACACCAATTAAGTCTGGTTTTTTGACACATGGAAAAGAAGCGACTGCTCCTTATCACGCAAGAACTCGCACCCTACACCGAGGGCACCGACATCTCTGAACTCGTGGGGAAACTTCCCAAATTTTTTGCAGATCAAGGTTTCGAACTGCGCATCCTTATGCCACGCTTTGGCGTGGTAAACGAACGCCGCCACCGCCTCCATGAGGTTGTACGTCTCAGTGGGATGAATATCATCGTAGATGACGATGACTACCCCTTGCTCATTAAAGTAGCATCCTTACCTGGCTCCCGCCTGCAGGTCTACTTTCTTGACAATGAAGAGTTTTTCAAACGCAAAATGGTGTTTGAAGACGAAAATGGAGTAGCTTTTGAAGACAATGCTGACCGTGCTGCCTTCTTTTGTAAGGGTGCCATTGAGACCGTAAAAAAATTCGGCTGGCCGCCTGATTATATCATGTGCCAGGGCTGGATGACGAGTCTCCTGCCACTCTACCTCCGTACTTCCTACAAAACTGAGCCTATTTTTGCCAATGCACAGATTATATATGGTGCATACGACACCCCACACGAGCATGAAGGTGGGGAGCGTTTTTTCGCAAAAGCAGCCATCAACAATCTGACCAAAAAACACCTTGAGCCCTATCGGGATGGTGAAAATGTTTCAATGCATAAAGGTGCTGCTCACTATGCAGACGCGGTAATCATCGGCAGCGAATCAATGGATACCAGCGTTCCATACTTGTCCCCAACAGGTACAAAACCAGTGTTCCCATGGCAACCCGCGGAAGAAGCATTGCCAGCCTACCTGGATTTCTTAAAGCGTCTCTCTGAAAATGTGTCCGCATAATCGACTTTGAGCGTGTGACAAATGGTTTATTGGCGGGAAATTTAATCAGATCCCTCAATAATCCATTTGTCATGCAATCAAATCCAGTTTCGACCAACCATTTTGGCAAGACTTTCGTCAAATCCCGAAATTGAATTTTCAAACATGACCACAAACATGAAGCAAAAACTCCCGGCTTTGATCGGCATTCTTTTGACCGTCCTTGCACTTTGGGCTGGTTGTAAAAAACCGAGTTCCTTTGGCGTGGAATTGGTGGACGAGGACGGATACACCAAGTATGAATTCACCGACACCGTAGAAGTCCGTTGTACCATCGAACGCGAAGACAGTTCTTTGACCTCTGACAGAGGATCTACCGCCGAGTATTTTTTGTGTGGCGAATTAATTGATCCTGAGTTCGGAAAATCCAGCTCAGACATCTACGCCCTGATGCTGGGCAAAACCCTAAATCCTAATTTTGATCCGACCACACAGGTATTTGACAGCATCGTATTGTACTTGCGATATGCCCCTGCAGGTATTTATGGAGATACACTATCCACCATGCAAACCTTAAAAGTGCTGCGGGTGGATGCCGGACAATCTATTAGTAGTACGAAGGATTATTATTCAACCAATTCCGTTCCCGCAACCGAAGAAATTGGGAGTGCCACTTTTTTACCCAGGCCAACCACAATAGACAGTCTTTTTGATGGCGTCAAAGGCTCCTTTATCAGGGTAGCGCTCAAACCTGAGTTTGGTCAGGAACTATTCAACCTGGACAGCGCTTCTTACTCTGTTGATTCGGCTTTTCTCAGCAAATTGCGTGGCTTAAAAATCATGTCCTCTTCGGCAGGTTCCAACTCCGGGGCCATGCTGGCCTTTAACCTGAATGATAATTCTATGAGCCGAATGCGGCTTTTTTACCATGAAATATCAGATAGTACGGCCAAGAATTTTGACTTCTATTTTCAGGGAATCAATAAATTTACCCACTTTAATCACGAACTTCAAGGTAGCCCAGCCGGACAACTGATAGGCCAACATGCCGATGACAAGATCTATGTGCAAGGAATGCAAGGCGTCCGGGTAAAAATTGAATTCCCAAATGCTCAATATCTGGATAGGATCGCAGTTAACCAGGCACAACTTGTGCTAACCGTAGCTGACAACAATCCTTCCCTCGCCCCAGCCAACCAGTTGTTTTTTACCCAGCTGCAAGGCGATTCCATTTTTGTACTTACCAGCGATGTCCTTTATTCTTTTGGCCCCAACCTTACCGGGGGGTTCTTAAATTTTGGGGGAATGCCTAAAAAAGTAGTGGATAACGGCATGTCTGTCACACGCTATCGGCTCACGCTAAGCGAATTGTTCCAACATATTATAGACGACGACAATAGTGCCAACGCCAAAAAGCGAACGGTATACATGGGGGTTTACCCTCGCAGCAGAACTGCTGGGCGTGCCGTGCTATTCGGCCCAAAAAGCTTGAGTTTTCCAGCTAAATTGGAATTAACCTACACCAAAGCAAAATAATGGAGCGATGGAGTAATAATATGATACCAAAGATCACGTTATTACTCCATCACTTTATCAGGTCATTGCCCTACCACTTCATAATATGTGCGGAATTGTTGGTTATATAGGCCTTAAAAAAGCTTATCCCATTTTGATAAAAGGCCTCACACGCCTCGAATACCGTGGTTATGACAGTACTGGCATAGCCCTGCAAAATGGCTCACTAAGGGTATACAAAAAAAAAGGTAAGGTTGCCGAACTCGAAGCATTTGTCAAAGACAAAGACACCAGTGGAAACATAGGTATGGGGCACACCCGCTGGGCTACCCACGGCAAACCGGATGATATCAACGCACACCCACATGAGAGTAGCAGCGGCAGGCTTGTACTTATTCATAATGGTATCATTGAAAACTATTCGGTATTGAAAAGTGCCTTGATACGGCTAGGTTATGACTTCAATAGCGAAACAGATACCGAAGTTTTGGTAAATCTTATTGAAGAGGTTCAAAAACAGGAAAATCTCCCGATTGAGGAAGCTGTACGGCAGGCACTCACGCAGGTCCACGGAGCTTATGCCATCGTTGTGATGGATCGAGATGATCCAAACAAGATCGTAGCAGCCCGCAGATCAAGCCCTTTGGTCATTGGAATCGGGAAAGGTGAATTCCTAATTGGCTCGGACGCTACGCCCATCGTAGAACATACTAAAAATGTGGTGTATCTTGAAGACGAGCAAGTGGCAACCTGTGCGCTCGGGCAAGAACTGAGTATCAAAACCTTGCGTAATGAAGTAGCTACGCATACCGTCCATAAAATTGAGCTTGAAATTGAGCAGTTAGAAAAAGGTGGCTATGACCATTTCATGCTCAAAGAAATATTCGAGCAACCTACAACCATTGCCGAATGTATGCGCGGACGAATGAATGCAGAGGAAGGCTGGGTTAGACTGGGCGGCATGGACGAATATATGAAACGGCTCGTGAATGCTGAGCGGATGATCATTTTAGGCTGCGGTACTTCCTGGCACGCAGCCATGATTGCCGAATATTTGATCGAAGACTTGGCTCGATTGCCTGTGGAAGTCGAGTATGCTTCTGAATTTCGGTACCGTAACCCAGTAGTACGTGAAAATGACATTGTACTGGCCATCAGCCAATCCGGCGAAACGGCCGATACATTCGCAGCGCTCGAAATGGCAAAACAGCGCGGAGCACTTACCTACGGAATTGTAAATGTCGTTGGCTCCTCTATCGCCCGGCTTACACATAGTGGCTCTTATATCCATGTGGGACCGGAAATCGGAGTAGCCTCTACCAAAGCATTCACCGGGCAAGTCACCATGCTTAGTATGATGGCCTTGATTCTGGGTTACGAACGTGGTTTTTTGCCCAAATCACAATACCAGAAGCTTGTTCAAGAACTTTCATTAATCCCTAAAAAAGCCGAAGAATTACTACAAAAATGCCAAAAGCAGGTGGAATATATTGCCGGCGAATTTAAAGATGCCTCCAATGCCTTATACCTTGGCAGAGGCTATAATTTCCCGGTAGCACTGGAAGGCGCCTTAAAACTGAAGGAAATCAGTTACATACACGCAGAAGGTTATCCCGCTGCTGAAATGAAACACGGACCCATTGCACTCATAGACGAAAATATGCCAGTGTTCGTTATTGCAACAAATAAAAGTGCCTACGAAAAAGTAGTAAGCAACATTCAGGAGGTCAAAGCCCGCAAAGGTGTAGTAGTGGCTGTTGTAACAGAAGGGGATGAAATCATCAAAAAACTCGCCGACCATACCATTGAAATCCCGGAAACAGAAGAACCATTCACTCCGTTACTTTCTGTCATACCTTTACAACTTCTCGCTTATCATATCGCCTTCCTGCGTGGCTGCCATGTAGACCAACCCAGGAATTTAGCAAAATCCGTCACCGTAGAATAACCATACTATCATACATCGACCACAGTTTAAACCTAACTGACCACATTTTTAGCAATGAATAATTTAGATATTGAATACAACACCGAGCGGCCAGACATACAATTTCCCGAATATGGCCGCTCCATTCAGGAAATGCTCTTGCATGCCAAGACCATTGAATCACCTCAAAAACGGCAAAAAACGGTTGAATCTATCGTTGGCCTAATGATTATGCTCGGCCCTCAAGGCAGCCGAAACATGGATGACTACAGAGAAAAACTCTGGAACCATGTCTTTGCCCTCACAAATTATGAGCTTGACGTAAACGTCCCCGCAGGTATCGTTATCCGTAAAGAGGAAGATCGTGTCAGGCCCCAACCACTTGGATACCCTACCACAGCAACCCGGATGAGGCACTACGGAAACAGCGTTCATGCCCTGATCCAAAAAGCAATTGAGATGCCAGAAGGTCCTAAAAGAGAAGGCTTTGTGGAAGTCATTGCATCTTATATGAAACTGGCCTATAAAACATGGAATAAAGAACATTATGTCAGCGATGATATCGTCAAAGAAGACCTTGAAATACTGTCCAATGGCCAACTCTTATTGCACGAGGGCCACGATTCACTCGACAAACTGGCTGCTGGAGTAGGAAAATTAGACAACCGAAATCGTACCAACGCTGTGGGTAATGGCGACCGAGGAGGCCGTAGACGAGGAGGCCGAAATCGTGGCAGTAACAGCGGTAGTGGTAATAGCGGCGGTAGTGGCAGAAGCAATAACAGTGGAAGCAATAATAACAGTGGGAGGCGCAAGAAATATTAAATTTTCTAATAAATCTTAGATGTTTCTCCATTAAATTATTGGACGGAATAAGACAACAATTTGGGGTGCCTGTTTTGACCCTTTTGTGCCGCGGGGAGGGTATTCCATGAAGCAAAAAATATTGGACACTCAATAAAATCCTTCACTGGAACATCAAGACATCCCCATGAACCTTAAAACAAGCTATTTGACAGTTTTTTTTATTAAAAAGCAAAAAAAATAATATTGGTAAACTTAATAAGTAAAAATAAATTTACCTTTGGACGAAATAAAGCGTTTTACTATCTGGCTTCTTTTTTAAAAAAAGCTGGCCAAATAACTTCAAGATAAAGGTTTAAAATGAAGCGTGTTTTGATGACGTCCTTCTCCGAAAATGATCGGAGGGGGACTTTTTTTATACCCTGAATTTTCCTGCTTACCTTAGCTCCATGTCTTCAATAATTACCACTTTACATCCCTTACTTGTAAGGCTTGTCGCGCAAAGTCTGCTATCTATTTTTAAAGAAAATCGATATGCCGACAAGGTCATAGAACAAGCCCTGCGCAGCAACCCCAAAGCAGGCAGCCGAGACCGTGCCTTTGTTGCCGAAACGACCTACGAAGTGGTACGATATTATCGTCTTTATGTAGAAATCCTTGGCTCAACCCCCATCACTGAGCAGGATTTCTGGGAACTGATCGGCGTCCATTTAGCCTTTAAAAACGTAGAATTACCCGACTGGAAAGAGTTCAAAATCTTAAAAAGCAAAGATTTTTTTGCCAAAATCAAACATTGGCAACCCCGCTCCGATGGAAAAACTTCTGACGATCTACCCCGAAGTATTCGTGAAAGTATCCCAGAATGGCTCGATGAACTGGGCAAAACGGAACTTCCCGACCACTGGGACGAAACCTTGCACTGGCTCAACCGACCGGCTCAGGTAGTGCTTCGCACAAACCGACTCCGTACAAGTCCCTCAGAACTTAAAGCGGCCCTTCAAGCTGAAAATGTAGATACCCGGGCTATGCCCAACTCCGATGCTTTGGTACTGAATGCCCGAAAAAATGTTTTCCAAACCAGCATTTTTCGAAAAGGTTGGTTTGAAATGCAGGATTATAGCAGTCAACTCGTTGCACCCCTACTCGCTCCTCTACCCGGAATGCGGGTAGTAGATGCCTGCGCTGGCGGAGGAGGTAAAACCCTGCACCTTGCCTCCTTGATGGAAAATAAGGGAAGTATTATAGCACTAGACACCCAAGCCTGGAAGTTAGATGAACTTCGACTCCGCGCCCGCCGAGCCGGAGCTGCCAATATCGAAACCCGCCCCATCGAAAGTCGCAAGACTATTAAACGACTATACGGATCTGCTGACCGACTTCTACTCGACGTACCCTGTAGCGGAATCGGAATCCTGCGCCGAAATCCGGATGCAAAATGGAAACTTCAACCTGAACAGATCGAAAAGCTCCGCGCTACACAACAAGAAATTTTGCAGGCTTATGCGCCCATCACCAAACCTGGTGGACGTATGGTGTACGCCACTTGCAGTATTTTGCCCTCGGAAAACCAGGGGCAGATAGAAAAATTCCTGCAAAGTGATGCCGGCAAGCATTTCAAACTTTTGGAAGAACGCCGGATCTTGCCCCAGGATGATGGGTTTGATGGGTTTTATATCGCGTTGTTGTCGAGAGAATAACGTTTACATAAACTTATAAGCCCCAGCTCCGTTTTGAGTCGATTAATCACCCATTACACAAAAAAACAATCCAAAACCACGTTATGACGCTTGAATCTTTACTTAAGGACAGCGCTTCCTACAACCTCTGGGCCAATACCCAACTGGTAACCTGGTTAAGAACAAATCCTGCTGAACTACTGGAACGGGAGATCCCCTCCAGCTTCCCTACCCTACGCGATACTTTATTACACATTTGGGGAGCTGAAGAAATCTGGCTCGAAAGACTGATGCAAATGCCGGAATCTACCTTTCTTTCACTTAGATTTACAGGCTCAACCGAAGCGATATTGGAGGGAATTTTAAAAAAATCAGAAGCATTTAAGGTATATGTACACGATCTTTCAGATGCTGATTTTCAGGAAATCTGTACCTTCAAACTCCTGAATGGAACGGAAGACAGTCGTACACGCGTAAAAATGATCCACCATTGCCTCAACCACAGCACCTATCACAGAGGTCAAATTGTGACCATGTCACACAATTTCGGCCCGACAGATCCACCAAGCACTGATTACATCAAGTATATTCGCCTAAAATGAGAATCCTCCATTTTTCAGATACACATCTCGGCTATCAGGCCTTCGACCGCGTCACGGAGGAGGGTATCAATGCCCGTGAACAGGATGTATACAATGCCTTCGAACGGGTAGTAAATCGGATACTGGAAATAAAACCTGACCTGGTTATTCATTCCGGCGACTTTTTTCACCGGCCTAGCCCGAGCAATCGAGCCCTGACCTTTGGACTTGAGCAACTAAGACGGATCGGTCAAGCCAATATCCCCGTGGTCATTATTGCAGGCAATCATGAGACACCCAAGACCATTTACAACTCACCTATCCTAAGGGCATTACGAACCCTGGAACATGTTTTTCCGATATTTGGAGAACAATGTGAAAAGTTTGAGTTTAGGCGTGTCGCTATTCATGGCGTCCCACATATCAACGACAACAGATTAATGCTCAATGAGTTAGAAAAAATTGAGCCTTTACAGGATAAATTCAATATCCTGATGTTACATACTTCTTTGGGCAAACGCTACCTGATGGAGGAATATGGTGAACAGGTATTTCCAGCAGAATTTGAAACCAAATTAGCTGGTTTTCAATACATTTCCCTCGGCCATTGGCATGATTGCCAGGCGGTTAATCTACATCCATGTGCCTGGTACTCTGGCAGTACAGAGCGGCTCAGTGATACCGAAATCGGCTCCGAAAAGGGCTTCCTGATGCTCGATATCCAGCCAGATAATACCTGCAAGGTGACCTTTGAAGCCATCGAAACCCGTACCTGGCTGCGCTGGGAGCGCAATGCCTGCCATGAAGTCTCCGCAGCAGAACTGGAAGCAGAACTGGAAAGCTTCAAAGCAAGCAATCCTGCTAAAGACGCCATTGTTTCGCTGACTTTTAATGACATACGCCCCGAACAAACCCTTGAACTCGGAAATCTTCGCCTCCGACAATTATTCCCCGAGGCTTTCCAGATCATCCCTAAGCGCAAAACGTTTAGTGACCGGGCTTTTGTACACGGCATAGAAGCCAATCAATTTGACAGCCTGGACAAAGTATTTGCAGATTATTTGCGGAGTAAATACCCGGAAGATATCGGTATGGCTGAAAAATTAGTAGAACGCTCTGCACGGTATTTTAATTTATAAAATAATGGTTCTTAAAACCTTAAGTCTTTTTAACTACAAGCAATACAGCCACCTGGAACTGGAATTCCGGGAAGGCTTGGTCGGTATTATTGGCAAAAACGGGGCTGGCAAGTCCACCATTTTCGAAGCAATCCTATACTGCCTTTTTGGCCGGGATGAGGGCAATAAAGCCCATATTCGCTCGGTATTTGCTGACCCAAAAGCCACGGTAGAGCTACAGTTAGATTTCATGATCGGCGAGATCGGCTACCGCGTACGGCGCGAATTTCGAGGCAAAGCACTTGCCGTCGGGGCTGAATTTTATAAAAATGATGTCTTGATCGCCAAAGGGGTTTCACCGGTGAATGAAGAGCTGGTGAATGTGCTGCACATGGAGCGCGATGCGTTCAAGCGCTCCGTTTTCTCCGGCCAAAAAGAACTCTCAGATATCTCAAATACTACCGGTGAAGCACGAAAGCGCATGGTGCGCCGTATGCTCGGACTGGACACACTCGATGATGCACAGACAAGCGTAAATGCTGAACTTCGCGACCTCAGTAGCCAAGCGGCCGGGCAACGCCAGAACCTGCTTTCCGAGGAGGCCACGGATAGCCTGAAGACAGAAATGAATGATCGAGACAAAGCATTGAAGAACAATGCTTTAGAAGCAAAAATTGAACAGCAAAAACTGCAGGATATTCAGGAAAAATATCGCATCGAAAAAGAAAAATTCGATCAGGAAGAAATTCGATTCAAACGCCATAGTACCCTGCGAAATGAACTCACTCAAGCCGACGAACGCCGCGCAGGGTTGAAGTTACAACTGGGAATTTTGAAAAAAAAGGAAGCTGATCTGCATCAGCAAAAGGCTGACCTGGAGGAAATGCGGATCAAATTTGCCGGCTATGAAGCGGAGAAAAAACGGCTTGAGACACTGGAACAAGAACACTCAAGACATATCAACCGAAATGCCCGGCTGGCAAAGATCCATGAGACCCGGGAGCAAATGGAAGCCAATGCACGGAAGATACAAACTTTTACAGAGCAGTTGAAGGGCCTTCCTTTGGTAATATCTGCTTTGGCTGAAAAGCAAAAAGCGGTGTCAGATCTGGAAGATGAAATGGAAATAAAACGAAACAAACTCCTGGAAAACAATCAACAAACAGGTGGTATTTCAACTAGTTTGCGGGAGCGGAGAGAGAAATTGGATCAACTAAAGCAGTTGGGTAGCGAAGGGCATTGCCCCACCTGCTTTCAGCCCTTGCTGGATGGGTACGAACGGGCATTGGCTGAACTAGAAAACGAAATTACGGCCTTGCAAACCAATCAGTTGCAGCAACTGGAAACTCAAAAAAAAGAGATCATAGAAGCTGGAACCAAGCTTAAAAACCAGCAGATCAACAACCGTGAAGCGGCTGACAAATTACTTCAGGAACAAACACGGCTAACTGAAGTAGCCCGCCAAAATACTGCTGAAGAAACCCTGAAGCAGCAATTAAAAATCCGCCTGACTTCAGACGAAACATTTCTCCTGGAAATAGGTGAAGTAAATTTTGACGACCTGGCTTATCAGGAACTAAAAACAAAAATTTCATCTCAGGAGCCGCAATACCGCGATTTTTTGTCCCAGGAAAATTACATCAGCCGTGAATTACCCGATACCCAGAATGCGCTTATATCAGCTGAATCTGGGATCGCTGAGGCGGGTCAAAAAATCGCTTCTTTGACGAGCGATCTCGCAAAAATAGCCTACAACGAGGCTGATTATAGCAAGGCTAAACAAGCAGTTGCAGGTTTTACCGAGGCCTTTCAGCGTCAAACTGAAACCTTTCGCTCGTTAGAGAAAGCAGGACTTGAACTCCAAATTGAGCAATCAAAATCTACCGAAAAACTACGAACCCATGATCAGATCTTAGTGCAGATCAGGGATAAAGAAGAAGAAGTTGGGTTGCTTCGGAGACTCACTGAATTACTAGGTCTATTCAAAACTGAAATTCTGGAAAAAGTCAGCCCGGGTATCTCCCATGAAGCCAGTGATTTGTTCAGCCGAATCACGAAAGGCAGGTACGAGGGTATCCGCGTAGACGAAAATTTTGACTTCTCAATCACCGATGGAGGCGTGCTCTATCCTATTGAGCGTTTTAGCGGCGGTGAGGTGGACCTTGCCAATTTCTGCCTGCGAATTGCCATTACAAAGGCTATTATGGATTTGAACGGCTCGTCACGGCAAGTAGGGATGGAATTTCTCGCATTCGACGAAATCTTCGGAAGCCAGGACGAGGAGCGACGAATGGAAATGATGCTCGCACTCAATTATTTACAAGAACAATTCAGGCAGATTTATATCGTTTCGCACATTGATAGTTTAAAGGACTTTTTTCCGCATCTACTGGAGGTGCAGTTCGCAGCAGAAGGCAGTACGGCGGTTTGGCGCTGAGAAGTGTCCAATATCCAACAAGGATTTTCCAATGTCCAAGGAGGGCGCTGCTCTAAGATTTACAGCTCCTGATTCGCCTGAATTAGTATTTCGCCAATGATGAATGTAATGCGCGAAGCCATACTTGGACATTGGAAATTCCTTGTTGGATATTGGATATTTCACCTCCCGCCTACCACCACCACGATCTCCCCCTTCACCTCTTTTGAGGTATAATGTACGAGCAATTCTGAAAGCGCTGCCGTTTTAACTTCTTCAAATTTTTTACTCAATTCCCTGGCTACACAAGCCTGTCGGTCTGCGCCGCAATGCAAAATGAGTTCTTCCAGGCATTTTACCAATCGAAACGGCGATTCATAAAGCACAAAGGTGTGTGGCAGCACAGAGAGGTATTTCAGCCGTGTTAGTCGGCCTTTTTTATGCGGCAGAAAACCTTCAAAATGGAAGGTGTCACAAGGCAGGCCGCTGGCAACAAGCGCCGGCACAAATGCCGTAGCACCCGGAAGACATTCCACCCGAATACCTCTGCGATGGCAAGCTCTGGCTAGCAAAAATCCCGGATCAGAAATCCCCGGAGTGCCGGCATCAGAGATAAGTGCCATGGTTACACCCGAGGCCAGTTCATCCACTACATATTCTACTTTTGCATGTTCATTATGAGCATGAAAAGCCCTGAGATGTGTTTTAATCTCATAATGATCGAGCAGTCGGCGGCTGGTTCGGGTATCCTCTGCCAGCACGACAGTCACTTCCTTCAGCACCCGAATGGCTCGGAGCGTGATGTCTTCTAGGTTGCCAATTGGTGTTGGGACGATGTAGAGCATGCTATAGAGAACTTTAGACAATTGGATATTTGGATATTAGACTTTAGGACTAAAAAGTACAAGTCCAATATCCAAAGCCTAAAATCCAGAAGATTTAAACTGATTTCAATGAAAACGAATAAGTCTCCATGATTAAATTCGCCAGTAATTTCTTGCAGGCGATGTCGACTTTCTCACGCGCTTCAGCTTCAGAGTTTGCTTCCAGGGCCATATACACGTGACGACCAATTCGCACATCCTGAATACCAGACAGATCCAGGTGTTTCATATTATTCACGACTGCTTTACCTTGGGGATCAAGCAGTTCTTTGTGAGGCATGATGTCGATTTCAGCAATAAAATTCATAATATTTTGATTCAAGTAGTGGTGATTTTGTTCTTAAAAATGACCGAAAATACGATATAACAAACAATAATGGCCGACAAAGCGAGTTCTTTCAATACAATAATCAACACCGCAAATAGGGCCAAAAGAACCAGAAAGAACACGTTACTCTTCCAATCAAGTCGTTTGATCTTCATCCCAAACATCGGAATTTCACTCATTAAAAGCCAGGAAAGCACCAGGATAAGTGTGTATAAAAACCACTGATTTTCTATGACTGTTTTCAATCCAAATCGATCGTAATGCGCCGCAAAAAACAGTCCGAGTACAAATACCGTACAAGCCGGCGTTGAAAGCCCGATGAAATAATTGGCTTGCCTGGCATCTAAATTAAACTTCGCTAACCGAAGCCCCGAAAAGGCGGATAGTACAAAGGCGGGCAAAGCTGCCAGGCAAATTTGAGGTTGAATACTGGCGGGTGAAAAGGCTGTCCATAAATTCCCACAAACGGATGAGGACAACAATTGAAACAACATAGCCCCTGGCACTACCCCAAAACTCACTACGTCAGCCAGCGAATCGAGTTCTTTGCCCATGGGCGAACTGATATGTAAGGCCCTTGCGACCATCCCGTCCAGGTAATCGAAAAAGAAGGATCCAACAGTAAACATTACTGCGATTTCGGGCTGCCAATATAAAGTATAGAGCAAAGCGCAACAGCCACAAAACAGGTTGGCGAGCGTGAGCGCATTGGGTAGATGTTTCATCAGGGGCAAAAGTAGATAAACTCCAGCGAAGCTTATTTCGCTAATTTTATGCATTCTTGAAGTTTTTAAATCGTTTTGAGGCATTTCGGTTGGATATCAGCATATTAAGAAAACTTTCACAAACCGGTCAGCCAACAAAGCAGGTTATCTTTGCGTCATGGTTTGTAAACCGACTGAATAACTTGCCATAACCTTGGCGGCCTGACTTCCGCACGGCAGGTCAGCAGATTGTAAATAAATCGAATATCAGCATACGATGAGAAAATATACTTTATTTTTTGCCATTCTGCTTTGCGTAGCAAGGTCATTTGCACAACCAAGCAACGACGAATGTTCCTCCCCGATCGTCATTCCCACCCAATTGACTTTTTGTAGCCCCGTTGCTGCCTATACCAATCTAGGTGCAACTCCCTCGACTTACGGCACTCCAGGTTGTTTTGGCTCGGTGGAAGGGGACGTATGGTTCACCTATACGCCTCTGGCGACTGACATGACGATTACTGTCCGTGGCGCTACCGCACAAGCTCCAGGAGGGACGCTACAAGACCCGCAAGTGACCCTTTATTTTGGAACCTGCGGCGGGGTCATCAATGAATTGGTGTGTGACGCATCCAGCGGCAGCAATAATATCGCTGAAGCCTACAAAGGAGGCCTTTTTGTAGGATCTACCTATCTGATTCGGGTGCAGGGAGCCGGCGGACAGCAAGGAACCTTCCAAATCTGTATCAACAACTACAATCCGCCAGTTGAGCCAACTTCTGACTGTCCAACTTCCTCCATATTGTGCGATAAATCACCTTTTGTGGTGCAATATGTTACGGGTGCAGGATTAAATAACCTGGAATTACAAGATGCTGCCTGCTTTAACAACGGGGTGCCCGGCATTTTTGAATCCAACTCTACTTGGTTTGTCTGGACCTGTGCAAAATCTGGCACCTTGGTCATGACGCTCACGCCTTTAAATGGCCCGGACGATCTTGATTTTATTATTTATCGCATGCCCAATGGCATCGGAAATTGTAATGACAAGGTAGTCGAACGATGCATGGCCTCCGGGCAAAGCAACAACGTCAACTCCGCCGCTTGCCTTGGGCCTACTGGCATGCGCTCAGGTGATCCTGATGTCAGTGAAGATGCGGGCTGCTCCGACCCCGGTGACGATGCCTGGCTCAAGCCATTAGATATGATTCAGGGTGAAACTTACGCGTTGGTGGTCAATAACTTTTCTGCCACAGGCAACGGTTTTTCGATCGAATTTGGGGGCACCGGCGAATTTCTCGGTCCCGAAGCGAAATTTGAAACGATTCCTGATGCCGTTTGTCTCGGCACTCCTGTACAGGTAGTCGATGCTTCCACCTTTGCCCTTGGAGCAATCACTTCCTGGAATTGGAGCTTTGGTACAGATGTAGTGCCACAAATCGCAACGGGTCCCGGCCCGCATACGGTAGCGTTCAACACCCCAGGTGTTCACCCGGTAGTCCTTACGCTGGAAACAGATCTGGGTTGCAAAGTCACGGAAATTCAATCTGTATTAATTTACCCGGACGTACACGTAGACACGCTCATTGCTGCGCCCGACTGCAATGGCACCGCGAATGGTCAAATAACCATCAACAACATTACAAGCGGTACCCCACCGTATTTATTTAGCTGGAACAATGGACCTTTTACCACCCAAAGCACCTTGAATAACCTTGGTGTGGGTTTTTACACACTCGCTATTGTAGATTTTAATAACTGTCAGACAGACCTGGGCATTCAGGTAGACGAACGGATCCTGACAGCAGATGCCAGCGTAACAGCACCCCTCTGCTTTGGAGATTCCAATGGAATAATCACCCTAAATGTAACCAATGGCAAACCCCTGGTCCAGTTCGATTGGGGCAGCGGTTTTATCCCTAATAACACGCAAGGAGGTTTTTCAGCAGGAGTTTATACGATTCACGCGATCGATGCGGTACTCTGTGAAGGGACTTTTGCCGTCACTGTGACGGATAACCCTTTGCTCGAATTATTGATTGATACCGTAGACATATCCTGTTTTGGAGCCAATAATGGAAAAGCGGAGGCCTTTCCATCTGGCGGAACAGGCCTTTATACATATCGATGGTCCACAGGAGCCACCACGCATACCATATCCAATTTGCCCCCTGGCCAATATGACGTAACCGTTTCAGATCGTAATGAATGCATTGCTACAGGCGGTGTTTTCATTACTGAGCCACCAGATGTAGCGATAAATCTGATCAATGTAGTGGATCTCATTTGCAATGGAACCCCTGAGGGTGAAATTCGAGTGGAAGGAATAGGCGGAAGGCCGCTTTATACTTTCAGCCCTGACGGTATCACGTATTTCCTATCAGATACTTTAAAGAATTTATTGGCGGGCGATTATTGGGTGAAAGTCAAAGACGCTTACGGTTGTCAGGATTCTGTTTTGGCAACCATTATTCAGCCACCTCCACTCATTGTGGTGGCTCTACCTCCTGACACGACGCTCGACCTTGGCTTCATGGTTGACATCAGTACCTTGACGGCACCATTTGGCCGCCCGGTCACTTTTGAGTGGTCGCCGGGCATTGGACTGAACGAAACCAATATTGCTGAACCAACGGCTACCGCCATAAACAACATTACGTATATCGTCAAGATAACCGACGAAGATGGCTGTATGGCTTTTGACACGATTAAGATTAAAGTCAAAAAAGACCGGCCAATTTATTTTCCTAACATTTTTGCGCCCGACAAGCCTTATCCAAACGACCACTTTACTGGTTTTGGCGGTCCGGCTGCTGCGCAAATTTCCCTCCTACGCATTTATGATCGCTGGGGAAGCTTAATTTATGAAAATAGAGACTTTGAGTTGAATGAACCAAACTTCGGTTGGGATGGAACAGCGAAAGGACAGAAAGTAGAAGGGGTATTTGCCTGGTATGCACTGGTAGGCTTTATAGATGGCGCAGAATTGCAGTTTGAGGGTGATGTGACGGTGATTCGATAAAAAACCAAACAATTCACACATAATACTTTGATTCTTACTTGGAAAATAGACCTAAGTAGAACTACCTTTGCCACCGTTTTGGGAAAAAGGAGTGAATTATTCCGCTTTCTCCATTGATTTTGAACGAGTTATAAAAATTTTAGCAAGAATAACGGTATGCCAACCATTAATCAACTAGTGCGCAAAAGCCGCGAAAAGGTTGAATACGCCAGCAAGAGCCGCGCCCTCAACTCCAGCCCGCAAAAGCGCGGCGTGTGTACACGTGTGTACACCACTACGCCAAAGAAGCCGAACTCCGCCCTGCGTAAGGTAGCGAAAGTACGTCTTGTAAACGGCTTTGAGGTCATCTGTTACATCCCTGGTGAGGGCCACAACCTGCAAGAGCACTCAATTGTGCTCGTGCGTGGTGGTCGTGTAAAAGACCTTCCGGGTGTGCGTTACACCATCGTTCGTGGTGCGCTCGACACAGCTGGCGTACAAAAGCGCAGCAAGAGCCGTTCGAAATACGGCACTAAGCGTCCAAAGAAATAAAATCAATATAGTCAATCTGATAATGTGGTCAATTAGGCCCCTTCATCGCATTGACTATATTTTCACATTGACCACATTTATTAAATTTAACAATGCGTAAGCACAAACCGAAACCTCGAGTATTGGCCGCAGACCCGCGTTATAACGACACGATGGTAACACGTTTCGTAAATAACCTCATGTGGGACGGCAAGAAGAGCGTTGCATTTGGCATTTTTTATGATGCATTAGACATCGTAAAAGGCCGCACCAACGAGGACGAGTTGCAGCTCTGGAAAAAGGCGCTCAACAACGTTATGCCACAAGTGGAAGTTCGTAGCCGCCGTGTAGGCGGTTCTACTTTCCAAATCCCTACGGAACTCCCTGCCAACCGCAAGGTTTCCATTGGAATCAAGTGGATGATTAAATATGCTCGCGCCCGCAGTGGCAAAGGCATGGCCGAAAAACTCGCTGCTGAAGTCATGGCCGCCGCTAAAGGCGAAGGCAATGCAGTAAAAAAGCGTGAAGATGTACACAAAATGGCTGAAGCGAACCGCGCTTTTGCTCACTTCCGTGGACGTTAAGCAAGGCTAAATAACCGTCCTACCGCCGAAGATTGCAGCTCCCAACATAGTGTTTGGGAAGGCAATTTTCGGCGGTATCGGTATTTTTAGAGGTTTTGAAAACGAATCGTCATATTTACTTTTCAAAATTTTCTTAGAAATCAACAGGGTTACTCAAAATTAACATTCAGGATATAAGAAGCAGTTTGCCTCTTTACAATACTTTGTTCTGAATACTTGTTTTTGCTCCCCGTTTCACACATTCACACATTCTCTCACTTACTCAATAAGAATAAGTCATGGCAACGGACCTTCGGTTTACCCGGAATATTGGTATCGCCGCCCACATTGATGCGGGCAAAACGACTTTCACCGAGCGTGCACTCTTCTACACAGGCGTCAACCACAAAATCGGAGAGGTGCACGAAGGTGCAGCTACGATGGACTGGATGGAGCAAGAGCAAGAGCGCGGCATCACCATTACCTCAGCTGCTACCAGATGTCACTGGACAGTAGAGGGGCAATTATTTGATTTCAACATCATTGACACCCCTGGTCACGTGGATTTCACGGTAGAGGTGAACCGTTCGCTGCGTGTGCTCGACGGACTGGTGTTCCTCTTTTCGGCAGTAGATGGTGTAGAACCACAATCCGAAACCAACTGGCGTTTGGCCGACAACTATAAAGTACCACGTATCGCGTTTGTCAACAAGATGGACCGTGCTGGCTCTGACTTTATGATGGTAGTGAAAGACATGAAAGCCAAACTCGGCTCTAATGCGATTCCCCTTCAAGTGCCTATCGGCTCAGAACACAACTTCAAAGGCGTGGTAGATCTCGTGACAGGCAAGGCCGTCATCTGGAACGAACACGACCAAGGCATGACTTATACGGAGATTCCTGTGCCAGAGGATTTGAAAGAAACGGTGCATGAACTTCGCCAACTACTCATCGAAGAAGTTGCTTCTTATGATGACCAACTACTCGAAAAATTCTTCGACAATCCTGATAGCATTACAGTTGAAGAAATGCGTGCAGCCGTACGTGCAGCTGTTTGCGACTTAAAAATGACTCCGGTGATGTGCGGTTCGGCCTTTAAAAACAAAGGCGTACAGGCTTGCCTCGACGCAGCTTGTTACTTCCTCCCGGCCCCCATTGATATCGAATCTGTAACAGGTATTGACCCTAAAACAGAGAAAGAAGTTTCGAGAAAACCTTCTGTAACGGAACCTTTTACCGCATTAGCGTTCAAAATCGCAACCGACCCATTCGTAGGCCGCTTATGCTTTATACGGGTATATGCCGGCAAACTTGATGCAGGTTCTTATGTCCTAAATACCCGTACGGGCGACAAGGAGCGTATCAGCCGTTTGTATCAGATGCACGCGAACAAGCAAAACCCGATCGATTCGGTGGAAGCAGGCGACATTGCAGCAGCGGTAGGTTTCAAAGACATCCGTACAGGCGATACGCTTTGCGATGTGAATCACCCGATCGTACTGGAAAGTATGGTTTTCCCTGAGCCGGTAATTGGCTTGGCTGTAGAGCCTAAAACGCAAAAAGACCTTGACAAAATGGGCATGGCACTCAACAAACTTGCAGAGGAAGATCCAACCTTCCGTGTAAAGTATGATGAGGACACCAACCAAACCGTTATCAGCGGCATGGGTGAGTTACACCTGGAAATTATCGTGGACCGTTTACGTCGCGAATTCAAAGTGGAATGCAACCAAGGTGCCCCACAAGTAAACTATAAAGAGGCTTTGACAAAGACTACTACCCACCGCGAGCGCTTGAAAAAGCAAACAGGTGGTTCAGGTCTTTTTGCCGATATGGAATTCACACTCGGACCAGCCGACGAGGAATTCCTCAACAGTGACGACTTCAAAAGCGGCAAAAAGAAACTCCAGTTCGAATGGGGAATCGTTGGTGGCTCGATTGACAAGAACTACCAGAAACCGATTGCTGATGGTTTCAATCAGATGATGAACAACGGAATCCTTGCCGGTTACAACATTGACTCGATGAAGGTTAGAGTACTCGACGGCGGTATGCACGCAGTTGACTCCAAGCCAATCGCGTTCGAATTGTGTGCCAAGGAAGGTTTCCGCGCGGCAGCACCTGCTACAAAGCCTGTGATCATGGAACCTATCATGAAACTGGAGGTAATCACACCGGAAGATTATGTTGGTCCTGTTATCGGTGACTTGAATCGTCGTCGTGGCTTACCAAAAGGCCAGGAAGGTCGTATGGGAGGCGCCGTTGCAATCCAGGCAGAAGTTCCCCTTTCTGAAATGTTTGGTTATGTAACACAATTGCGAACCCTTACTTCCGGCCGTGCTTCAAGTACTATGGAATTCAGCCACTACGCTCCTCCACCTGCAAGCGTTTCTGAAGCGGTGATTGCTGCCGCCAAGGGTGGAAAGGTGTAAATTTGAACGTTAGGATATTATACGCTGGATTAACAATCCTGTGTTTCTGAAATACGACTCCTGGTAGTGCCTACGCGCTGCCGGGAGTTTTTATTTCACGCAACTTAAACAGAAATAATCGGAAAGCGGTGACATTAAAGGAATAGAAATGCGTTTTTGTGATAAAACGGACCAAAATCGTTACCCTTCTGGAAATCAAAGGGCAAATCCTTATACTTGCGGACTTTTTCATCCCCGGTCGCAATCTTGAGTAAGCATCCATTCATGATTAAACAATTTAGCCAACGCAATCCTCCGCCAATACCACCTAAACATGCATAGCATTCACCCTAAAATATAATCGAAACAACGTTTCGGCATTCACCTTACACATGAACCTATCTCTACTCAATAAAAACGCCCTCATAGGCGGCGCAAGCGCAGGTATTGGACGCGCTATTGCAATTGAACTTGCTGCCTTGGGCGCCAATGTTACCCTAATGGCGCGCACTGAATCGGCCTTGCAAGAGACCATCACCCTTTTGGATACCTCACAAGGACAAATACATACTTATCTGATGGTTGACTTTTCAGACAGCCAAGGGCTATTGGCTGTTGTAACCAACTTACTCGAACGCCATCCCGTACATATTTTGGTAAACAACACCGGTGGTCCTGCAGGTGGTCCAATCACCGAAGCACGGGGAGAAGCCTTCCTAATGACCTATCATAACCATCTGATTTGCAACCAATTACTGGCACAAGCAGTTCTACCTGGAATGAAATCAACGAATTATGGGCGAATTATCAACATCATAAGCACCTCCGTGAAAGAACCTCTGGATGGGCTGGGGGTCTCAAACACAACCCGATGGGCGGTAGCCGCTTGGGCCAAGACCTGGGCCAATGAGGTAGGCCAGTTTGGTATTACGGTGAACAATGTTTTACCCGGATTTACCAGGACTGGCAGACTGGCAGAAATTGTCGAAAAGCGGGCTGTAACGAACTCCGCGACCAAAGAATCCATTGAAACCCAATTCAAAAACCAGGTACCTATGCGCCGTTTTGCAGAGCCTTCAGAAGTGGCTGCTGCAGTTGCTTTTCTTGCCAGCCCGGCAGCCGCCTATATCACCGGGATTAATTTGCCGGTAGATGGGGGTCGAACGCGTAGCCTATAATTGGTTATTGGTGGAATTGGTTATTAGAGTGCCTAAACCTGATCTCCTAAATAACCAATTTCACAAACAACCAAAAACATTCATTCAATGCTCTGACAGAGTTCAACGAGTACCCCCCCGGATGATTTTGGATGAAGAAAAGCTACGAGTTTATTGTCCGCTCCACGCTTAGGCTCACGGTTGAGCGGAACAAAACCTTCCGCTTCAAGACGATCTATTTCGGCCCGGATATCCCTAACTTCAAATGCTATATGGTGAATGCCTTCGCCACGTTTCTCAATAAATTTTGCAATAGAACTTTCCGGATCAATGGCCTCCAGGAGCTCAATTTTGCTGGCTCCTATATTAAAAAAAGAAGTGCGTACGTGCTCACTTTCTACGGCCTCCACTTTGTAGTGGGCCTCACCGAGCAGTTTCCGAAAGAGCTCATTGCTATTACTCAAGTCTCTAACAGCAATGCCAATGTGGTCTATTCTGATCATATAAATTATTTTTTGGAACCAAGCCCTTGGTGATTTTTTTAGCTCCGAGGGCTCAAACGCTTGGTTCAAATATCAAAAATAAATCCCTCATTCACAAACTGCCCGTATTTATCGCTGTCAAATTGATAGAGTTTTGCAGGACGATGGGCCACGCCTTCCTGCATTTCGGAACATTCCACAAGCAAATTCATTGAAAGTATTTTTTTGCGAAAGTTTCGCTTGTCAAGGTGTTTGGGTAGTCTTAATACGGAGTCGTATAGTTGCTGAAGCTCTGTGAGGGTGAATTTTGGCGGAAGCAATTCGAAACCAATCGGGGCCGTTCGCACTTTTCGTTTTAATCGCCGAAGACAACTTTCCAGAATTTCATTGTGATCAAAAGCAAGGTGCCCTACTTCATCAATGCTATGCCATTTTGCCGATTGTGCAAATGAAGCTGCCGTAAGGGTATAATTGCTAATTTTGATCAAGGAAATATAGGCCACGGTGATTACCCGCCCCAAAGGGTGACGATTTACAGCACCAAAAGTTTTGACCTGTTCAAGATAAACTCCGCGCAGACCCGTGAGCTGCTCAAGCACACGCTCTGCCGCTGTGTTGAGGTCTTCGTTTGGATAGACCAAATCGCCAGGAAGTGCCCATTTATCTTTGAACGGGGATTGCCCGCGCTGGATAAGCAACACCTTCAAGTCCCCACCATCAAAGCCGAAAATTACGTTGTCGACAGAGAAAGCAGATTTAAAAAAAGAACCAACTTCACCGGTAGTGTCCATATACGCTGATTATATTCGATGCCAAAAGTAGCACTTATTGTCATTTTCACACCAAACCCTTTTAAAGGATTATTTCATCCACCTGCTCAGGTTAAAAATCAAATCTTTTTTTGAACCGATTGTACCTTTGCTAGCCGTACCTTTGCCTTAGTACTAATCCTACTCTATTGGCAACGCATGCCAAATTTAAGCCGATCAAGATCCAAACAGAGAATCTATAAGTCGATTCATACTATGCAGATTGATATCCCAGCCCACATCGAAAAACTCCTTTTCCTACACGACGCGCTCGTGATACCCGGCTTCGGTGGATTCACGGCCACGCGTACGCCTGCCTCTACAGACTATGTAGGCGGCACCGTAAACCCTCCAGCTAAAACCCTGGCGTTTAGCGAAAACCTTACCATTAACGATGGCCTACTGACTGCAGACATCGCTGATGCTCACGGACTTTCGATTGAAGAAGCTAACCGCGCCGTTGAGGTGTTTGTTGAAAAAATGCGCAATCTGCTTGATCAGCGTGAAATCGTAACGCTATCCGGTGTAGGCCGTCTCTATAAAAATTACGTTCAAAAAATACAATTCCTGCCAGACGCAACTAATTTTAATGCGTCCTCTTATGGCTTGCCCCCCTTACAGTTTTCGCCAATTGCTCGCTCCCGGGAGGTGCAACAAGACACTGAAACAGTTCCAAACACCACAGTGCCAAGCAATTTATCTGCGCAAACATACAACCCCTCCCCCCCAGCACCTCCAATGCCTGAGCCAACCTTCGCTTCAGAGCGCACAAGAGGAGGGTCAAATATTAGTACTGCCTTGGGTATTTTTCTGCTACTGGCTGCACTTTCAGTAGGAATTTGGTACTGGCAACACAGAAAAAAGACAGCAGAAATAGAGCAGACAGCAAACACTGAAATTGCAAAGGAAGATAAGTCTGAGAAAACAGAAACTGTTGCGCCAAAAACACCAGAAATAGCAGAGAAAGAACCCGTTTTAACAGAAGATCAGGACAAGGCCGCAAAAGCATCCCTCGAAGCCAAAGAAAAAGCCGCCCGCGAAAAAGTAAATCTAGCCCGTAATGGACGCGAATGCATCCTAATCTTGGCCTCTCTTTCGGATAAAAATAATGCTGACAAACTCCGCAGGCTACTGACAGCGGAAAACTATCAGGAATACTATCAGCAAAATGGCACAACTCACATCGTAGGAATACGCTTTTTCTACCTGAAACCCACTGAAATCGAAGAAAAAAAGAAGGAACTTATGACACTCACTGGTGTGACTTATGTCGTGGTAAAGAAGAAATGAGCCACTTTGGACATCCAATTGGGCCTTGTATCAAACTAAATTGATACAATTCACCTCCCCGCTCGCCACGTCTGCCAATTATGTATGCCATTCCAGCAACCAAACACCCCCCTCCTGCAGTTGTATCATTGACACGCTTGATGCCTGCCCAAGGCATCTCAAGGCATGTAGCTTTAAAAAAAGGCTACCCCAACGGATTGTACCTTTCAATTTAAACCCTAGCCCATGGCAAGGCAGAAATACCTGCCATCCGTCATCATTCCTATCACCATTGGGTTAAATGACACCTACAACAAAGATTTTGACTGCTTTATAATAACCTCGGCCTGCCCTTTTAGTTAAAATAAACCCATTTATACGGCAAAACCAAAAATGCTTTCCTACATTTGCCATCCAACTTCTTTGGAACTACGGTGCCGGGAAGACACCCCGGATAATCAACTTTAATAAACCGTTTTCTTAATCTTTCTTTTCTAACGTGAATCCAGATTCTAAGCCAGGCCTATGGCAGGGGCGTAAGAGGCGTTTTTTTGCAAAAAAAAACTCGCTTATCGCCACAAGTACCATCATAGCTGCAGGCATATTTGCTGCAACGCTCACGTACTACCAGCCTAATAGTACACCATCCGCTGCAGCCATTGCTGTTGTCTCGCGGCCAAATGCACTTCCGCTCGAGACACAGAACCTTCGCTGGGGCTACTTTATGGACGAGTACTCCCTTTCTGAAAAAGAATTAAAACGCGGAGATGTGCTCGGAACTATCCTCATGGATCAGGCAGGTCTTAGTTATCCACAGGTGAACAAACTAGTGGCAAACTGCAAAGACAAGTTCAAAATAAATAGCCTGCGTGTGGGCTCCTCACTACGGTTTCTTGCCCGCCAAGCCGGTCAGACGCCTGAAATGATGATATACGAACCATCGCCTTACCAATACACTGTATTCGAATTAAAAGAACCTTACAAGGTAAAAGTGATAAATCGGGATGTACACACGGAGATCGTGGCTGCGTCTGGTGTTTTGGAAACAAGTTTCTGGCAGGCTCTGACTGACAATGGCCTTTCCGATGAACTCGCCGATGGTATGATAGATGTCCTGGCATCGTCTGTGGATTTCTATCACCAAAAGCAAGGCGACCGATTCAAGGTTGTGTTCGAACAACACTATGTGCAGGGACAAGCAGTCGGCACCGGCAAGATCATTGCTGCTGTGTACGAACGCGAGGGTAAAGAGTCCTACGCCTTCCATTTCGAAAAAGAAGGTCAAAAAACAGACTACTACGACTTCGATGGACGCCCTGCCCGAAAGGCATTCCTCAAAGCACCCGTAAAATTTAGCCGGATTAGTAGTCGCTACAACCTGCACCGGATGCATCCTATCCTCGGGTATGTAAAAGCTCACCTCGGAACCGATTATGCTGCCCCCTATGGAACGCCTATTATCGCAGTGGCGGAAGGTACTGTATTAGAAGCTACCCACCGTGGCGGCAACGGTAATTTTGTAAAGATCAAACACGATGGTGTCTATCAGACCCAATATCTACACATGAGTGGATTTGCTAAGGGCATCCGACCCGGATCACGTGTTGCCCAGGGACAAACGATCGGGTATGTAGGCTCCTCTGGCCTGGCAACTGGCCCACACTGTTGCTTCCGTTTTTGGAAAAACGGCCGTGAAGTAGACCCCCTTCGGCTCAATCTTCCGCAGCCACTCCCAATTACCGGGCAATTGTTGGACGAATATAAGATCAAACGAGACGAGTTAATGACACTACTCAATAGCGTGCCTTATCATACGCATGATCAATTGATCGAGGAGAATGCATCTGGAGAGCATTTGATGAAAGTCGTGCCCTAGGATTTAGATTGCGAATATAAACGACAAAAATGGGAATTGGGCTATGCTCAATTCCCATTTTTTTTTCCGAAATAACGATCATTCATAGATTGAATTCCCGAACAAGCTCTAAGTAATAAAAAAGGCCTCGTTTTAGTAGTCGCAAAAAAACCTAAAAAAGACCTCTCAGCAGACAAAGGATAGAAGTGTTGGAAAGACTCGGTGGATTCCTAAAACAAACGCTACCCATCACTAAAGAACTAACTGGATAAATCCAATTATTTCACTCTCTTCAACAATCTAAGTTGCCATCATAAAACCCAGCGTATAGCTCTACTTCACCAATTGGATGGAACAACCTGATCGAGACTACAAACGAATACTAAGAAAGAGGTCAGTGATGGCAGAGAAACTGGGAACACTATCTTCGAGCCAGCGTTTTGCTACCGGCTTCCTTGAGTTTCCACCTCGAGATGGACAACCTTGCTTTTGGATAACACTCCTACCCTGCCAAGCGTGTGGCAGACTTAAACCGCCTAGTGCCGCGTCCAGCCAATGGTCCATGAATGTGGCGGTCAAACTTTCCCTTCCTATGCGTTGTTCGTCGGTTACAATTCCCGTATTGAGCCCTCCTCACGCCTTGATGAAGGAAAAATTTGCCTCCCCAATTCATAGGCCATTAACTGCACGCGGTACTAGTTAGCGCCCGTGCCGGGAGCACCAAAAAACGGGCGATTAGCAAAATGCCAATCGCCCGTTTGTAAATAACCCGCTTCCTGTTTCAGAAAAGGGCTGGCAGCGAGAAGGGACACTTTATAAAAAAGTCTCCCTTCTCCCAACTTTCCCTATCGAATCAAAGTCACATCACCTTTGAAAAGCTTCGTTTCACCAT